>RCNO01000021.1 GCA_003731685.1 Bacteroidetes/Chlorobi group bacterium MS-B_bin-24
AAAAAAATGATTGTCTTCTTTATTCCATGCTTCTTGAAATGTTGTTCAGGATAAAGATATTCCGCAATGATGCGAATTATCCTGCCTTCATTGCTATGAATAAAGACTTTGTTGTCGTAAGCTTTTAAAGGATGTTTGGGATGAAGTTCCTCCTCGGTAAATTTTTTCTTCTTCATTTCTTCTACACTCCAAATCTTTGCAATTGTTCAACATCGCTAAAATGGTACTTTACTTCGCCAATGATTTGGTAATCTTCGTGTCCTTTGCCTGCAACAAGAATAATATCCCCTTGCTTGCTCAGATTATATGCATACTCGATTGCTTCGTCGCGATTACCAATTTGTATTACTCTCTTTTTGCCTTCGTTGGAAATTCCGCAATAAATCTGATTTATAATTTTGCTGGGATTTTCCTTTCGAGGATTATCGTTTGTGAGAACCACATAATCGGCAATTTCGGAAGCTATTTTCCCCATCAAAGGTCTTTTCTCTTGGTCTCTTTCGCCACCGCATCCAAAAACAACAATCAACCTACCACCCGAGCCAGTTTGGTCCAAAAGTTCACGGCAGCTTTGCAGTGCTTTTTCCAATGCGTCGGGCGTATGTGCATAATCCACAATACCAATAGCCCCGTTCTTTAAATTTACTTTTTGCATTCTTCCAGAAACACCAGCAAAATTTCTCAAAGCATTTTGTATTGTTGGAAAATCGACACCCAGCGCTAATGCCATAACACTCGCAAGGGCAGCGTTTTCGATGTTAAACCTTCCCTGCAAAGGTGTTTGGAACTTCAAATGCGAATTTGCTTCAATCTGTTTGTTGAAAACGAGTTCAAACTCGCTAAAATCCAATCCTATCCTTTCGTTCACAATTTGGACATCGTAATTTGGAGATCTACTAACAAAAAATACATTCTTTGCTGGGGTTTGCGATACCACATCGACTGAATAAGGACTATCGGCAAAAGCAACAACTACCGCATCGGATTTCAACGACTTGAAAAGCAAACTTTTGGCTCGAGCATAGTCTTCCATATCTTTGTGGTAATCCAAATGGTCTTGTGTTAAATTTGTAAAAATTGCACCATCAAAATCAATTCCGTAAACTCTTTTCTGCACAAGAGAATGCGATGAAACTTCCATAGCTACAAACTCAACACCCAATTTCTTCAACTCATAAAACATTTTGAACAACTCATAACTTTCGGGTGTTGTGTTCGAAAGCCTCTTCGTGTAGCCTTCGGCAAAAGCACCGATTGTTCCAATTACAGCAGACTTTTTGCCAAATTCCTCCATTATCGCTTTCAAAAGATACGTAATCGTTGTTTTGCCATTGGTTCCGGTTACACCAACAACGGTTAAATCGTCCGACGGATAACCGAACCAGAAGTTCGAAGCAACGGCAAGTGCCACTCTGGTATTCTCGACCACGATATAAGTGCATTCCTGCCGAAGATTTTCGGGCAATCGTTCGCAAACACAATAACGGGCTCCCTTATCAATAGCACTATCAATGAACAGATGTCCATCGGTCTTTGTTCCCGAAATAGCAAAAAACATTGAATAAGGTTCACAAAGATGTGAATTATAACAAATCGAAGAAACTTTGGAATGCACTTCTCCAACAATTTGTTGTGGATTCAACAAAGGAATTAATTTTTGAATATCTTTCACTTTAAAATTTGAATTATTAAAAAAATGAATTACGAAATTTACTGATTTTTATTTACTTTTCTTCGTTTCCATTTTCCAAACAATCAAGCTAACTACCGCGTCGCCAGCGATATTTGGAATCGTTCGTAACATATCCAAAATCCTATCGACACCAAGTATAAGCCCGATTCCTTGAGCAGGAATACCAACAGACTGCAATACCATAATCAACATAATAATACCAACACCGGGAACCGGAGCTGTTCCAACAGCTGCAAGCATCGAAGTTAACAATATAGTTGCCAATTGCGAATAACTCAAATCGAGCCCATAAAATTGAGCAATAAAAATTGCTGCAACAACCTGATATAGCGAGGTTCCATTCATATTCACCGTTGCTCCAAGCGGCAAAACAAAACTGGCTATTTTGTTTGGAACCCCAAGATTTTCTTCGACACACTGGAAAGTAACGGGCAAAGTTGCGGCACTCGAACTCGTTGTGAATGCAACAATAAGTGCTTCGCGAAGCCCAGAATAAAAAATCATCGGATTAGTTCTTGCAAATAGCCAAATTAACACTGAATAAACAACAAAAAACTGAATCGCAAGCCCCAAAATAACACAGAACATATAGTATCCAAGCGTGGAAAGTATAGGTACGCCAAAATCCGATACCGCAACAGCAATCAAGGCAAAAACTCCAAAAGGAGCGAACAAAAGCACAACTTTGACCATTCGGATAAAAATATTCGAAATAGTATCGAAAAAAGAAATCACAATCTGACTTTTCGATGGCTCTACCAGCGTCAACCCAATCCCCACGAATATAGCGAAGAAGATTATTGGAAGCATCTCTCCGTTGCTTATGGCTTTGAATGGATTTGCAGGAACTATATTGACAAAAAAATCCACTATGTCGATTTGCCCTTTTGCCTTTAATTTCTCTGTAACTACTTCCTGACTAACTTCTTCAATTTGTGCCTTGACCTCGGGCGTAATTTTCTCTCCCGGCTTAATTGTTATGGCAACCGCAATCCCAATAATAACAGCAAATCCAGTAGTAATTATGTAGAACAGAATAGTCCTCGACCCAATCCTTCCAAGTGTTTTGATGTTGCCCAAACTGGCAACACCAACTATCATCGAAGAAATAACNAACGGAATCGCAAGAAAGCTAAGTAGCCTTAGGAACAGCGTGCCAAGTGGTGAAAGAAATTTCAACGGGGCTTCGGCAAACTTAATTTCTTTAACATAGGAATAAACTTTCCCATCGATTTTTGCAAGAAGTATCTTTTTGGTATTCTTCTCGACATACTTTACCAATTGCCTTACATCTTTAAATGAAATCGTATCGTAGATTTGATTATTTTCGACCACAAGTTGAGCAAAACCAGTAAATGTTATGCGTTCGCTTCGTTGTTTGTCTTCCTGACCATAAGTAATCAACAAACGATTTTCGTTTTTCTTGAAGATTATTCCAACAACGATACCCAACAAAAACGCAATTAAAATCCAGTGGTGAATTTTTAATTTTTTCATCTCAAAAAATTTATTCAAAAAATTTTCCCCGAATAATTCCAGCGGACAACTACGTAGGACTTTTCGAAATAACGGACAGTTATTGCGTCCGCTGGGCAATTATTTTAAGAATTTCGTCCAGACATTCTTTTGCTCGATTTGAAATCATTTCCGCTTCGGTCTTAACTTTCGCCACGAAATCAGCATCTGTAATTGATGGTAAATTGATTAGCACATTTCGATAGGCTCCCCAAATTCCTGTTTCAAGTGCTTTGGCTCCAACTTCAATGTCCGAACGGGAAGCAAAATTCCCTATTCGTGCCACTGCCTTCATCGCATCCCAACAAGAATCAGCCATACGCATTGTAGTCAATGGAACATTTATTGCCTTTTTCAAGCCTTCCTGCATTGCTTTTTCTCGCAATTCGATTTCCTCGAGTGTGTTCTTTGGCAATCGTAATGCATCCATATACTCATTGAAGGCATTTGCATCGGCGTCTATCTTTGAAATCAATTCTCTAGTGGTATGATATAAAGGCGGAATGACTTTCCGAAGTTCATCCGTAAGATGCTCAAACTTACGGACACCATAGGTCAGCTGTGCAACCATACAACCGAGGGCAGTACCAATAGCCGAAATTGCCGCCGAGGCTGAACCTCCACCCGGCGCCGGCGTTCGAGCCGATATCTTTTCGATAAACTCCCGAACTGTGCTCCCAGCCAAAGGTTCATTGGGCTCTTCTTTAATCATATACTCGATGATTTTCTTTTTTGGGTCGAACGGCGTTATTGAATTTAGCCCCAACCTATCGACAACTAACTTTACCTTTTGGTCTTCATGCAAAATAAAAAGATTCTCTCGCTCAATATAATATTCAGCAGCCATCAGAATTGCTTCCAGCGGAATTAAACCGACAAGTTCGGAGCCAACGACACCGACTTTCAACTTCGCTGCCTGTCTTTTAATCTCCTCGAAAACTATATGGGGGGGTGTAACCTTGAAATTTGTTAAGTTTATCGAAACTTGGGCCATATTATTTTCTTCGACCCACCATCCAATTGCCCTAACTTCCTTGAAAAGCCCGGGCTCGTTCGGTCCCCGTCCTGCTTCCCTAATGTTCAAAGCAATTCTGTGCGCCTGCTCTTTTGTCCCCAAAATATTAACATTGTAAGCGATTAGAAAATTCCGAGCACCAGCAACAGTCGCTCCCCACTCGGGAATAAATTCTGCTGGACCGAAATCGGGCTTCCATTCAGGCTTCTTTATCTTTTCGGCTAAACCTTCGTACTCCCCTTCGCGAATTTGCGACAGTTTCTTCCGATACTCCAACGGCTGGGCAAATTCATAAAGGTAAACAGGGATGCCAAGCTCCTCGCTGGCTCGGCGAGCAAATTCTTTTGCACACTCTACACATTCATCCATTGTAACATTTGCTACAGGAACAAATGGGCACACATCAAGGGCACCAATCCGAGGATGCTCGCCCTTGTGATGTCGCATATCGATTAATTTGCGGGCAACGCGAGCTGCATTCAAAGCCCCTTGCGCAACTGCCGAAGGTTCCCCAACAAACGTATAGACCGTGCGATTCGTCGATTTTCCCGGATCTACATCAAGAAGAACACATCCCGGGGTCTGCCTGATTGCTTCTGCAATTTCTTCGATTACCTTTTCGTTCCGTCCTTCCGAAAAGTTCGGAACGCATTCTACAATCTTTTTCCCTTTCATTTTCTTTCTTTTTTATTTAACATTTCTTCTCGAACAATAACAATTTTGCTTATTTCAGGAATGAGACTTATTAACTTTTTCCCCTCGAAAATCAACAAAGTATGTTCCAAGTTCGCAGCCGATAAATTCTTGTCATTAGTCTTTATCGTTATCTTAATTGGATTAAGGTACTTGTAGCCTTGGTAAACTTTTGAATAATCAATCTTCCGGGTAGTTTTCGATTCCGAAAATCGAAGAGTATCGTGCCACTGGTATCGTTCCTTTTTAACTAACAGGACAAAATTGGTATCCGATTGATTCGAAACACCAAAAACCAAACTGTCGCCAACGAAAAATTCAATCCTCTGCCAAGCAAAGTCGTCACGGGAATACAAATCGCCCAAAGCCTGTGAATCGAATCCCCGAAAGTATCTGGAACTTGTGCTTTTTCCCGACTTCAAAATGATATTGTAGTAGTTTAGTTCATCGAGGATTTTTCGTGGGAAATCCGAAATGACAAGTGTGTCGGTATCACTTGCCTGTAAAAGATTTAATCCAAAAGTTAGAGTAAAAAAAATAACAAAAATTCTCATTTTGCAACTTCAAAAAAGCAAAATTAAGAAAACCGCCAAACTCAACCACCTCGAACCTCAAGAGATCGTACTAAAATCACTACGAAATGTCTCTTGTTTAAAAACTTTAAGCAGACATTAATTTTAATACAAGTTCAACAATAGCAATAAACAATTTAAAATGCATAGCCGAGGCGGATGTGGAAAACGGGGGACGCGAAGGCTCTTTTTTCGCCGTTCGGGTCGTAAACCGGAAAGCCTACATCAAGAAAGAAGGGTCCAGCAGGTGTAATAAACCCAATTCCAAAGCCGGTTGCACAAGCAATGCCACGAATGTAGTCGCCCAGTGTATATTTCACATAATAGTCACCCTTTTCGTTTTGAATCAGCCATTGGTAAGCATTCCCCGCATCGAAAAATAAAGTTACGGTAAAAAGTTCAAGTATATCGGCAAAAGTTTTACCAATATACGAAGGTCTGCCAAACCGAAAACGAGCCTCGAGCGAAGTTTCAAAAAGTGTCGAGTTGCCTACAAAGTCCCGCAAAAAGCTATTCACAATGGCACTACTGCTGGTGTCGAGCCGAAAACCCTTGAAGTAGCGAAGTTGGCGCGAAGCCCAACCCCGAACACTATTGGCACCACCAGCGAAAAAGTGTCTTTCAAACGGGACGAAGCTGTTTTTCTTATCGAACCAGTAAATGTAGCCCGTTTGGACTCGCGCCCCAAGAACAAAGAAATTCGTCAAATCCCAGAACCAACGCGACGAGAAGTTGAACCGATAATATTTTGCCATACCAAAGAAGAAGTACCCATCGAAGCTCAAATTGGTCAGCCGACCGCGTCGGGGAATCAGTGGATTATCGCGCGTATCGCCCGTAAAATTAATCCCAAAGATTGAAGTTGTCAACAACGGATGGTATGTATTAATGTATCTATCCAAGTTGCCAAAAATTGCTATCGACTGCTGAATTCGCAAAGAATCCTCGAAGGAGTTGGCATTGGAAAAAAAACTTTGCGAAGCAGTCGCAAAATTTTTGGGAACTTGCCGCTCGAAGTAAAAATCGAAATCGATGTAATTGAAATAAGTCCACAAAGGCAGCCTCGAGGAAAATTTCAGCGGGAAAGTAAAAGTATTCAGCTGCAAAGAACCGAACACTTTCCTTCGGGAATAAAGTATTGAACTCGAAAGCCCTACCCTTGTATTACCAATAATCCAAAGCAATGGTTGAAGAAAATTCACTCCTGTTTGAAATTCATATTCAAGAGATTTCCGCTCGAAGATTACCCTACTTATATCGATTCCAAAGGCTCGCAGGAAAAAACTCGCCGATTGAGCACCACCGAAAATATTCCTGTCCGATATTGTAAACTCGAAACCAATGTTGATGGCTTTTTCTGCTGTTGTTCTGTTTGTAAATAACCCAACTCCGTAGTCCCGGAGTTTTCGATAATTCAAAAGAACAGCGAGATTAATTGTCGAATCGGTGAAAGGATGAAATGCACTCGAAGTATCAATACGAACAAGTTCAAAAGTTCCGAGCGAGCTTAAATTAATTTCTGAACTTAAAAGCTTCTTCTGGCTGAATAAATCTCCGGGCTTAATATCCAAGTTGTTGTACTTAACATTAAAGCCTACCCTTTTTTGGTTCCCAACGCTGTCGATGAAATTAATATGCCCAATCCTGACAGGTTTCCCCGTTCGAAACTCAATATAAACAGAATCGATTTTCTTTAAAGTATCGATGACAACTCTCGGAGATAGAAAATCTGCATAAAAATAGCCATTGTTTCTTAAAATCACTCGGATTGCGGTTAATTCCTCTGCTAAAAGTTCTTCGTTGAAAGGTTCGCCAACACTTACTTTTTTCACACTCCGAATTTCTTTTTCCACCTCTGGGCTTAATGAATCGAGCCCTTGAACAGCGATGAAATCAACCCGATATTGAACGCCTTCGGAAATCGAAAACTCAAGAACATTGATTTTTTCAATAGAATCCGGATAAAAGCGATAATCCACCGCAACATCGTGAAAACCATTTTGAAAGTAAAAATTGTAAATTGTTTGCTTATCGTTTTCAGCCAGGGGCTCTTTGAAAAAAGAAATTTCATTCGCAAGAGAAAGGACAATAGATTTCAGCGACGAAGCAAGCAATTTCGGAGCCGCTCGATTGCGGGCTACATTTTCGTAGTAGAAAAAAAGGGCTCTATGGGGAAGGCTCTTCTTTGTTGGTTTCGAAGAAATCAAGCCCTGCAATTTTTCGGAAGAAACAAAAGAATTCCCCTTGAAAACTACTTTATTAATTTCAAATAAGTCGGGATGATAGAAAGAATGGAACAACTTTTTATTGTTTTCAATCGAGAGAGAATCAGTCGCCCAAAACAACAAGCCAAAAAGCAAAAAGCAGAATCTTTGAAACCACATTCTAAATTTTACAGCGAAATAAATTTGCAAAATAAAAAGACTGCTCCGAATAGCAAAGGATGGAGCAGTCTTGTGTTGCAAAAGGTTAGGCGTATTGCTCTTCTTCGTCGTCGTTGTAGAAATAATCCTCGGAACTTATTTCCTCGTATTCAGGCCAGAGGTCTTCGATGCCCATAATCAAAGCTTCCTCGTCCTCGATTTCCATCAGATTATCTATAACCTGCTGAGGGCAACCAGTTCGGTTAGCATAATCAATCAACTCCTCCTTTGTTGCTGGGAACGGTGCATCTTCGAGATATGCAGCAAGTTCTGGTGTCCAAAACATATTTCACCTCCTTTTTTGTTTATAATTCCAATTTCCAAAATAATATCCAAAATTTTATCGAAAAAACAAAAATATTATTTTATTTCTTGGTAATAAATTTCATCAAAATTGTGCTGAATTATTAAAACCGAAGGCGAGCCAATCCCCGAGGCAACTTTAAAATCGCCACGCAAAACAATTGTGTATCCTTTGCCGGGCAAAAAGCTGTAACTTTTGTAAAAGAACAAAACCGAATCTTTCTCGGCATCCCGAATTTCGATATTGTACTTTTCGGGATAAGTTGTAAAAAACTTCGTAAAGCTCCGAAAACGTATACCCACTGCCACTGGATATTGTTGCTCAACCTTGAAAACCAAACTCCCCGACGAGTTATTAGCAATATTAACAAATCGAAAGTAAGAATTTGTAAATGAATATGAGCTTAATGTATCGTAAAGAAGTAGTGGCTGAATCCTTTTTTGAAGCTGATAAATAAGGAAAGTATATGGTACCGCTTTTCGTAAACTCACCATTCCATTGAAAAGAGTCGAATCGGATTTGTACAAAACAACAAAGTTTATAACCCCGGGAAGAACATTAATATATCGGAATCCCTCTTCCATACCGTAATAAAGAGCAGAATGCAACAGGAAGTCCCCAGCGTAAATTTTCAACTTTTCGAATTGTGGTGCGCAATTCACACACATCACTTTGGAATATTGGGACGGAGTTATTTCCTGCTCGGTGTCCAAACTCGGTATACACTGACACCCAACCAAAATGCATAGTGCCAAAAAGTAAAATTTATATAGAATATATTTCCGCATATCTTTTAATATTTCACACTAACCCCATAAGTTATACCATTCTTTCGAGTTTGATACAAATTGTTTTGAACTTTGTACCAAAGGATAGTTCCTTCCCAACCAAGGAAAAGCGAAACTCTACGGTCGGGCGTGTATTGCAAACCTATTGTACCACGAGCGAGAGGTCCAACTGGCGTTCCACCAACGAAAATTTTAGCAAAAGGTTTAAGCCACTCGAAACTGAACAAATTGCTAACAGCCTGCTGATAATACAAACCATACCACCAAAGCAGGGGATTCTGTTTGTAAAACATCTTGTCGTCATCACGAATCAAAGTAAACCTCTGCGGGAACTTTTCCTGTCCGAACTCGAAGCCAATTGTGCTATTTTTCCCAAGCTCGTAACCAATTCCAATGCCAGCATTATTCAAAAGGCTTGTCTGAGTTGTGTTAATGTTGACTTCTGGCTGAGAATTAAGCATATACCCACGGAAAGTAAGAGTAAATTTACTTAAATGATTTAAAATTGGTTCAATGTGATTAACTGGAACCTCAAAATTCTGATTGATTGGGATATTAGATTTAATCTTTCCATCCTGAACGAATATTTTATTAAAAGCAATCGGAAGCTGGTTCAAAGTATTACGAGAAGTTGTAACAGGCTCAAAAGTCCTGGATGGCTCTGTTGCGTTCGAACTAATTGAATTGTCCGAAGGTAAATTGTTAGCTTGCAAATTGAACTGCCGTAGCCACTTCTCGAAAGCGGATTGGAAAGCCCTTTCCAAATTTGCAACAGGCATAGTGTATGTCTTATTCTCGGTTGCAACAATTTTAGGAACTTCGACAGCACTACCCACTGGAATCCCGGGCTGAGAGACGACTTGGATTCCTCGCTGAACGGGCTCCGCAGTTCGCTGCCAAGGAATGAAAATCCAGAGCAAAACAAAAGAAACCAACCCACCGAAAATACTCGATGCAACAAAAGGAAAATACTTGGCTACAATTTGTTTGAAATTGTATAAAAGACCAAGCGGAGCAGGACTTGTTCGCGGATATGCAGAGTTTGGTATTTTAAAGTCCAAGCTCGAGAAGATATAATTTGTTGCATCGAGCGGCGGAGCAATTGATTGCATATCTTTTTGGAAGAGTTGATTGAATTGCATTTGCTGGTCGAAATATTCCCTCAACTCTGGATTTCGGGAAAGTTCGGCAAACAGCAAATCCTTTTCAACCTGATTCAATTCCCCTTCCAAATACAAGTCAATTAATTTGATATAATCCATAGCATTTATCCCATTTATTATTTCTCATTTCTTAAAAAAGGAATTAAATAATTACGAAGTTTTTCTTTTGCACGATAGTAACGAGTTTTAACCGTCGCAAGTGATTCACCTGTAATCTCTGCAATCTCTGCAAATGTTAAACTCTGGTAATGGTGGAGCACAAAAATTTCTCGGACAGGGAAGTCGAGCAAAGCTAAGGCGTTCGCAATGATTTGTGAAGTTTCGCTCCGTTCAAGTTCTTCATCGAAAACCGAAGTGCGATTATCTTCGAACGGGACAATCATCTTCTTGTCACGAAACCGATTCAAACACAAATTTCGGGCAATTTTCAACAACAAAGGCAAAATGTTGGTGACCTTTGCTCCACCCACACAGCTGGAATAAAATTTCAAAAAAGTTTCCTGAAAAACATCTTTGGCATCAGTCCGATTCCCCAATATTCTTAAAATAAAAGCAAAAAGCATCTGGCTGTATCGGTTATATATCTCGGTGAAAGCCAATTCGGCAATTTCCTTTCGGCTCGTAAGAGCCTGACAAAGTTCAAAATCGGACATCTGACCAAAGTTATCGAAACTTTCCATTATCTCTTATATTTATTCCAAAATGCTCTATAAACATTGCTACTAATTATCGTTGGTTTAATAGTCTTATCCTTTAAAGTGTTTAAATCAACAATTTCCAAAGTCCCGTGAAACAAATTTAAATCATCCTTGTAATATCTTGTGTAAAGTATTTTAGAGTTCTGGAAATTAACTTGAGGGAATAAATTATAGGAATAACCGGAACCAGGGGAGAGGAACTGATATTTGCTGACAGGCTCAGCAAAGTTTACAAACCAAAGGGAGCCTTCGCGTCCGGTAATGTAAAATTTCCCATCCTCGAGTGTTGGAACAACTTCGACGCAACCAATTAAATCCACTGGGGAAGCATTTTCGTAATTGCCTTCGTAACTTGCAGAATAAATCAAGTCGTAATTTTCCTCGTTCGAAATAGAAAGGTAAACGAAGACCCCTTCTTCGCTCCACGAAAGACTTGGCTCACCAAAAATTTCATTGATTTGCCCGGGCAAAAGCTTCGTAGATATTTTTATTGGTCTATCGGCTTCGCAATAGTACACAACAAGTTGTTGTGGGGAAGTATAAATATCCTTCCCTTCGACAAAAGCAATTTTGGTTCCGTCGGGTGAAAATGCTGGAAGAGTTCCTTTACAGAAATTGCTACTCAATTTAAAAAATTCACTTTCGTTACGAACCAACCACAATTCATTTCCATTGGCTCCAATAGCAATAGAGCGACCATTGCTCGAAAGTATAGCAAAATCTCGCGAGTACCATTTGTAATCGCCGGCGATTATTCTTTGCTGAGTCCCATCGATTTTGGCAAGCACAATATCTTGCGAACCCGATGGATTATTTCGAACAAACACAATTTTTTTATCGCGCGATGGAGGTGAATACAAAATTCCGTTCTCAACAATATATCGCGGTTTCTTCTCTTGAAGGTCGATTTGGAAGATTCCAGGTTGGTTTGTATTAAAGGGAAGTGCAGTAAAATAAATATCTCCTTCGGGAATAGAAAAAACATCATCGTAACGGCAGGGGTCGCACGAAGCAAAGGCAAAAATCACTAATGCCAACACTCCGATGCTTTGTATTATTTTCTTTATACCCTGCCTCACAATCACTTTTCAAAAATTTGCAACTTCTACAAAGTAATAGACACATAAAACTTAAAAAAGTTCCAAAAATTTCAAAAAAATTTTAAAATTTTTTAAATATTTTAATTTTTTGTTCCAGATGAGATATTAAAAACTTTGAACAAATCGAGCAGAATTACGAGTCTATCGGGCAAATTTACAACCCCCACAATGTAATTCTCCCCTACTTTGGAGTTAGTGTCGATTGGATTGGTCTCTATCATATTCTTGTTGACCCAAAGAACTTCGTTCATCCTATCGACAAGAATTCCAATTATTTTGTCATCCAAATGAAGAACAATAATTCGAGAGTTGGAACCATAGGTTCCCGGTTCGAGGTTTAAAATTTTTCGAAGGTCGACAACTGGAATAACTTTGCCACGAAGATTAATTACGCCTTCGACGTAATGTGGGGCGTTTGGCACACGGGTTATTTTCGTCATTGTCGTGATTTCCTGAACCTTTAAGATGTCGATTCCAAAGTGTTCATTCGCAAGCTCAAATGTTACCAGTTGAACCATTTCGCCAACCTGAGCTTCTTGGTTAATCAAACTCGATGATTTTACGACCTCTTCCATATTCTCCTCAATTTAATAACCAAAAAATTTTAAATAATTCTTATTGTTTCGCCAATTTTTTCGAACTTTTACGAAAAGTTCAAGATAAACAGGAACCCCAAGATGATTTTCGATTTCCTTTCGTGTGATTTCTCCAAGCTTCTTAATCCTGCTTCCACCAGCCCCGATTATTAACGGTTTCTGTGTTTCCTTCTCGACAATTATTTCGGCAGAAATATACCACTTTCCCTTTTCTCGCTCCTTGAAATCGACAATTTGCACTTCGGTAGAGTATGGAACTTCATCCTTGAACATTGTGAACAACTTTTCTCTTATTAATTCCGAGACAAAGAATCTTTCCGATTGAGTGCTCAGAACATCTTCCTCGTAAAGGAATTCCCCTTCGGGAAGATATTGTTTAAAAACTTTAATCAACTCGTCAACTCCAGCAAGTTTAGTTGCAGAAATTGGAACAAATTCTCGAAAAAGCCCAAGCTTGTTGTATTCTTCAATAATAGGTAGAACCTCTTTCGAATCTTTTAATAAGTCAATTTTGTTCAAAATCAAAATCAAAGTCTTGTCGAAAGTTTTCAGTCGCTCTTTAACTTGTTCGGTTAAAGCCACAGCAGGATCTTTATGGATAGCCACATCAATCATAAATCCAATAATATCGGCTTCGGCAATAGCAAAATCAACATATTGCATCATCACACGATGAAGTTCATACCGAGGTTCCACAATTCCCGGGGTGTCGAGAAAAATCATCTGGGAATCTTCGTCGGTTCGAACTCCAACAACTCTCTTCCGTGTTGTTTGTGGCTTTGGCGTAACAATACTCAACTTGGTTCCAACGAGTGCATTCAAAAGGGTCGATTTCCCTACATTTGGCTCACCAATTAAAGCCACATATCCACATTTAGTTTCCATCAACCTACTGCTCTTTTTTCGAACAACATCAAGTATTCTTTTCTCAATTCCGCTATTTAGTTTCCATCAACCTACTGCTCTTTCTTAAAGGTATTCAAAATTGCATACGGAATAATCACGCAATAGCCAATAACAATGATAACGGGAGCCACGTAAATTACTAATGGGTTGTTCCATTTTCCTTGTGGCAGGGCTGGTTCTTCGGTGATTCCTGTGGTCATCAAAATATAGCCCAAAACAATAACCCCGATACCCACGAAAAACCAAACCCAATTCTTCTTTTCAATTGGAAAATTCCATTCCACAACTGCTTTCTTTTTCCCTCTTTGCGAGGTTTTCTTCACTTGTCGAGCCATCTTACATTTCTATTTAAAATCACATAATCAATTCAAAATTAACGAAAAAAATTCAATATTCATTTCTCATTTGCAAACTTTTATCCTCGAAATCAATTTTTGTTTATAACTATTTTGGTTTAAAAATATATTTAAATTATTTTTGTATATCTGTTTTTCAAAAAACATTGGAGGAGATATGTTCGAAAAAATTCAATCATTGCTGGGCAACGATGCCGAATATCTTTTAGGCTTCTCTAATCCCAAAGTTCCAAAGGAAATGTTAACTCTCCCCGGACCGGATTTTATCGATAGAGTTTTCGCAAACTCAGACCGAAATAATCGTGTCCTTGCCAATTTACACAGGCTTTTCAACCACGGACGACTTGCAGGCACCGGCTACCTTTCGATTTTGCCTATCGACCAAGGTGTGGAACATTCTGCTGGTGCAAGTTTCGCTAAAAATCCAATTTACTTCGACCCGGAGAATATTGTTAAGCTTGCAATCGAAGGCGGATGCAACGGCGTTGCCTCGACTTTTGGCGTTCTGGGTATGGTCGCTCGCAAATATGCCCACAAAATTCCCTTTATTGTTAAAATCAATCACAATGAACTTCTTACTTATCCAAACAAATACGACCAAATACTTTTTGGAACAATCGAAGAAGCGTATAATATGGGCGCTGTTGCAGTTGGAGCCACAATTTACTTCGGCAGCCCCGAAAGCAACAGGCAAATAGTCGAAATTTCCGAAGCTTTCGCTTATGCACACGAACTTGGTATGGCTACCATCCTTTGGTGCTATCTGCGAAATTCCGCATTCAAAAAGGACAAAGATTACCACGTATCGTCAGACTTAACTGGCCAAGCAAACTATCTTGGAGCAACAATTCAAGCGGACATCATCAAGCAAAAATTACCAGAAAATAACGGCGGCTATCTTGCATTAAACGCCGAAGGTAAATCCTATGGAAAATATGACAAAAGAATGTACTCCGAGCTCACTTCTGAACACCCAATCGACCTTTGCAGATACCAAGTGGTTAACAATTTTATGGGCAAAGTTGGGCTTATCAATAGCGGCGGTGCTTCGGGCGAAAACGATTTAGCCGAGGCAACCAAGACTGCTGTAATCAACAAGCGCGCCGGTGGTATGGGATTAATCTCGGGAAGGAAGGCTTTCCAAAAACCGATGAACGAAGGCATTCAGCTTTTGAATACAATCCAAGACGTTTACCTTTGCAAAGAAGTTACCATTGCGTAAATAAACTCTGCCTCACTCCTGTCCAATTTTGGGAGTGAGGCAATTTTGTATATAAGGATTAAAATTTACACGAGATAAAACACTTCCGGGCTGGTTCCCAATTCAGGTTTTCGCCGTATTGAAAATCTTTCGGAAAGCACTTGTCGAACCTCGGAGCCGGGGTCTTCGAGGTCGCCAAAAATCAATGCTTTCGACGGACAAGCTTCTACACAGGCGGGCATCATCCCTCGGGCTAATCTTTCTGCACAGAAAGTACACTTTTCAACCACACCACGAGTACGAGTTGGAAATTCAGGATTCTGCTCTTTTATAAAAGGCCTTGGGTCACGCCAATTGAAACTTCGTGAACCATAAGGGCATGCAGCAACACAATACCGACAACCAATGCACCTATGCCAATCCATCATCACAATCCCATCTTCACGCTTCCAAGTTGCTTGGGTGGGGCACACATTCGTACACGGAGGATTATCACAATGATTGCAAAGAAGTAGCACCGTGGAAAAATTCATTCCTTTCGGCAAAAATTCATTCTCCTGGGTAATGAAAGCATTTCTAAATTGTTCTTTCCAAATCCATTTTATTTCGTCTTTGGGATTGTCCAATTTTGGCACATTATGGTAAGAATGGCAAGCTTCGATACACTTGTTGCAATTGGGATTCTGCTCGCATTTCTTCACATCGATTGCCATTGCCCAACGATGGGCTTTCAACCCTTGCTGGGGATGTTCCACAACAGTTTGTGAGATAGACTCATAGGTCCATTTCCCAGCAAGAGCAATACCTCCAGCAAAACTCACTATCTTCAAAAAGTTTCTTCTATCAATCATTTTAAGGCCTCCTTTGGTTGAACGTGACAATCCCAGCAATATGGCTTTACTTGGAGATAATTATGGCACTGGTCGCAGAAATTCTTTTTGTCGCTATGACACTTCAAGCAAGTCAAAGTCAGGCTCATTTCAAGCTTCTGTCCATTATGCGTCAGCACAACTCCGTTTCGAACAACGTAGCGCATATTCAAACGGACTACACTATCGCGCCAATAATTGAGCAAATCCATATGGTAATGATTCATATAATCTTTATCGTCGATACATTGCCGTGCATCAGTGGGATAAACCAGTTTAGGCTTTACTTTGCTTTGGGCAGAAGACAAATTGAGCCAGATAGGCATTGTAAAAAATGCAATTCCGATTACTATACCCAAAATAATTTTCCATCCATCGTAAATTTTCATTGGTTTTCCTCCTCTTTTAACAAAGGATTAAGTCGCAAATCAACTTCACGGGGCTTTTCCCCAGTCATAATCAATGCATTTCCAACCATTTCGTGAACTCCACCAACTTCGAGACCAGGTACCCAGAAATCAAAAAGCGGTGGGAGATTGGCTTTATCGATTGCGCAGATACACAAGCAAATGTTCACCCCGTATTTATCTTTGACATATTTTGCTGCGTTTGCTCGCGGGAAACCTCCCCGCATCCGCATTTCAAAATTCTCTTCGGTTCCTAAGCCAGCGCCACTACCACAGCAGAATGTCTGCTCTCGAATCGTATTATCGGGCATCTCGGTGAACTTCCTCATAACATTTTTAATTATGTACCTCGGCTCTTCGAGCAAGCCCATTCCCCTGGAAGGATTACAGGAATCGTGGAATGTAGCGTGCCAATGGTCATTACGGCTTGGGTCGAGTTTTAACTTATTATGATAAATCAAATCGGCAGTAAATTCACAAATATGAACCATTTTCGTCGACTTAGCATTTTCGAAAACTGTTCCTGTGATTGGGGACTTCGGAACTTCGAGGAAATCCGCTGGACCATTCATTGTATCCATATATTGATGAATAACACGCCACATATGTCCGCATTCCCCGCCCAATATCCATTTTACTTTTAGCCTTTTTGCCTCGGCATAAATCTTATGGTTCAATCGTTTCATTAAGTCGTGTGAAACGAACGAACCGAAATTTCCACCTTCGGAAGCATAAGTACTGAATGTATAATCCAGTCCTATCTCGTGAAAGAGCATTATGTAGCCCATCAAAGTGTAGTAGTGCGGTGTTCCAAAATAATCTGCCGATGGTGTAACAAAAAGAAATTCTGCCCCTTTCTTGTTAATCGGTATCTCTACACGAATTCCTGTGATTTCTTCGATGTCGGCTGCTGCCATTTCCAAACTATCTTTCATACCATGCGGCTGAACCCCAAGATGATTCCCTGTTCTATATGAGTTTTTTACGGGGGTCATTATCCAATCGATATTGACGCCAATTAGATTCATCAAGTCCCGTGTAAGAAATGTAATCTCGGCTGTATCAATTCCATAGGGACAGAAAACGGAACATCTTCGGCACTGGGTACATTGATAGAAGTAATAGAACCATTCGCGAAGAACATCAAATGTCAGCTCCCGAGCGCCAACCATTCTACCCATAATCTTACCTGCCGTTGTGAACTCACGGCGATAAACAGAGCGTAGCAATTCTGCTCGGAGAACTGGCATATTTTTGGGGTCGCCCGAACCAAGGAAGAAGTGGCATTTATCGGCACAAGCACCGCAGCGAACGCAAATATCCATAAAGATTTTAAGTGACCGATATTTTTCCAATCGCTCCCGCAAACCCTCGAGAATTATCTCCTGCCAATTCTCAGGCAATTTCCAATCGGGGTCGGTCGGTTGCCATTTCCTTGGGTTCGGTTGGTCAAGATAAATCAATGCATCTTCGCTTCCCGCATAATTAAATGTTCCCTTTTGAAATTCAACAGGAACATCCATCCAGTTTACAAACTTGGGCTTGTAAGTTACATTCTTTAAAAGTTCCTCTGGTTTTATCTTTATCGACATATTACTCCTCCTTTTCTACTGGAATACCTGCAGCTTTCATTTTTTCACGAAATTCATCTTCATATTCTTCGTAAGTATGAACCGCAACGACTGGATTCCAAGGATTGATGTGTCGCTTCATTCGATTGTTATTGGCTAAATTTCGTGTTGGGCTCATAAATATTCCACCCAAATGAACAAGCTTGCTCATTGGGAAATAAATCAGCAAGGTACAGACAAATGTGAAATGAATCATAAACAATGGGCTAAGTTTGTTCAGCAGTTCATTGCTTATTGGTTGAAAAGATAGAATCGACACTGCAAATTCTTTAACAGCAACCAAATCCGTCTTCAAAAAATATCGCATCAAAACCCCTGTTACAGCAATACCCAAAATCAACAATAAAGGGAAATAATCGGAAGGGAGCGAGACAATTCTAACTTTTGCATTGAAGATTCTGCGCAGGAAAAGATATGTTAAAGCAACAAGTATCGCAACGTCGGTAATGTAAATTATCGGCAATCCAACTTGGAAAAAGCCATCAATATCTTGAAGAAACCCAACAAAGAATGGTATTGGCTCGGTAAAGAATCGAAAATGCCGTAAGAAAATAATTAAAAAAGACCAATGGAAAGCCAAACTGAAAAACCACAGCCATTTGTCAACGGAATAAACCAAGCGGTCATCTTTTAGCGAGGCTTTCGTGTTTCGGAAAAGAGAACGGAAGAAGAGCACTTCCAACGCCATTCTGCCCAAAGTTCCTAAAGCTGAACTTGGGTTGTCCAATTTGTTCTGCTTAATCCAAGGCAAGGATTTCTCCTGCCCGCAAGTTGTAGTAATTCGGAAAGGTACAGGCGAACGAGCCCAACGAAGCACACGAACAATAAGCCCAATAGCAAATACTGCCAAAGCTACATATGGCAGAATCACTCCAAAAATAAATTTCAAAAAGGGCAGGACTCCTGCCACCCATCCCGCAAGCAATATCACGACAGTAACCAAAAGCGATAGCTGAATACCCATATTACTCTTCTATTTTGTTGGCAAAACTTTCACCCAAAATGTTATCCATCAACTTGTATTTTTCGTTAAGTTTTTCCAAAAACTTACCATAACGATTCCGAATCTCTTCCCTTTGAATTTGGGCTATTTTCTCCCGAATGTTGATAAAAGACTCGAATGCTTTTTCCGAGATTGTCATATAGTAATCAACATCAGTCCTATACGATTCTACTTTGGTATCAGTGGGCAACGAGTTGTTGAACTTATCCCACAAAAATCGAAATATATTTGCCGATTGCCAATAGGACAAATCTTGAACAGCTCGAATTTTGAGAATATCCTCCAACGAATCGTTGAACTCGGTGCAATCTATTTCACTGGAACAAATCAACGAGAGCAATTTCCCAAGATTTTGATAAAGATTGTATCCCACAGGGTTTGTAAAAGGTTCCTCTTTTTTGGAAATGAATTTTTTCGAGGGTTCAGGATAATGGTCAATTAACCACAGGAACCATTCCTCTAATAAGTTTTCTTTGTTCTCATTTAAAAAATCTTTAAAATTCATTATTAATCATAAATTTAACCATTCTAATTTATTATTGTTTTATCGAAGCGATATAGAATAAAAGATATTTTGTATTTATTTTGTTGATTAAAATATTCCTATCCCCCTTTTTACTAATTCAGTGGTCTGGTAGGCAATAACTATCTTGTAGTTTTTTCGTAATTTTGCAAAAATTATTTTGTAAAAGAGGGATATGATGTTTGAAAATGAAAAGATTGTTGACGAAGCATTAACATACGACGATGTTCTTTTGATACCTCGATATTCGGAAGTACTTCCCCGAGAGGCAGACCTTCGGACCAAACTTACCCAGAGTATCACTTTAAACATTCCCATCCTTAGTGCTGCAATGGATACTGTTACCGAAGCCCCAATGGCAATTGCAATTGCCCGCGAAGGTGGGTTAGGCGTGATACACAAAAATATGTCCATCGAAGAGCAGGTCGACCAAGTCGATAGAGTGAAACGCTCCGAAAGCGGGATGATTATGAATCCAATTACTCTGGGTCCGAAGAATACAATTCGCGAGGCTCTTGAACTGATGGCTAAATTTCATATTTCTGGAATTCCAATTGTCGACGAAAACAACAAATTAATTGGCATTGTTACCAACCGCGATTTGCGTTTTAATCCTGCACTGGACACGCTCATCGAAGACATTATGACCAAAGAAAATCTTATAACTGCATCGGTTGGAACTACTCTCGAAGAAGCAGAAGCAATCTTGCAAGCCCATAAAATTGAAAAACTCCCCGTTGTTGACGAGAATTTTATACTCAAAGGTTTAATAACTGTAAAGGACATTCAAAAGAAGAAACAGCATCCAAATGCTTGCAAGGACGAACTGGGCAGGCTTCGAGTTGGTGCCGCTGTTGGAGTTAGTTCCGATACTCTCGATAGAATTGCTGAACTAAAAAAAGTCGGAGTGGACGCAATATTTATCGACACTGCCCATGCCCACTCCCGTGGAGTTATTGAAATGATAAAAAAGGTAAAATCAAAATTTCCCGAGATACCTTTAATTGCGGGAAATATTGCAACCACCGAAGCAGCTGAAGATTTGGTTCGTACTGGCGTCGATGGAATTAAAGTAGGCATCGGTCCCGGCTCTATTTGCACCACTCGTGTAATCGCTGGGATTGGGGTTCCACAACTTACAGCAATATTCAACGTGGCAAAAGTCACCCAAAAAGCAGGAATTCCAATAATCGCCGACGGCGGAATAAAGCAAACGGGCGATATTGCAAAGGCTCTGGCTGCTGGTGCAGATTCTGTTATGATTGGCAATCTACTTGCCGGACACGAGGAAAGCCCCGGAGATAAAATCCTTTACGAAGGTCGAGCATATAAAATCTATCGTGGGATGGGCTCGCTGGAAGCAATGAAAAAAGGCTCCGCCGACAGATATTTCCAAGATGTCGAAGATGAAATTACCAAACTTGTTCCCGAGGGCATCGAAGGCAGAGTTCCCTACAAAGGGAATGTAGCCGACACGATTTTCCAAATTGTTGGCGGGCTTCGCTCTGCAATGGGTTATTGTGGATGCAGAACAATTGCTGAACTACAGAAATATGGAAAATTTGTTCGCATCACTGATTCAGGGCTTCGGGAATCGCATCCCCACGATGTTAGCATAACAAAGGAATCACCAAACTATTTTGTTAAATAATCTTTAAAAGGATACAATATGGCAAAAAAATCTAACTCAATTACGAACGAACCTGTTAAAACTTTTCCAGAAAAGATTACCCAAAGATTAACACAAATTCGATTCCGAATCGAGGAACTCAAAACCGATGGCTTATTTGTTAATTATCTGCCCAATATCCGCTACCTGACAAATTTTTCGGGGTCATCTGCTTCGATGATTATTTTTCAGGACTCCATCTGGTTTTTTACCGATGACCGATACGAGGAACAGGTGCAAACAGAACTTTATCCTCTCCCAAATCTACAAATTCATATAACCCGTGATATTTGGAACTACTTAATCGAGAAAAAGCTACTCAAAGACATTAATGCACTGGCTTTCGAAGCCGAAAAATTAAGCTACCAAGAGGTAATCAACATACGCAATCTCATTCGCCCTGTAAAATTTAAACCCGGGGAAACCATCGTTGAACCCTACACTATGCCAAAATCCCCAGAGGAATTAGAAAATATCAAAAAAGCTTGTGCGATGAGCGAAGAAGTATTCAACATTGTTTTAAAAAATTTCAAACCCGGTATGACAGAAAAGGAATTGGCAGCCGAAATTGTTTACTACGCTCGCAAACTTGGCTCCGAAGGCGAACCATTCCCAACAATCGTAGTTAGTGGTAAACGCAGCTCAATGCCCCACGGCAGTCCCACCGATAAGCAAATCAAAGCCAACGAGGTTGTTACCGTCGACTTCGGCTGCGTTGTAAATGGATTTTGTAGCGATATTACAAGAGTTTTTGCTGTTGGCAAATACACGAAAGAACAAAAAAGCATTTACGAGCTGCTTATCAAAGCCAAAGAGAATGCAATTGCCCAAATTCGACCCTTCGTAAATGGTAAATTGGTGGACCAAGCCGCTCGCTCTATGATTGCCAAAGCTGGATATGGCGATTTCTTCCAGCATTCGCTTGGACATGGTATTGGCATTATGCCTCACGAAATGCCTTTAATTACTTTTCGCAAAGAAAACGAGATTATCCCCGAAGGATGTGCCCTTGCTATTGAACCCGGCATTTATATACCAAATAAATACGGAATGAGAGTCGAAGACAATGTCTATGTTGCCAAAGACTCTGCAAAACACTTAACAAAAGCACCCGAAGAACTTATTGTAATTTAATTTCGGTAAAACATTGTCTGTTTCTGATATGAACAATAAAAATGTTCTGATAATATCTTATTATTTTCCACCAATGGGATTGAGCGGAGTTCAACGAACTTTGAAGTTTGTTAAATACCTCCCCGAGTTCAACTGGAAGCCAATCGTTTTAACTACTTCACCAAAGTCATATTATGCTTTCGACGATGAACTGCAAAAAGATTTAGAAACATTGGACGTCGAAGTTTATAGAACAGGCGAATACTCGCCAGAACAGCGAAAGGTCAAACCATTTCCCCCAAGTTATAGATTGCAAAACTTTTTCCGTTTCCTTGCAAGCTTCTTTTTGCAACCCGATACAAAAATTTTATGGAAGAAAAAAGCATTGAATTTGGGGCGCAAAATACTGCAAGAGAATAAGATTGATGTAATTTTGGCTACCGCCCCTCCTTTTACAGATTTCCTTGTTGCCTCAACATTATCCGAAGAGTTCAAAGTCCCTTTCGTTATCGATTATCGCGACATTTGGGTGGATAATCCTTTTCATTTTTTCCCTACTTTTTTCCACAAAAACTATGTGAGAAAATTAGAAGAATCTATTTTAAAGAAAGCTAAAAGGATAATTGTTACATTTCGTGGAACAAAGGATGTTCTCCTAACTCGCTATCCCTTTTTGAAAAGCGACGAAGTGGTTATAATCCCTCACGGATTTGATGCAAGCGATTTTTCGAGCTTTGAAAACCTCAAGCCTGTTCCCGGGAAATTTGTTGTAACGCACTCAGGACTGTTTCAGGACAATAGAACACCAAAATACTTTCTAAAAGCTTTTTCCGAGTTCGTCAAAACTCGAAACGATGGCATCCCCAAAGAAGCTTGGTTCATAGGAATTATGAGAAAGTCACATAAAAAATACATCAAACGATACGGAATAGAAGAAAGTGTCAAATTGTTTGGCTATCAGCCTCATAATCAAGTAATTCGGCTACTGAAAATGTCGAACATTCTTTGGCTAACTTTCGAGGATAATGTGCGCTCCCCTGGCAAACTCTTCGAATACTTTGGTGCACGAAAGCCAATCTTGATTTGTGCTCCCGATGGTTATATGAAGAATTTGGCACTCGAATCCAAAGCTGCAATCGGAACTAACCCTCGTGATGTCGATGGTATCAATCGTGCTTTAAATACTTTTTACGACCTGTGGCAAAAGGACATATTGCCAGTGCCTGCAAATGATTTTGTTGAACAATTCGATAGAAAAAAACTAACACAAGAGCTTGCATATCAATTGGCTCTTGCCTGCGAAGTTTAATTTAAAATACAATCGTTATATTGTCGTTTCTTAATTTTAATTTTTCTGTTTTGTTAAACAAATTAAGGTTCTACTATGAAAATCAAAAGTTTCTTTGCGTTTGCAAGTTTCTTTTTAGCGCTGTTGCTTTTTGTTTCTTGTGAAGAGAGCACAACAACCGAGCCCACTCCAACAGTCACCGGTCCCGATAGTATGAAAGCTACATCAATCGATTCGGCAACGGTTCGGCTTCGTTGGAAACTCTCGCCCGATGAAAGCAAAACCTACTTCAAAGACTACGTGCTCTATATCTCTCCCGGTGCTTTCAGCCCCAAGATTATCTCCAAAGGTACCAATACTATCGATATCAAAGGCTTAACCGACGGAACAATCTACACCTTTGAACTTCGTGCACGCAATACCGAAGACAAAGAAAGCATTGGTAGTGCAAAAATCCAATGGTCGCCTGCTTTCCGCTTCACCACAAATATCAACGACGAGCCAATTCGTGTTTACGAAACTGCTTCGTCCTTTGGTAGCGGTCTCCAACTTTATGACCCAACAAATGGCAAACCAAAGACTCTGAAAGTTGCCAGCGGGGAATTCTGGAATCTTGGACTCTATACCAAATTGGGGGAAGTAAGCCTTTACAGTGCAAATTACATTGCAAACAACAATCTTTATAATTTCCCGAAAGCTCCAACTTGGACTACGGAAATTAGCGAAGATGTATTCTTGACAAATACTTTGGATAATGTTTTCGATAGTCAAGCCCTTAGTGCACGGAAATTCTCTACTAACTATTATATTGACCTTACTGAGCCTAGCTTCCAAAATGGTATCGTTATCATTGTCCGAACAAAGGCACCAAATGCCACCGATTGGAACTATGCCAAGGTTTTGATTAAGCCGGGAGCTAATGGCTTGCTCCAGGGCACACCCGATAACCGCTACATTGAATGCGTCATCTCGTACCAAAAGAAAGCTGGTGTTCCATACGCAAAACCTATTAATTAATAATTGAGGAGGCAAAGATGAAAAAATTATTTTTGGCAACAGTCTCGTTGTTATTAGTTTTTGGGCTAACGTTTGCATTCTCGCAGGAAGCTGCTCAAAAGAAAGCTTCGGCAAAAACAGCCGAACCAGCAAAAGTTGAACAAAAGCAAAAGCCCGAAACCAAAGCAGATGAAAAAAAAGATGCAAACAAGAAAGCTGACAAACCTTTGAAAGGTCGTGTCATCAGCCTTACAAAATATATCATCGATAATAACGGCACAGTTTCGAAAGACGAAGCTATGAAAGAAGCCGACGAAGGCAAGCCTATTGTCCTGCTTGTTGGCGAAGGTAAAAAAGCCAAAATCTACTTCGTTTTTAACGAAGATGGCTCCTTCGCTGGCAAAAAACTTGCTAAATATGCAAGCAACAAATATGTTGGCATCATTGGAAAGCAAAAAGTTGTCGGCGGCTTGAACATAATCATTGCCGAAATGATTGAATCAATGGATTAATCTTTTCCAAGAAGGGGACTTATCCATAGTCCCCTTCGACTTTTATTTTGGTAAGCCTATGGTAGAATTTTCGGAACAAAACATTTCAGCAATTAGTAAATTTTTGGGAACAGAACCAGAAAAAAACGAAAATTCTTGGTGCTGGAAGCTCGTCGACCCAGAAACGAAAAATTTTCTTTTCTTAACCATTTACCAAAATATTGAGTTAAACGGCTCGAAAATTAATTTGGCTTCTGTCCAAACCAGCTTCGGTTATTTCGAACTTCACAACTTTTCGAAAATAATTTTTGTCGAACCCAACGAAATTGCATTTCTTCAATACGACACGCAAAAACTAAATTGCCTTATTGTCGGGAAAAATTGCACTTGTTCCCTTTACTCCAACATCCAAAGAGAAATAATCAAACACAACTTTGCCGAGCTCGACAGTGCTCTCCTGCTCTCTGCTCTGCAGCTTGCCCTTTTCGAAGAAACCCTTTCGTAATTTTTAAAACTTGCCCTCTCCCAAAACCTTTATTTCCATTTTGGCATTTCGTTTGATATTCCCTTTTTTCTTTATAATTTTATTTTTATGGAAAAAATAACAATTAGAATATATAACGAAACGGAGCAAAAGGGAATTCCCCGCAAGGCTTTGCAGACTTCGATAACAAATGTTTTAAAACACTTTGGCAAGCGAAACGCACAGATTAACATTATCCTTACCGATGACAAAACCATATTGGAGATGAACAAAAAATTTCTTAACCACAACTACATCACTGATGTCATCAGTTTCGATTTAAGCGATAGCGAAGAGCTGATTCTTGGTGAGATTTACATTTGTCTGCCCCAAGCCGAAAGACAAGCGAAAGAATATAAAACAACATTCAAAAACGAACTGCTTCGGCTTGCAATTCACGGAATTCTTCATATTTTAGGATTTGATGATCGTACTTCGAAAGAGAAAAAAGAAATGACAAGATTAGAAAATTATTTTCTAAATCATCAATAGAAAATGGAAAGAATAATAGAAATACTAATTTTTATCGCAAGCGAATTGACCAAGAAAAAGCAAATCGATGAAGTCGATTTGAAAATGCTTTTGAACAAAGGATATTCCCGTTCGGAAATTTCGGTCGCTTTAAGTTGGATTGTAGAAAAACTTGAAGATGGGAAATCGACATTATTCCAAAATCTTCATTCTGGCAATAAATCCTTTCGCTATCTTCACGAGGCAGAAAAGGATTTGTTCAGCCCAGATGGTTGGCAGGAGTTGAATCAGCTTTATTCGCTTGGAATTCTTCCACTCGAAGTTATGGAAACATTTATCGACAGAGCGATGCTCATTGGTCTACGAAACATCAATGCCCAGCAAGTTCGAAGATTTATCGCCGGCTTGATTTTCGAAACAAACATCCACCAAAACATTTTCCCCCCAAACAACGAGGATATTATTAATTGAACGAAAACGATTAGTACTGAAATGTGAGTGCCCGTATTTCTTGTCAATCATACTACTCATTAATGTTTTACTTTTGACAAATCCACTTTCATAATCTTTAAGTCGCCAAAGACGATTTATTTTTATAACTTCCTTCGGAAAGCTTCTAATTTATTGTTATTTACATAATTTAGTATTTTTTTATTCTGAAAAATGAATATTATTCGAACAAAAATTGACGGTGTTCTTATTTTAGAGTCCCAGCTTTTTAGGGACAACCGTGGTTTCTTTGCCGAACTTTTAAATCAAAAGGAACTTGACGCAAACTCAATCGATTTTAAAATTCTTCAAGTTAATCATTCCCTTAGCACCCAGATGGGGACTTTGCGAGGGCTACATTTCCAAATCAAACCATTCCAGCAAAAGAAAATCGTTTGCTGTCCGAAAGGTGTTCTGTTCGATGTTGCAGTCGATTTGCGACCACAAAGCCCCTCTTTCCTTCAATACCTAACCTTCGTTATGGTTGGCTCCGAAAACCATATTGATTCGATAGGCTCGCTTGCGAACATTCCTAACGATTACATAATCCACTTCCCGAATAAAGTCCTAATTCCCGATGGTTTTGCACATGGATTCCTCACTTTGACCCCCAATTCCGAAATATTGTATCTTCTCGACAATTTTTATTCAAAGGAATGTGAACGAACCATCAGATACGACGACCCAAACATCAACATCCAATGGCCCAATCTCGGAAGAAATTTTATTTTGTCCGAAAAAGACAAAAATGCACCCTATTTTGTTAATTTTGATATTTCAGAATTACTTTAAAAATGAAACGAATTCTTGTCACAGGAGGGTGTGGTTTCATAGGTACAAATTTCATCAAGTTCCTCTTCAACAATGTTTCAGGAGAACATACTGTTGTAAATGTCGACAAATTAACCTATGCAGCCAACCCCGAAAATTTAATGGATATTGAGCAGAATTTACCGACTCGCTATTTCTTCGAAAAAGCAGACATTTCCGATATTGAAAAAATCGAAAAGATAATCGACAAATACGAAATTGATACAATTGTCAACTTCGCAGCAGAGTCCCACGTCGACCGCTCAATTATTGGTCCACAAGATTTTATTCAAACAAATATAATTGGAACATTTTGCCTACTGGAGTTAGTAAGAAAATTCCAAAAGATGGGCAAAGAAATTCGTTTCCACCAAGTTAGCACCGACGAAGTCTATGGTTCGCTCCAAGGAAGCGAATTTTTCAGCGAAACCGCTCCATATAATCCCAGTAGCCCATATTCTGCTTCCAAAGCCTCTGCCGACCTTCTCGTTAAATCCTATGTCAACACTTACAAAATACCCGCAACAATCTCTTTATGTTCAAATAATTACGGACCATACCAATTCCCCGAAAAACTTATCCCCCTAATGATTTTGAATATGCTCGAAGGGAAAGAACTGCCAGTTTATGGCGACGGGCTCCATATTCGAGACTGGTTGTTCGTCGAAGACCATTGTTCTGCAATTTGGATGATTTTGCAGGAAGGCAAAATTGGTGAATCATACAACATTGGTGGAAACAACCAATGGGAAAATCTAAAACTTATACAATTTCTGGCAACAATTCTGGCTGAAAAAACTGGCAGAAACATCGAAGATTTTACCAAACTAATACGATTTGTAAAGGACCGACCCGGACACGACCGCCGTTATGCAATAAATAGCGACAAAATCAGAAATGAACTTAGATGGAAAGAATCGTTCGACTTCACCACAGGCTTGCGATTAACCGTCGACTGGTACCTGAATAATCTCGATTGGGTCGAGAAAGTTCGCTCTGGGGACTATCTAAAATGGATTGAAATCAATTATAGGAATAGATAATGAAATTCCTACTAATAGGAAGATTAGGTCAACTTGGTAATGAGTTCAAGCATTACTTCCAAAAAAATAATATCGAATTTTACGAAACCGACTTGCCCACTCTCGATGTTTTTAATCTCGATGATGTTTTGGAAATCTTTTCGAACATTAAACCAGAAATTGTAATAAATTGTTCAGCATACAATTTTGTTGACCGAGCCGAAGAAGACCGATGGAATCCGATAAAGGTTAACACAATAGGGGTGAAAAATCTTGCTTATGCCTGCGAAAAATACGATTCCTTTTTGGTTCATTTTAGTACGGATTATGTTTTCGATGGAGAAAAGCCAACCCAGTATACCGAAGAAGACGAACCCAACCCGATTAACTTCTATGGATTGAGCAAATATCTTGGCGAGCAAGCAATTTCCGATATTTTAGATTCCTACCTGATTTTCCGTGTTAGCTGGCTCTATGGTTATGGCACCCAGAACTTTATCGTCAAGTTCTTGCATTGGGTCGAAGACACTGATATTGTCCGGATTGCAATCGATGAAGTTTCGGTTCCTACATCTACCTTTACAGTTGTCGACGCTGTAATGAAATCTCTCGACGAAGGTCTGTGTGGACTTTATCATTTAACAAATTCAGGATTCGCTTCACGCTATGAGTGGGCTTTGGAGATAAAGAAGAATCTCGGATTGCGAATCAACATAGTTCCCGTAAATTCCGAAGAATTCCATTTGCCAGCCCGCCGTCCCAAATTTTCCGCAATGAGCAATCAAAAAATCTCCTCCGATTTAAATATCGAAATTCCCTCGTGGCGAGAGGAACTCGAAAGATTTTTGAACTGCTGTAAGTAATCAAATCCTCGTTTACTGGAACGCCTTAAACGCAATCCAATGTTTCGAGTTCTTAATACCTTGTTTTTGCTTAATTTTACTTTTTTTGTTTTGAGTAAATGAGCAAAATCGAAGTAGTTAATTTTGAACCAAAGTATAGGCAAATCTGGGACGATTTTGTCGAAAAGTCGAATAACGGAACACTTTTCCATTTACAATCTTTTTTGGATTATCACCCTGCGGGCAAATTTAATTTCCATCATTTAATGTTTTTCGAAAACCAGAAACTTCTTGCTGTTCTGCCCGGTGGAATTGTCGACAATAACATTTTCTGGTCGCCAGTTGGGGCAAGTTATGGCTCATTGGTAACCGAAGCCCTACCTTTCGAAAAGGCTTTGCAACTTGTAGACACAATGATGGAATATTTCGACAACGCTGGCTTTAAAGAGATTTTCTTAATCCCGCCCCCGATAATTTACAACAAAGTAATCACGCAAAATATTGAATATGCGATGCTTTACAGGAAGTTCGATTTCGAACTTCATTATATCAGCCATGCTATAAATCTTCGCTTTAACGGCGATTTCTTGTCTTCGTTCGATAAAACTGCAAGGAAAACAATTCGCAAAATCTTCCTCGAAGGTAAAATCAAAATCGAGCCAAGCGACGATTACCAAACCTTTAATGAAATACTCTTGAAAAATAAGGCAAAACACAATGCCCGCCCCACCCACTCATTGGAAGATATGATTAGACTATCGAAACTTTTGCCCGATAAAGTTCGACTTAATATGGTATATTACGAAAACAAAGCAATTGCAGGTTCGTGGCTGTTCCTGTGCAATTCCAAAGTAGTACTTTGCTTCTACAATATGCTTCTCTACGAATATGAACACCTTAAACCTGTTTATTTAATTATGTACGAAACAGTTCGTTGGGCAATCGAAAACGGCTATGAATGGGTCGATATTGGTGTCTCGCAGGACACTAAGGCTGCGGACCCAATGACCCCAGCAATAAGTTTAATCAACTTCAAAGAGCGGTTTAATTCGCACGGCATCTTGAGAAGCACATACCACTACAAGTTCCGCGATTAATATGGACACAATCCGAGTTGATGTTCTTATCGTTGCTCTTAACAAAATTGAATTCGACGCCCGATTAACAAATTTTATAAACACCTTGTCTTCCAACAAATTTTCGATTGCCACTGTAACTTTGGATACAACTTATTCATTGAATGTAATTTATTCAATCGGAATTGAACTCAACGAAAAGCTTAAAACAATTGAAAAAGCTTTGCTTTTCAACCGAAAAGCTTCGAAGTATTTTCATAAAATCATCCCACGATTTGTTCTCTGTTCCGATGTTTATTCTTTACCAGCGGGGAAATATTTCAAACAAAAGCACAATAGCCAGATAATTTACGATTCACGGGAAATTTACTCCGCATTAGCTTCCCTTCGCTCGAAAAAGTTCAAACAATTTATTTTAAAAACTTTCGAGAGCTATTTCGTGAAGTTTGTGGATAAAATCATTGTAACGGGCGAACTCGATAAAGAAATTCTTGGAAAATTATTTCCTACGAAATCATTTGTAGTGATAAAAAACTATCCGTCCAGTGCCATTTTTCAATTTCAGAATAAAATTAATATACGCAAAGAATTGAACTTGCCACAGAGCTCCATCCTAATGGTTTACCAAGGCGTATTGCTCGAAGGACGGGGAATTGAACTCGGCATACAAGCACTAAAGTATAATGAACAACTCCATTTCATTATCCTGGGGAGCGGTGGAATGGAAACAAAATATAAGGCTTCTGCCAAATTGCTTGGTGTTGATGATAGAACTCATTTCCTTGGCAGCGTTCCCTACCGCCAACTTTACGACTACACATCAGATTGCGATGTCGGGTTGTGTATTATCGAGCCACTTTCTCTTTCCTATCAGTTAGCTTTGCCCAATAAGCTCTTTGAATATTGCCATTCTGGTCTCCCCGTCATCGCAACCAAGCTTCCTGCAATCGAGGATGTCTTCAAAAAATTCTCGCTTGGAGAACTTGTTTCCACCGACATCTCCCCCGATGAACTTGCAGAAAAAGCAGTGCTACTTGCAGAGCGAAAATCAGAATTCATTCCTCAATTGAAAATGGCTTCGCAAACTTTCTCTTGGGAACAACAAGAGCAAACAATTCTGGGCATCTTCCAATGATTTATCTCCTTCTAATTTTCCAGCAATTCATTGCTTCGACAACGCACATCTTTGCCAAAAACTTAACATTCGAGCTACCTCCGGGCGTAATTCTGCTTCTACGAAGCTTTTTTGCTGTGCTTTTCTTTATCCTTTTACTCATACTCCGAAAACAAAAGCTATTTGTAATCCAACGTGAAGACTTTTACAAGTTCGTTGTCTTAGGGATTCTAAACATTCCGTTGAACCAATATTTATTTTTTGTAAGCATAAAATTCACAACTGCACCAAACGTTGCCCTCGCTTACGCATTGAGTCCGATATTTATTTTGATTATTGCAGTGGCTTTTTTTCGGGAAAAAGCCGATTTAATTAAACTCATTGGAATAATTGTTGCATTCTTTGGTATATCGATAATTCTCATTGAAAAAGGAGTTTCGTTCAAGAGCGAATATTTTGTCGGGAATCTTCTTGCCCTTGTGGCAAGCATCTGCTGGGCATTATATTCAACTTACGGGAAAAATTTGATAAAAAAATATGGAAGCATCTATACAACCGCAATGGCAATGACTTTTGGTTTTATCCTTTACTTGCCAATTTCACTTGTCCAAGAGGATTTTGTGAAATTAAACATTGTTCATCTTGTGCATCTTGCACAAATTCTTTACCTTGCATTGATGACCTCTGGCTTGGCATATTTGATTTGGTACCATGCATTGAAAAGGCTGCCTGCAAGCAATGTTGGTGTTTTCAACAACTTACAACCAGTTTTCACTACCATTTTGGCAGTGATATTTTTCCAACAAAAAATTTCGGCAACCTACATCGTTGGCGGTTTGATGGTAATCATTGGCGTTATTTTGACCCAAAGGAACCACGCTGACGAAGAATCTCGTAAAGAATAATTCCAGCCGAAACCGAGGCGTTCAAAGACTCTACTTTGCCGAAAACCGGAATTTCAACAATGTAATCGCAATGTTTTAATACACTTTTGCTAAGCCCTTTCCCTTCGCTCCCAATAGCAACAACTATGGGTTGGTCGTAAATCCCTTCGGTATAGATTCTACCACCTGTTGGTGCAGTTCCAACAATCCAAAAGCCTTTGGACTTCAAAAACTCCAATGCTTGGGAAGAACTGCTTACCCTTGCTACTGGTATGTTCAAAATCCCGCCAGCACTGGCTTTGATGACCGTGGCATTAACAGGTGCGGTTTCCTTTGTGGTCATAACCAATCCACCAACGCCCGCACATTCCGATGTCCGGGCAATGGCTCCAAGATTCTGCGGGTCCTGAATTCTGTCCAAAAACACCAGTACAGGATTATCTTGCCGCGAAAAAGCAATCTGGACAAGTTCTTCAAGTTCAAGATAATTTATTGGACTTATTAGAGCAATAACTCCTTGAGTATCTTCGCTCCTTACAAGTTCTTGTTCAAGACGATTGAAATTCGTCTTTTCCAGCATCGAAACAGGAACATTGTTCTTTCGTGCAATCTGCACAATTCGGTCAATTTGATAGCCTTTCGAGCCAAACCGAATGTAAATTTTTTCAATCTTGATATTCCCAAGCCGTAAAGCTTCGACAACTGGATTTCTGCCGTAAATAATATCGGTCTTAATTTCCATATTTTCGCTTTTTTTTCAACAAATACGAGGCTTCGGATGCAAAAATTTCCTTTGCCAAATTGAAATTGATAAATCTTGGTATTTCTACCGAATTTAACCCAAATTTATATTTATACACAGGACGTATCAAAAAATACCGCTCATCAACAATTTCAAATGCAGTTGTGGAAACGATGTCCATAAATTTCTTTATGGTTAAGTTGATGGATTTCAAACGGCGAACTTCCTCGGCGTCTGCCGGTCTGCCGTTTTTAATCACAAGATGAAAAAGTTTGCGTGGCATCCAATGAATATATGGGATTTTGCTGGCGAAATTCCCAAGTTGATGTTGATGCCCGCCAAATGGTGAATAATATGGCGGAAAAGTTACATACAAATAACCATCATCGTTCAGAAGTTCAGAAATCCGTCGCAATGCTAATGATGGATTATCCAGATGTTCTATTACATCTCGCAGCAACACTAAGTCGAATTTTCCTTGCCAGTTAGGAGGTATTGGGTCGTTTAAAATATCGTGCCTTTGAAAATCAATATTAAAAGCAAACTCATCGGCAATTCTTTTGCCCGCCTGCAAACGACTTTCGGCAATATCTGTTGCTAAGCATACTTCGGCAGATTCTTGTGCAAAAGCGAAAAGAACACCGCCTTCGGCGCTGCCAATTTCGCAAATTGCTTTTCCAGCAATTCGTATTCCCAACGATTTCAAGTAGGGAATTATATAATCCAAAGCAAGTTGATACTGGTATTTCCAAAAATAGGAATTATACCAGCTCAAACCCATTTCGTCTATTTTCTTTAAAACTTCTTCTTTTTTCAATTTTTCCAAATTTTATAACTTAAATTTTTTAAATTAACGACTTTATTGATGTAAAATTTTGAGAATATGAAAATTGCATATTTATCGACTTTTTATCCGTTTCGGGGTGGCATTGCCCAATTTAACGCTCGTTTGCTGAAAGCCCTTTCTCGCTATGCAGAAGTCACAGCATTCACTTTTAAGCGGCAATATCCATCCTTGCTTTTTCCGGGCAAAAGCCAGTACGTCCAAGAAGGAGATAACCCCGAAAAAGTCAATTCAATCCCGCTTCTGGATACAATCAATCCTTTTTCATACTTTAAAACGGCTAAAATAATCAGAAAATATAATCCAGACATAACCATTACAAAATATTGGATGCCTTTTTTCGCTCCTTCGCTTGGTTATGTCCTACGGAAATTAAAGAAAACATCTTTCAATGTCTCAATTCTCGATAATGTTGAACCTCACGAGAATTTCCCCTTTTCACGCACTCTGACGAAATTCTTTTTGACTCAAAACCATTTGCTAATTGTGATGAGCGAGGCAGTTGAAAAAGATTTGCTGAAAATTTTCCCCGAAGCACGATACATCCGCTTGCAACATGCTTTGTACGACAATTTTGGCAATAAAGTCGACAAACAAGAAGCAAGAATTCAACTTGGCTTGCCTTTGGACAAAAAAATCTTGCTGTCTTTTGGATTCATTCGGGAGTACAAAGGTCTCGATATCCTCTTGGAATCGCTTTCTCTTCTTCCCAATGAGTACCATCTGGTTGTTGCTGGCGAACCTTATACCAATTTTGAAAAGTATAGCAAAATAATTCAAAGCAATAACTTAAGCGAAAGGATTAGTTTGTTCGTGCGATTCATTGCCGAGCAGGAAGTGCCATTATTCTTCTCTTCGGCTGATGTTTGCGTTTTGCCTTACAAGTCTGCAACACAAAGTGGGATTGTTGGCATTGCTTACAACTTCGATTTGCCTGTTATTGCTTCTTCTGCTGGGGGGCTTGCAGAAATGATTACACCTTTTGGTTCAGGTTTGGTTGTTGAAAAATGCACTCCTCAAAACCTCGCAAATGCTATCGTTCGATTTTTTTCGATGGACAGAGAAAATTTTATCTCTGGAATTAACAAGTACAAAGCAATTGCTAACTGGGACTACTTTGCCAAAAAGATAATTGACGAGTATAATTTTTTCGTTTCGAGCAAAACTAAATCGAACTTCGCATAATATCGTGCAATCGAATCACACCAATACACTTATTTTCGTCATCGACAACAGGCAGAACATTTATCTGGCTCTCGCGTTGCTCCATCAAAGCCAAAGCCTCGCCCAATAGAGCGGAAGGATGCACTTTAACAGGATTCGGGGTCATCACATCCGAAACTTTCAGCTGATTTATGTCCTCGAACCTTTGGAGAGTTCGGCGAACATCCCCATCGGTTATAATGCCTTTTAATTTCTGATTGTCATCGACAACACAAACGCATCCAAGTTTCTTGTTAGTTATTTCAATCACTGCTTCACGGAAAGAATTTTCGGGCTTGATCAATGGTAAATGGTTATCCTTATGCATCACATCTTCGACACGAAGAATAAGGTTCCTCCCAAGCTGACCAAGAGGATGCTGTCGTGCAAAATCTTCGAGCGTAAAATTCTTCAACTTCATCAAGCAAGCTGCAAGCGCGTCGCCAACTGCAAGAGCAACCATTGCACTGGACGTTGGAACAATATTCAGTGGACAAGCCTCTCGCTCCACTTGGGCTATTATCGAAACATCCGACTCTTTGGCAAGAAACGAATTCGGATTACCAACGATAGAAATAATTTTAGCCCCTCGATTTTTCAAAAAAGGAACCAACTGGACAATTTCTTCGGTCGAGCCACTTTTAGAAAGCAAAATCACAAGGTCATCTTTCGAAACTATACCAATGTCCCCATGCAAAGCATCGACCGAATGCATAAACACACAGGGGAAACCAATGCTCAACAATGTGCCCGCAATTTTTCGCCCGATGATTCCGCTTTTACCAATTCCCGAGACAATGATTTTCCGTGCATCGAGTATGTATTCAATAGCTCGAACAAAGCTCACGTCGAGCGATTTTTGCAGTTGAACAAGAGAATCAATTTCAATTTGCAAAGTTTCCCTTGCAAACTTTAAAATATCGTCTTTTGATATGTTCATAATCACTCCAGAATTAACCTGGTGGCCAAGCAAACTTCCGCCCACCGAGTAGATGCAAATGGAGATGATAAACAGCTTGTCCTGCGTCCTTGTTGCAGTTAATCACAAGACGGTAGCCCGAGTCGGCAACGTCAAAATCCCGAGCAAGTTTCTTTGCAACAACAAACAACTTGCCAATCAAAGGAGCATCTTCATCGGCAATATCATTTGAAGTTGGTATCTCCTTCTTTGGTATTATCAAGATGTGAACTGGGGCTTGTGGTGCAATATCTTTAAATGCAAGAACTTCGTCATCTTCGTAAACAATTTCTGCTGGAATTTCCTTTTTGATGATTTTGCCAAAAATTGTCTCGCCCATCGTTATTCTTTCTTTTTGAATTTGCAAATTAAAAAAACTTTGCGAAATAGAAATGTTTGGGAACATTTTTCATTAAAGTAGGGGCGAATAATTATTTGCACATAAAAAATAATAAATCATTATCTGGTGTTACTCGAAAACCAGATTTCCTGACTCAAACGGAATTCATTATAAAAAGACATCGGATGTTTTTTAAACATCCGATGTCTGGAAAAGTTTTTAGGTTCAATTCATCAATTACCCCAACAAGAGAGCAAATTATGATAAAATTTTAGCTTTCAACTCGGCTGATAATCACAATCCTGTGATTTTCATTTTCTTCCACATTTTTAAACTCCACAATGTAATACGGAGGCGAAAGTAAATCAATCACTTTATCTGCCCACTCGATTAAGAAAATGGAGTTTGGCGTACCTAAAAGTTCATTGAAACCAAGTTCAACAAGTTCTTCACGATTTTTAATCCGATACAAATCAATATGTATTAGATTGAATTCCTTATTAGCAAGGTTACCTGTATATTGATTCATTATCGTGAATGTAGGGCTGGTAACAATTTCGTCAACTTTAAAATACTTGCATATTGCCTGAATAAAAAGGGTTTTCCCCGAGCCGAGTGGTCCAATAAGCCCAACGACATCGCCGGGCAATAAAATTCTTGCAAAATCCGTTGCGATTTGAATTGTTTCGGATTCACTTTTGGATAAATGACTTCCTAACATATTTTATCTTTTAATTTGAACAGTAAAAGCAAAATTAAATGAAGACTGTGGTTTCCAAGGTATTTCGAATAGTAATCGTTGCGGTTGCTTTTCTTTGGGCTTAATGTTCGAATTGACCAACTCGAAGGAGGAGTTTTCTAAATACTCAATTTCACACGATGTCTCGCTCTTTTTGAAATTTTTTATCAACAATTCCATTCTTACTTCTTGGAGATTTTCCGAAATGGTTCGCGTTTCGTTGGAAATTACCTGAATCGAAATATCGGTTGCCTTCCCGACAAATGTTTCTACTTGTTCCCCTTCCAACGAACTGCGAATGTTGTTTTGTCCAACAAATTCAACATCATTTTTGCTGGTGAAGTAAAAATCGGCTTGGCCACGAGGAATAAGAAAGCCAAGATTATTTGCTTTTGAATTGACAAAGGAAACTAAAATATAAGGATTATCACGAGTGTTTGGCTGTGTCCAAGTATTTAAAGTATATCTAAATGTTTTTTTGTATGGAACATTGCTCGCAGAAAAGATCTTAAGCAGCTTGGTTTCGCCATCATTCAAACTCACGCTTTGAGGGAAGTCGTATTTGTAGTACTCAAACGAAGGTGTTTCGGCAACCGACCTACTAAATTCGGACGTTGCGGCGAGCTTTTCCATTCTGTAATCATAAGTTGGAGCACTTTTTGTCAAAATTTCCCCTTCGACAATGCTGAGCCGGACATTCGTAAAATCCATCCCCGAAAAATTTTGCAAATTAGCATAAGCAGAGATTGAAAGCTTTTGGTTCTGTTCGTCGAGATAGATGAAATACTTTGTTGTCCAAGAAAGGCCACGGGTATGATAAACAAGGAATGCAGAGTTTAAACCCGACCTACGAGGCTTTAAAATCCATTTCGCAATAGGCTTGGCTTGATAATCCAAAGGATAATTGTTTATCAAAATCGAATAGCCTTCGAGGTCTTTGACGAAAAGGGAGCTTCCATCGTCAAGGTTCAAAGCGATTTCGTCTTCGCCAACTAAAACCAGTTTCCCCTTTTGGCTAAGTTTTTGCGGCTGAATCAAATTCACTTCTTTCCCAATTGCATTTCGTAGTGCTGTGTTGAAATCAACTTTCTTTAAGTCGATAGATTGCTCCAAAATTTCTCCATCGAACAACAAATTGAAAGAATTTTCCACAAGGTCTTTGGGAAATTTATCGAAAACGAGCCGAGTATAATCGGCAGAGGCATTAAATTCGATTTGCTGCTTTACAATTGCATAGTTGCTCTGGTAAAGGGTCAAACTCGTGGAATTAATTTTGACCTCTTGCGAAAAAATTGCAATGCACACCAACGGAATTATTGCTAACGATAAAAAAGAACTCTTCATAGCCACCTCGAAATTGTTTAATAATTTTGTACTTACAAAAAAAAGCAATTTATGGAAAGTAATTTAAAAGAAAAATTAAAAAAAATTAAATTAGTTGTTATGGATGTAGATGGAACATTAACCGATGGTCGGGTTTACTATTCCAAAAATGGCGAAGAGCTCAAAGCTTTTTCTATACGAGACGGGATGGGCATTGAACTGCTTCATCACAACGGAATTGCCACTGCTATAATCACAACAGAAACATCGCAAATAGTAACCGCTCGTGCGATGAAATTAAAAATCGAGCACGTTATCTTGGGGTCAAAGAACAAATTGAAAGACTTGATTGCATTGTGCGAAGAAATTCAAATAAATTTAGACGAAGTTGCCTTCATTGGCGACGATATCAACGATATTCCTGCTCTCCAATCTGCTGGTTTTTCTGCTTGTCCCAACGACGCAATAAAATATGTTAAAGAGAAAGTCGACTTTATTAGTGCGTACAATGGTGGCAACGGAGCAGTACGCGAAATTATAGAATTAATTTTGGAAGCAAAAGAAAAGGAAATTGTTTTCCCAGTAAGTTAAATAAATAAAGGAGGAAAAGATGGCAAACAACGGGAAAGAATATGTAAAAGGCTTTTTGGTAGGTTCATTAGTAGGTGGTGCGGTGGGCGCTGTTGTGGCGCTTCTATTTGCCCCAAAGAGCGGTAAAGAACTTCGCCAAGACATTGCCGAAAAGACCAGCGACTTATATCAAAAAGCATCAAACTATTTCACCGATGTTCAACAAAAAGTCGATGAACAAGTTTGGGAAACAGTGAACGAAGGCAAACAGCGAGCCCAAACAATTATCGACTCGGCAAAAGCCCAAGCACAAAAAATTTTGGAAAATGCCGAAAAAATAATCGAAGAAGCAAAAACCAAAGCTAAAGCCGTCCAAGAAAATGTTGAATCGAAAATCGAACAGGTAAAGGAAGCTGCAAAAGCTGGGGTCGAGGCGTTTAAATCCGAAATGAAGCAATAAAACACATTAAAAATAAAAGGTCTTACTATGGAATTCGATATAATATTGAAGGTTGCAGGTATTGTGCTACTTGTGGCTCTGACTTTTCTCGTTATTTACTTAATCTTCTACTTCAATTCGCTGAATAAGATGATTAAATCGATGACCGAAAATATTTTCCAATTGTCTCGCTCAATTCAGGATACTTTGGCTGATGTTTCAAAAGACATCGATTCGTTGAAAGTGAAATTGGAAGTGAGCCTGAGCAATTTGGATTCAACCTCTGTCCAGATAAAAAAATCTTTCGAAAATATTGACCAGAAAGTCGATGCGTTGGAGTCTATCTACAAGCCTTTCGTAGAATTGTCGGAATATGTTTACCAAAGGGTCGCTCCCCCATTGCAAACTACATCCCGTATTATCAGCGGGATTTCAAAAGGTGTTAATGTATTTGTCGATATTTTATCACGAAAAAATAGAGGTGCACAATGAACTACGAAAAAGCAAAAGAGTTCTTAAAGCAATATAAAACAATTGCAGTCTATGGGTTTTCGAAAAATCCCGAAAAACTTGCCCATTCCATTCCCGTTTTCTTAAAAAGTCGCGGATACAACATAATTGGCATTAATCCCCAAAAATTTGAAGTCAACGGAATTCCCGTCTACACTAAGCTCGAAGATGTTGCCGAAACTATCGAAATTCTTAATGTTTTTAGGCCTTCGGAATATTGCCTTGATGTTGCAAAGGAAGCAGTGGAACGAAAAAACAAACGCGGCGATATTAAAGTAATTTGGTTGCAGGAAGGAATTGTCAACGAAGAGGCTCGAAAACTCGCCGAAGAAAATGGAATAGAATTCATTCAAGATACTTGTATTTATAAAGTTTATCATATGTTGTAGAACTATGGAAAAGATTAAAGTTGAGAAACTAACACAGGAAGAACTCGAAAACCGCGGTGTTAAAAGCTGGCCTATTTGGGAAAAAGAAGTCTCCGAATTCGATTGGTATTACGACGAAACCGAACAATGCTATTTCCTCGAAGGTAAAGTTATTGTCGAAACCAAGGATATGCAACTCGAAATCGGGGCAGGAGACTTCGTAACTTTCCCTGCAGGTTTGTCTTGCGTTTGGAAAGTGCTTGAACCTGTTAGGAAACACTATCGATTCCTGTGATTAAGAGGTTCGGCTTGTCTAACCGCTTGGAAATTTGTATTCTTCTTTATTTTTTTATTTTTTCTAATCTTTTTTCTCAAAGCGATACATCTTCGACCACAAAAAACGACACAATCATTTATCACACTCCAATCAGATTGTTGGGTACATTTTATCCCGAAAGAGATGTTTACACAAAACACATCCTACCTTTTGGCGACAATGTTTCTGCATTTGAAATAATCGAAAGAGCAAGCGAGCAGAAATTTTTAACTCTCGGTGCCATTGGAAACACACCATTTACGATTGAGTACGGATTTGTTTCCCGACCTTCAATCTATTCCAATGGACGCATACATCGACAACTGCCCGACCAAGCCTCTTCGTTCGAATTCTTCCCTCTCCTTGCTATCGAAAATATCGAGATATTCAAAGGGAGCGAAGCAATTGCTCGAAGCGGCAACTCGAACGGACTGCTTTTCAATTTCACTTCTCGGATTCTGAATACCAAATATCCATACACTCAAATTTGGATTGGACAGGCGGGCTACGAATATCTCGGTTCCAGCGGTTTATTCTCGCAAAACATTTTCCCAAATTTGAACTTCTTCCTTCTCTACCAGCGATATTGGAGTGCTGGAAGATATACTAACTCCAATGCAGACCGATGGAACTTGCTTGGGGGCGTCCGCTGGTATTTCAAAAATAACTTGAATTTCCTTTTCCAAAACCAATATACAATTGTAAACAATGGTTTATATGGTGGCTTGAACCCTGAAAAATCCATAAGTTTGTTCGATAACACTTTTTCGGTGCCAAATTTCGAAAAGTTAAACCGCATCGTCAGACAAAATGATTTTTCAATCAATTATACATACCTTGCTTCCCCCGACACTGCGATTGTGATTTCTGGCGGATGTCTTTTCTCCTATGCAAAAAATGACATAGACTTGGACAAATTTTTGTCGAAAAATGGCGAAGAAACCGAAAAAACCGAAGCCAAAATGGTTAGTGTCGATACCAAGGTGCGAATAAAGTCCCATAAATTCGATTTCCTATTTGGAACAGAAATCCAGAAGAATTGGTTTGAAAAGAATTTACTCGCTGAAAAGAACGATGATTTTATCCCTTCCCTTTTCGCTATTACCAAAACCATCTTGGGTTCTAAATTAAGACTAACCCTTGCTGGGCGAGTGGACAAACTACCAGAAACTTTCGGCTTTTCCGCTGGTTCCAAACTTGGCTATTCGCTCGATAGCGCCACTGAATTTTACGCTGATTTATCATATAAAGCCACTGGTAATGGTGAACTCTACAAAAATTGTTTCTTGGCGATTTTCGGCAACGAGATTCTAAAAGCAGATTTTCGCCTGACAGCGGAAGTTTTCGCTCGTTTCGCCCGCGACTATTCCATCTACAACATCATTCCCGATAGCGCTGGAAACATTGTTGGAGTTTCAAAAATTTATAGTCAGAACATCAACTTTTTGGGCACAAATGTTTCGGTTTCAATTCCGTTTCTTTTAGGAAGCCGCTTCTATACCAAAGCCAACATTAATTACGCCACTGCCAATGGTAAATCGAAAGAATGGCTTCCGCTTTTGGTTTCAAAAAACGGAATCTCATACAAGTACACTCGCGGTGCAAGTTCTTTGGATATTGGACTTGAATTTGAATTGCTTTCGCAATTCAAAGGGCTCTACATTGTGCCTTTTTTTGGCTACCCCGTGGAATACAACAAAGAGCGAACAAGCTGGCAAACCAATGGGTTGAACCTTTTTGCTTCTGCTAAACTTGGCAATGCCTATCTTAATCTTTCGGTCAGAAATATCCTTTCCACCAATTTTTATTACTTACCAATTTATCCCGAATACGACAGGTCAATAAGAATCACGGTTTTTTGGTCTTTTAACGACTGACGTCCCTCAATTCAAAAAACTTTTTCACTTTTTACTTTTTTATTTTCAAATTATTTTTTAATTTTCTTTGCCAATTTAAATGGAAATAAGTTATTTTATTGATAAATAAGGAGAAATGCAATGAAAAAAGGCTTTTTTTCTTTTCTTTTCTTTTTCTTTGTTTCTCTTTCGGTATTTTCCA
>RCNO01000022.1 GCA_003731685.1 Bacteroidetes/Chlorobi group bacterium MS-B_bin-24
TTGCAGGGCGAGCACTGTTTATCCCGGACGCATTTCACCGAACAAGGGGTTTCCCACTCATCGGATGTCTGGCAGACATCCGATGTCTATCCGTGATGAATTCTGTTTGGGAAAACGAAATCGGTTTTGCGATTATAAAACTCGTAGGGGCGAATAATTATTCGCCCCTACAAATATTTGTGAACGAGCCTTATTGGGATTTCAGTTTAAGATAAATTTCCCTTGCATTTTTAAGGCTCTGCAATGTAATATATTCCGTTGCCTATCGACTTTATTTATTTTGATTTGTGGCTATGGCTTTGAAGAAAATTTATCCTTATGTAAAGCAACATCGAGCAAAAATCGCTTGGGGATTTTTGTTCGTGACGATTTCGAACATCTTGGCTACGATTGTCCCAAAATTTGTTGGCAAAGCCATCGACATAATTTCCAGCGGGAGGTTCGATATTTCGCTGGTGCTGTGGCAAATTTTCTGGATTTTGGCTTTAACCGCAGCCAGCGGAATTTTTATGTACTTGACTCGCCAGATGATTATTGTTGTATCCCGTCAAATAGAATTTCAACTTCGTAGGGATTTCATTGCCAAACTTTCGCGTCTGCCTTTTTCGTTTTTTACCGAAAACTCTTCGGGTCAACTCATTTCGCTTGCTACGAACGACATCTCTGCTGCAAGGGAATTTCTTGGTCCTGCGGTGATGTATACCGCAAACACAATTTCCACATTCCTTTTCGCATTGTTTTTTATGCTTTCACTCGATGTTCCGATGACTTTGCTTTCGATTTTACCTTTGCCTTTGATTACTTTGACAACATACAGGATTGGCAAAAAAATTCATCTAAATTTCAAGAGTGTTCAAGAGGAATTTTCAAAACTGACCACGCAAGCACAGGATACATTTTCGGCAATAAGGTTGGTCAAAGCATTTGTCCGCGAAAGTTACGAACAAACTCGATTTGCATCACTTAGCGAGACATACAAGCGAAAATATATGCGTTTGGAATTTTACCAATCCTTGATGATTCCGCTGTTGATTGTGCTCATTGGGATTTCGCAACTTATTGTTTTGGGCTACGGTGGTCTGCAAGTTATTAACAAGGTGATGACGCTTGGAGAAGTGACCCAATTTTTTGTTTACATAAACCTTTTGATATGGCCTGTGGCGGCGATTGGATGGGTGACGAACCTCATTCAGCGTGCTTCGGCTTCGATAGACCGTATTTGGACTGTTTTCGAAATTCCCGATAATGGCTTTAGCAGGCAAATTGCAAAAAGCGAGAACATTTCGGCGGAAATTGTATTCGCCGATGTTTGGTTCCGATACAAAGACGACTTGCCTTGGGTTGTTCAAAGCCTGAATTTAGAAATTCCCGCTGGCTCCGCAGTTGGAATTGTTGGCACGGTTGGCAGTGGAAAGAGTACTTTAGTCAAGCTTTTGGGGAAAATCTACTTGCCAAGCCGTGGGCAGATTTCGATTGGCGGCATATCTTTGAATGAAATTCCCGATGCTGAATTGCGTCGAATTATGGCGATTGTCCCACAGGAGCCCTTCCTCTTTTCCGATACCATTGCCGAAAATGTTCGATTGGGCAAACCCGATGCCACAGACGAAGAAGTTCTTCATTCGCTGATTCTCGCTGGGATGGAAAGCGATTTAAAGGCTTTTCCCAATGGAATTCAAACTATTGTTGGCGAAAGGGGAATCACGCTCTCGGGCGGACAAAAGCAAAGGGTAGCTCTTGCAAGGGCGTTCATTGCCCGTCCGAAGATTTTGGTGCTCGACGACCCATTTGCTTCCGTCGACTCTGCAACAGAACATTTGATTTTGCAAAACCTGATGACTGAATTTGCATCGACAACAAAGATTATTATTTCGACGAGAATTTCCGCTGTCAAAGATTGCCGGTGGATTGTATTTCTGGAAAATGGGAAAATCGAAGAGCAAGGCACGCACGAAGCCCTTTTGAAAGCGAACAAAAAATATGCTCAACTTTACGAAATCCAAAGAATAACAGAGGAAATCGAATCCAGCAGATGAAAAAAATGAGTGAATTTGTAAGAATTAGGTGCCTAATAAATAGACAATTTTTAAAAAGCTTTAACTGCTTTGTCCAGCTCTTCTAAAAATGTTTTAAGATGGTCTTCGAAAATTAAAATTTTAGACTGCCCTGTTTTTGGATTGCTTTCCGAAATGGTTAAATATTTTGCTCCATTTTTCGCAACTTTGACTTCAAATGAATAGTTTCGAGTGCTTAACGAAATATTATTAGAATAAAGACTTGGTGAATTTTTTTCCATAAAACCTCTCATATTAAAAATGGAAATTACAAAAATTTTTTCTTTTCAAACAAAATTTATCAATGAATTTGTATTTCAATCGGCTACGACGCGGCGGGGGGCAGAACGGCGACCGTATTTGTCTATTGCAACCACATTGAAGACGAAAGGCTTGTTTGGGTCGCGTGGTTTCACTTGGAAAAATTGCTTCCGCGATGGTGGGCTCCCCGGCAAATCTTGCAGTTTGCCACGCAAATCCAAATACTTTTCGGCGACGTTACCGTCTAATTCCAGCTGGACAATTTCGTTCCGCTCGCGGTTCATCATTCCAAAGGCTTGGGTGACTATTTCGATTGTTGTGGGACTGGTTCGAACAATATCCACAATTTTTGGCAATGGAAAGTTCAAAACATAGATTGTATAACTTTGCCCAAACAGATTGTTGTTCACATATCGTTCGAGCGATAGCCGTTTGCCGGTATCGCTCAACGATGGCGTGTAGGTAAGTTCTGCTCCGCCAAGCGAGGAAGAACAAATTCTGTCGCCATCGCGGATAATTGTTTTCAACTCGCCCTGAATCAGAGGGAATTTGGGGTCGACATTTATCGTCTGCCCGGGATAGACATATTCGGGGAATTCAGGCTTTTCGATTTGTTGTGGTGTAACTGTGAAGGATGTCGAAAATTCCTGCCCATCGAATTTTCTGCGGGCTTTGACTTCGACCATCAGCTTGCCGAAACTTGGAGTTCTACCTGCAACAACAACAAATTCTGGCGTGATTTGGGTTATCTGGGCTGTTCCGCCGTTATTTTCGGGTTCACGCCGGACATTGAGTTCCACCTTGGCATCGGTTGCAAGGTTGATATTTGTTCCAACAATTGTATTTGTCCATTGCTGGTATGCAATTTGCGAAATTGTCGGGCTGGTTGCGGACAGCAGAATTTTCCCAATTCCAAAGCCTGTGGGCAATTGCAAAGGTTGTTGTTCTTTCGGGGCTAGTGGCAAATTTGTCTTTTGCGGGGTGCCCGAGGCAATGGTTTGCTCGCCTGTGAGAGCATTCATCAAAACAATAAGTAAAGAGAATTGCGTTGTGGCTTTATATGTGAATTTCTCTGGGAATTTGCCGCCAAAGGCTTTTTTGCTTTTAGCAGTAGCAACAACTTTCACAAGATAAGTCGAATTGAAATTTTCAAGGTATTGGGGTCGCCAATAGAATATCGCTGCTTTCTTTTCGGGAATTTCTACCACGCGGAAATACTTTGCCGAATAGTTTTTGTCCGGGCGAAGCGTAACCGTTCGGTTCGTCGCCTGTTCTTCAATCGTAAATTCAAACTGAATGTCCTCGAAATCGCCAGTGTAGAAAATAACATTCGACGAGTCTATTTTGGTTATTCTATACCCATTTGGTTCAACAATTACATTGCATACAAGAGCAGATTTTTCGGGGATAAGTGTAAAGGCGCTTTCGAAATCGCCGAGCACATCGTTGCCATTGCGTCCGCCTGGTTTGAAACTGCTGTCGGGCAAAATAAATACCAGCGCAGCAAGGTAAAGGATAAAGTATATTTCAACTATTCGACGCTTTCGCTTGCTACTTTGCATCTTTGTTGTTCATAATATTCGTGAAGAACTTTTCTAATTCCTTTCGGACGGCGATTTCAATTTCTTCTTGTGCCAGTTGTGCAGTCGCTTGGTTCAATTTATCCAAAGATTCTTTGAACTGTTGCAGAGATTTGTTTGTTTCTTGCATAATTTCCAGAAGTTTTGGGCTTGGGGAGATTATCTGTCGGGTCATTTCATTCGATTCCCGCAAAAGGGTAAGGATTTCGGTTTGCTGGATTAGCAGGTTTTTCACATTATCGCCAAGAGATTCGAGTTTGGAGACAGCGGTGGCAAAATCTGTTGCGATTTCGCCTATTTCGTAAAGAAGTTCTTTCTGTGGGTCATCTTCGGATTTATCGACAGGGAGCGCGTCTTCGCTTGGTGTGAACAACATTACAATAAACATAAACAAAAGCATCATAGCTTCGAAAGCAACGCCAGCAATAACGATACTGTCGCTGACGGTCGATGAAAACCGACGAATACCAATCAAGACCAAAAGAATTGCAGCACCAAGATAGACAAAGGAATTAATGGTGGAAAAATAAAAGCGATTTACAATTTCCTCCATCCAAAGAGCAGTTCCACGGAAAAAGCCCAAAGGGTGGAGCACTTGAACTTCTTGCTTGGTGTAGCGGGAAATTTCCCTTTCAGTGGTGCAAATCCGCCAAGTCAAAGCCAAAATAGCCAAGTTCGACATCTGCTTTTGGTAGCGAAGTTCCTGATATATTGCATACAGCAGCTTCCTGCCCTCGACGCTCGACAATGTTCCAATCTGTTCCATTATAACATTTTGATTTCTCAAAAATTAAGCATTGTAAATTACAAAATTTCTTTCAATGAATTGATATGAAAAAAATTATTAAACATTGAGAGCATCAGAGATGCACACAGAGCTACAAAGATTCCTTAGCTCCGAGTTCCTCTGCGGTGAAATAATTCAGACTTCCGATGTTTCGCAAACATCGGTTGTCTGCTTGCAGATAAAATACATTTACTCTCCCCTTCGGGTCGTTGCTATTTCCTACACGGATTTAAATTCGAGTTGACGCTCTAAATTCGTTCGTTCGGCAAGTACATCTTCGATAACATTTATGTAATATTTTTCGAAAATGTCCCAAGTGAAGTTTTGTTTGATATATTCTCTCGCATTTTTTCTGATGTGGTCATACTTTTTAGGATTTTTGTGAATATCCACGATTGTGTTAATCCATTCTTCGGGGGAGTCGGCAACAAGGAAAACGTTGTCGTCTTTCTTTGCTATTGGGAAAGCAGAAAAAGATGTAGTTACCACAAGCGAACCAATCGCCATAGCTTCGAGTATTTTATTTTGTATGCCAGCGCCAATTTGCATCGGTGCGATATTGCAAAGGCTGGATTTGAGCATAACATAAGGGTCTTCGACATAGCCACGAACAACAATTCTCGACGACAGCTTTTGGAGATTGAGAATTTCTTTCGTCGGGAAAGCTCCAATTATTTGGAGTTTTATCTCCTCGGGCAAATGGAAGAAGACATTTTTCACGAACCAAAGCACTGCTTCGACATTCGAGCGGTAATCCATTTTCCCGAAAAATGTAATATAATTTGAATATCGTGGGTCAATGTTATCGTAATTCAACAGAGCATTGTTGACGCCGTGAGGAATCCAAACAGCATTTGGTGCGTTCAGGAATTCAATTTCTCTTTTGTTAAACAGCAAGGCACGGTCGAAAATGCGAAGCATCTTCTTTTCGTAACGAAGCAAAAGAGGATGTTCAACGAAGTAAATCATTTTCCAAAACAACGATGTGGCTTTTTTATATGAATTTTTGTAATTAAATGCAAAACTATCTGCCATATCGAGGATTTTGGGCAGATTTTTGTCCCGTGCATATTCTGCAGTTCTAACCCAGCAAGCGATTATCAAATCGGCATTTTTGGCTTTTTCGTCGATGTATTTTTTTACTTCGGGAAAGTAAAAAAAGTTCACTTGAAGTGGCTTGAAATTGATTAAAGTTCGAAGAGTACTTCGATAGAATTTCCACATAGGATACTTAAAAATTCTGTACGAAGTGGTATTTTCTGCCAAAAACCTTTCGGTTTCGGCAAGATAATTTTCGTATGAAATTGTGACAACATCCAAGTCGTAATGTTTGTGCAAAATCTTAATGAGATTGTGGTTCTTTATTCTATCGCCACCAATCAAAGGGAACGGGAACCTTGGAATAATCAACAATATCCTTGTCCGCATAAATCCTTAGCTTGCATTTAACAATGAAAAAACACAAAATTAACAATCATTTAATTGCCAAAGAAATGGTTAAACTTCATTAGTTGAGATTTCGAAAATCACTCCATCTTTCATTCGTGCAATTCTTTCTGCCGCAGATGCCACTTTTGAACTGTGCGTAGCGACAACAAAAGTGATGGAGAATTCCTTCCGCAGTCTGGAAATCAAATCGAGTATTTGTTCGGTGTTTTTAGAATCGAGATTGCCCGTCGGTTCATCGGCGAAAACAATTTCGGGTCGGTTGATTAATGCTCGGGCAAAAGCAACTCGCTGTTGTTCCCCTCCCGAAAGCTCCGCAGGTTTGTTCTCGAACCTTTGCTCGAAGCCTACTGTTGTGAGCAACTCTTTGGCTTTTGCCAATGCCACTTTTTCCTTTTCCCCAGCGATGATTAAAGGAAGAGCAACATTTTCCAACGCTGTGAATTCGGGAAGTAAGTGATGAAACTGAAACACAAAGCCAATTTTCTGGTTCCGGAGTTTTGCCAACTCGTCGTTGCTTTTGTTCTGTGTTTCAATCTCTTTGCCATCGAGGAAATATCTAACACTGCCTTTGTCGGGTTTATCCGGCGTTCCCAAAATGTGGAGCAAAGTGGTTTTGCCAACTCCCGAGGGTCCCATAAGGCAGAAGAATTCGCCTCGAAAAACCTCGAGGCTAACTCCTTTCAGCACCTCAATCTTGTTTTTGCCATCCTTTTGGAACGATTTCCAAATATTTTTTGCTTCGAGAATTCTTTCCATAAGATTATGCTAAGCCCACTTCCTTGATAGACTTCAACATCCTCTCCCATGTTATTTCGATATCGTTATCTATTCCAACGGACATTCTTACCAAACCCGGGGAAAGACCAATTTGCTGTTGTTCTTCGGGAGGTATTTCGCTCGAAGTGCTCAATCCGGGAGCGCTGAATAGCGTTTTGTAGAAGCCCAAACTAACAGCAAAGTAACCGACTTTGTTCTCTTGCATTTTTAGCATCAGTTCGTTCGCTTTTTCGGGAGTTTTGCAATCGAATGTGACCATTCCCCCAAAGCCATATTCCCGATTCATTAGTCTTTTCATAAGTTCGTGTTGTTGATGGATTTCGAGCCCGGGATAGAAAACCCTGAATCCAAGTTCTTTTAATTTGGTTGCAATGAACATTGCATTGTGGCTGTGTTGTTTCATTCGAATGTGCAAAGTCCTTAAGTTCTTTAAGATTCCAGCTGCACGAATTGAATCCATAGTTGGACCTAAAAGCATAGCAGAGCCATTATGAACATCTTTGAGTGATGTAACAAAATCGTGGGTGGCACAAATTGCTCCGCCAACGCAGTCGCTGGCACCATTGATGAATTTCGTAAGGCTGTGGACTACGATGTCGGCGCCAAGTTTGTGTGGTTGCAGTATCATCGGGCTAAATGTGTTGTCGACAATAAGCGTTAGATTATTCTCTTTGGCAATTTTGCTCAACTCGGGAATATTGGCAACTTCGAGCAATGGATTGCTTATCGATTCTGTGTAAATAATTTTTGTTTTGGGGGTGATTTTGGACTTAACAGCGTCTAAGTCGAGGATATTAACAAAAGTCGTGTTGATATCGAATTTCGGCAAGTAATTTTTCAGCAAAGCATAAGTTCCGCCGTAGATTGTTCGACTGGAAATAATTTCATCGCCCGAAGAGCAAATTTGAAGAATAGCACAACTAATCGCAGCCATTCCCGAGGCGGTGATTTGCGTGTATTCAGTGCCTTCGAGCAGTGCCATTGATTGGGCAAGATAGTGGACTGTTGGATTCAAATGACGAGAGTAAAGGAAACAACCTTCGACTTCGTGTTCGAAAAGCTCTTGCATCTTTTCGGCAGATAAAAAAGTAAAAGTGGAGGCGTCTTCGATAGAAGGATTTACACCTCCATATTCACCAAATACCCAGTAATCCTGGATTTTCATCGCAGGGTCGTCTTTCATCGTTTCTTCCTTGTTTTATTGAACTTACTCATTTATGTAGCCTCTTTCTTTCAGCTCCTTTAAAATATCTTGTTCTATCTGCTTCTTCATTTTTAGCAATTCTTTTATGAATTCCTTATGGTTTTCGAGTAGTTTTTTCATTTCTGGCAAATGAAATTCTAATTCGTATCTTTCAAGGTATTCTTCAATTGTTTCATTTGGTTGTTTACTTTCGACTTGAGGTCTTAAATCGTATTTTTGTTGAAGTTTGTTATATTTTTTATTTAACTTTTCAATGAGTTTTTCAAAGTCTTTCGACAACTTATTAAGTTGCTTTTCCAGTTCTTTTAAATCTTTTTCTTTGATTTTTTGCTTTTGTGCCCCCTCGAAGTATTTCTTCATCAAATTAATAGATTTATTCCAATAAGCTTTTAGGGAATCAATATATTCGACATAGAAATTAGCAAGTTCTTTGAAACTATTTAAATAGAAGATTGAAGTATCGATGAAGCTTTTGATATTAAATTTCATTAGGCTCGAATCGATTGGATAACGTTTAAAAATGCTATCCATCTCGGGTTTGAACCGAAATATTATTGAATCGGGGCGAATGAACTCGATTACGAGTGTATCGGGATAATATAGTATCTTGAGTCGATTATTTTTTATTAAAGAGTCTGGGAAATAGAGCATTTTTAATGAATCAAGGTTTAATGGTTTTGTTGATTTTAGAATTGAATCGTAATATCTTTGGTAAGGTGACTCCTTGAAAAAGGACTTTATTTTTTGAAATAATTCAGTTTCGATATTCTCTGAATGTCTCAACATCGAGTCTGCTTGTTGAATTAATATGTCGAGCGAATCCATTCTCTCCAAGAAATATTCAAATTTCGAGATAGAAGTGTCGATTCGTTCCCGCATCAACTTTTGGGCAAGGTCGTAATATTCTTGGGCTTCTTTCGGGTCGAAGTGTTGGGTGAACGACTTGGCCATGTCTAAAAATATTTTTGCCGAATCGTATTGAAATTCGAACCTTTCCCAAAGGCTATCGGGAATAGGTTGCAAAAGGAACCTTAATTTGGGAATAATATCAACGCGAGCAACATTTGCAATCTCATCGGCACCAATCGTTAGAATTATATCGTTAACAATGGGCTTCGGGGTTTGAGTTTGCTGGGCGAAAGCGAAAGTCACAGCGAATAAAAAAGAAAGAACAAAAATTCCCAATGCTATGGCTTTCATTTATATAACTCCCAAATGGTTTAACAAAATTTGCGTTCCAATGAGGATTAAAACAATGCCCGCAAGGATTTGTGCCTTCCTTTGGAAATGAACAGCAAGGGTTTCGCCAATGAAAATACCCAAATAAGTGCCAGCGCCCGCAACAATACCAATGATTAATGCCATTAGGAGAATTTGCCCATCGAGCAAAGCAAGACCAAAACCAACAGCCAACGCATCAAGGCTTGTAGAAATAGAGAGGGCAATAAGTTTCCATCCTCGTGTTATATCCTCCTTGATTTCTTTCGACTTGGTACTTTCGAGAATCATTTTGATACCAAGAGCCGAAAGAATCATAAACGCAACCCAATGGTCATAATTTTGTAAAAGTTTGGAAGTCTTTTCGCCCAAAAACCATCCAATAATTGGCATAATAAATTGGAAAAGCCCAAAGTGGAAAGAGAGGCGAAATCTTTGCCGCCATGTAGTTTTGCGGAAATATGCACCAGCAGACACAGCCACCGAAAAGGCATCGAACGCCAATGCAATGGCAACGAAAATCGAAACAATTATTAAAATCTTAATATCCATAGTAAATCAAAAATATAAAATTAAAAAAAGAAAATAACCCCTTAAAATTCAGAAATTTTTAATATTTTAAAAGTTTAAAATCATTCAAAAGAAATTTTGTTTTTTAATTTGGGTTAAAAAATGGGAGCGACCAAAGAACAAAAGCCAGATGTAAATAAGATAGCCGAAGAGAAACTTCGTGCTGTCTCTTTGGCAATCGAACAAATCGAAAAGCAATTTGGCAAGGGCGCAATAATGCGACTTAACGATAAGAATGTGGTTCAAGTTGATGCAATCTCGACAGGATGTTTGTCGCTCGATGCAGCCATAGGGATTGGCGGAGTTCCGCGTGGACGGATTACCGAAATCTTTGGTCCAGAGTCGTCGGGCAAGACCACAGTCTGCTTGCATATAATTGCCGAAGCGCAGAAAAACGGCGGGCTCGCTGCTTTTGTCGATACAGAACACGCACTCGATGTTAACTATGCACAGAAACTTGGCGTCGATTTGAGTTCGCTTTTGCTATCGCAACCGGAATTTGGCGAGCAGGCGCTCGAAATAGTCGAAACTCTTGCCCGAAGCAATGCAATAGATGTTATTGTTATCGATTCTGTTGCTGCATTGACACCGCGAGTGGAAATCGAAGGCGATATGGGCGATGCTCAGATGGGCGTCCAGGCTCGGTTGATGTCTCAAGCTATGCGTAAATTGAATGCTGTTATAGCCAAATCGAACACTTGCGTAGTCTTTACGAATCAATTGAGAAGTAGGCTTGGCGTTGTTTATGGTAGCCCCGAAACTACTACTGGTGGAAATGCCTTGAAGTTCTATGCTTCTGTGCGTATCGACATTCGTCGGAAAGATATAATCAAAGACGGACAGGAAATTATCGGGAATCGGGTGAAAGCCAAAATTGTCAAAAACAAAGTCGCTCCGCCATTTAAAGAAGTTGAGTTCGATATACTCTATAACGAAGGAATTTCCAAAATCAATGATATAATTGAACTTGCCACAAATTTTGAATTGATTACCAAAACTGGCTCCTGGTTCACTCTAAATGGCGAAAGGATTCAAGGGCGAGAGGGTTTGCGTAAATATTTGCTCGAAAATCCCGAAATCTACAAAAATCTGGAAACCAAAGTTCGTGAATTGTTAAACTTGCCAAGAAAATAAATTTGCTCGAAGTTGTTTCTTTAAAGACAGCTAAGGATGGGAAAAGTTGCATCTTGCAATTGAACACGAACGAGGTTTTCAACCTTTCGCTTGATGTTGTAGCAAAGTTTAAGATTTTCAAAGGAAAAAAGTTAACCCAAGACGAGTTAAATGCTCTAATCAAAGAGCAGAAAATTATTGAAGCAAAAAATACCGCTCTGAACTATGTTTCGGTCAACCCCAGAACACGGCATCAGGTTCAACAAAAGCTTGCCAAAGCAAAATTCGACCCCGAAGTAATCGATACTGCAATAAAGTTTCTCGAAGATTTTGGCTATCTGGACGACTACAAGTTTGCAAAAGAATTTGCGGACAACTCAATTAAGACAAAAAAGGCAAGCATCCTGAAAATCAAAAATGATTTATTTGCAAAAGGTGTCGACAAGGAGATTATCGAGAGCGTCCTTTCTGAACTTCAAGATTCCGAAGTTGAACTGGAAAATGCTCTTTCTTTAGCCAAGAAAAAACTTAGGATTATTTCCCAAAGCAAAAAGCAAAAGAATCCGCTCGAATCCGTTGGTCAATATCTTTTCCGAAAAGGCTACGATTGGGACACCATCAGCCGTGTTCTCGAAGCATTAAGAAACGAGTTCGAAAACAGTTGATATACCAGATGCTTCAAATTTTCGTGGTGTTGTTCAAATTCCAAAGTTAGACATCCATAAGGGGCTAAAACGCTTGTTCCTTTTTGAAAGACATCGGATGTTTGAGAAACATCCGATGTCTGGTGAACCTTGTTCAGATTAAAGACAAAAGGTAGAAAGAATATGTGAACATAGTGCTGTTACCCCTTGCGAGAAGGAAGACATCCGATGTTTGAGTAACATCGGATGTCTGGTTTAGATACAAACACAAGGTGTTGAAATACTTGTTCCTTCTGGAAAGACATCGGATGTTTGAGAAACATCCGATGTCTGGTGAACCTCGGAATAGCAAAAGGTCAAGAAAAATTGTGAACAAGAAGCTGTTACCTTTTGTTCAGCACTATGTCATTATGACTATGTCATTATGCCTCTTGCCCCCTCGCAATAAATTTTAAATTACCAATCGGCTAATCAAGTAAAGAACGACTATGAGAACAACGCCGGTGATTATATTCCAAGTTATAAGTTTTTTTTCGATTGGCAAGAGTGGTTCGTATTCTGTCTTGTTTATTTCTTCCGAGATTTTTGGTTTTTCGTCCATAGTTTTACTCCAAAATTATAATTAACCTGAAATTGTTGGTGGTAGAACTCCGTGGAAAAAGAGCCAAGCAATTAGCAACGCAACCCAAATGATGAATCCGAACAGCGCAATGACGTAAATTGCAGCGAGTTTCCCTATTCCTTCTTCCCAAAGCTTGCGGAAATTCGAGACCAGCCCGATTGTGAAGAATGTCAAAACGAAAAACAATGTCCGGAAAACGTTCGCCTGATTTGTCGATTGCACTCCAACTCCGGGAAGAATTTTGGTTTCGGTAATAGTTACTACCTTTTCTGTCTTAGTTGTTGGGTCGATTTGCACAACATTTTTAGTTTCAACTTTTGTGGTTTTAACAAATTCCGGGTTCGAAACCCCGATGACAAGGAAAATCAAAAAGGTCAGGATATAACCCAGAACAAATTTTGGGAATCGTTCCCAGATTTGGCGGGCAGGAACCTTTTGGTTGCTATTCGCTCCGCGGTTTTCAATAAATTTCGTCCAAATGTAAGCAAGGATGAAAGCCCAAATGCCTATGAAAACATCGATAAACACTTTGACATTTGTTGCAGTGTTCAGAACCCAATCTTTTTGGAAGAGCACACCATTTTCGGCGGCTTTGGCAACAACGAGTGCATCGGCAACGGCGCCGCTTGCAGTTGCAGCTCCATCGGTTTTGACTGCCAGCCCCATCCACGCTCCGGCAACCAATGGTTCGTGCCAAAGAAATTGCTGAGCCAAAAATGGCAGAATCAGAAGCTCGACGACTGCGAAAATCACAACCAGCGACGATACCATAATCGGCACAACTGGACGAGCCTTTATTGCTGCCCCTGTTGCTATTGCTGCGCTAACTCCGCAAATGGAAATGCCCGACGCTAATGGGGCAGACCATTCCCGACTGAATTTGAAGTATTTCCGTGCAATGTAATACACAACAGACCAGAAAATCAAATATGCAGCAAGAATGGCACATAGCCCGAGAAATACAATTGAAAAAGCCAAGCTCGAATTTTCAATCGCTTTGATTCCAATTCCAGCGCCCATAATGACAATTGCAGTTTTGACGTAAAGTTCGGGAGTTATGGCAGGTTTTAACATTTCGGCAAATTTTGGGGACACGTTGCCTATGAAAAGTCCAAGAAGAAGTGCTATGATAAATCCTGCTTCGCCAGTAAGTTTAAGCGACCAGCTTATGCCATATTTTTTCATCTCGGCAGGCGTAGTAGCGGCGATGTTTGCGAAATTTCCAACAACCCAACAAGCAAAGCTAAGAATGAAGACCGTGGTAAAAGCCCAGAAGAATTCTTTCGGGCTGCCTCCAAGCATCCAGTTGCCAATTCCAACGATGACGAGCATAAAAAGATAGGTAAGAAAAATGGAAAGCACGGGAGAAAGCCCAGCGTAAGCTTTCGAAACGGGGGAGAACGCATTCGATAGAGAAACCCAGGTGCTGGTTTTAACGCCCCACCCAAGCAGGTCGATATTGAATACCACGCCGAGCGAAAGGATAAAAACAATAAGACCAAGCCAAAGCGATAACCAATCCTCGCTTAGTAGCGGTTTTCTTTGGTTCATCGTGAACCCTCCTTTGTTTATGTTAAACACCGGTGCTTCCGAAGCCCCCAGCCCCGCGTTCTGTTTCGGGCAAATCCTCGGTTTCTTCCCACTCAACCCTTTCGTAGCGGGTTACCACAAGTTGAGCAATTCTATCGCCTCGCTGAACATAGAAATCTTCCATACCAAAGTTCGCAAGGATGATTTTAATCTCGCCACGATAATCGCTGTCAATCGTTCCGGGGGAGTTTAGTGCAAAGATGCCATACTTCAAAGCCAAACCGCTTCGCGTTCGCACTTGGCATTCATAGCCGTGTGGAAGTGCTATTGCTAGATTCGTTGGGATAAGCACAATTCCCCCCGGCGGAATTTTAACAGGCTCTTCCACAGCGGCTCGAATATCCATACCTGCTGAGCCATCGGACTGATACTTTGGCAACTCTATGTCAGCAAATTTTTCGCTTACCCTTTTTATTTTAATCTTCATCAAATTTCCCTAAGTTAAAAGAACTTTTGTAACACAAAGTTTTTGTTTATTTCCAAAACCATTTTAAAAAAGTTAAACAATGTTTTAACATTTCCTTTATTCAACATCACCTTCACCCAAAACAACTGTTCCATATTCACCAGAGTACATCCTTTTATTATTTGAGTTAAATTCGTACTTTACATCAAGCAATAAGGATTCTATTGATAATATTTTATAATGTTTACACTTGTAAATATGATTTCTGCCACTTTCGCCGGCGACATAAATTTCAAAAGATAAAATTAAATGAAGGGCATCGTGAGTAACCTTAAACTCATCGGAAGGTGAGAAATAAAAACTTCTTTGAGTTGATTCTATATTTTCTATGTTATAAGTTTTACACTCTAAATAGTAAGGATTGTTATTATACCAAAATAATATGTCTGGATACCCAGTTGTTTTTTTATGCCCATTTGGTCCAATAGGTATATCTGCTTTTAATCCAACTGAATTTAATGCTTCCCTAACATACTTTTCTATATCGTTTCCTACTTCATTTGGTCTTGGTCTTAAAATTCCTGTTTTATTTATTTCTTTTCCTGCATTCAAAGCAGCCTGTTTCAATAATTTCAAAACCTCTTGATGATCTGGCTTTGCAAAATCAAAAGACAAAACTTTTTTCCCAGTCATTGCTTCGATAACAAGATTAAATGGTAAATCACTTAATGGCTGAAGCATTCGTTTTATAATATTTTCAAGTCTTTTGGTATATTCATTCTTGTTCATCATAATTTTCCTTTTTTAAAAATTAAAATATTTTCTTTTTTCATAACATTATAAAGCCCAAATATTATTTTATTGATATTTTTTACTAGTTTAAATCCGATGCTTTCCATAAATTCAATAGTAAATTCAACCGTTTTTATTTCCTGCCCTTGATACGTAGCATTACCAATAATTATAGCAGCATATTTATCAGGTTTTAGCACTCTAAACATTTCTTTATATGATTTTTTCATATCATCATTGTATAGATACACTCTATTTATACCATTACCTCTAACTCCAATAAACTCATCTCTTATTTTTAAAATATCGTATCCCAAATCTTTAAGTGAATGTATATCGTTTTGAACATAATCCAGTGCAATAGAATAAGGCGGAGATGTAATTATTCCATCTACGGAATTATCTTGTAAAGTTAAACTTCTTGCATCTCCAATTTCAATTTTTATTTCTCCCAATCTTAAATTTAATTTCTCTTTTATCAGCATATAATCTTTTACAGATGCCAACATTAATTCAATATTTTTTAAGAAGGAATTAGAAAAATCGCGATTTCGGCGCGAATTATCGCTTATAGCAAGTAATCTTGCTAAAATATAAAAATTCTTTACTCTTTCATTACTTGTTAATTTATCTAAAAAATTATAATAATTTTCGTTTGTTTGGAATAAGTTTGGAGCTACATTTGCCGTTATTTCATTTTTAATCATTTTTATCTCATCAAAAACATAAATTGATTCGGTCTTAACACGCCCCTGAATAACACAAAGTGGGGAAATATCCACGCCAATGAAATTTACTCCCAAAAGTTGTGATTCCAAGGCAGTAGTCCCGCTTCCAGAAAAAGGGTCAAGGACTGTATCTCCTTCTTTTAATCCTATAATATTTATCAATGCTCTAATCATTTGGGGATGAAATTTTCCTTTATAGGGGTAAAACCAATGTGTTAAATATTGATTAACTGAACGAGTTTGATTCTTTTGAATTATTTGAAAATAATCAGTAAATTGCCCCGCAACAGTCTTGTAATATGACCCTTTTTTCCTTATTTTTTCTATTTGCTTATCTGATTTATTTAGGATTTTAAATTCCCTTAAACCATTTGTTACTTCAAAATCAATACCTAAAGCCTTTAACTCTAATTCAGCTAGTGAAAGTTCATAGATAAATTGTACATTATCTAATAAAGTTAAATCAACATTGGAATTTTTATTATCTATATAATCGTATTCAAATGTCCCAAAATTGCTCTCAGCTCGTTCTATCATTATTTCACCTTTTGTTTTGTAACTTTTTATCTCCATTATAGACTTTACCTTTTAAATTTAATTGCTAATTACATTAAATTTTTTCCCACATCATTTAAATTATCACCCAAAATTCTAAATCTGCAATTTTAAATAAATTTTGTAACCATTGCAACAAATTTTCGGCAATTCTTTTATGGTATTGGTATTTCGATTGTAAATTTCGTCCCTTCGTTCAATTTCGATTCCACACTTATCTGCCCGCCAAGTAAGTCGACGGAATTTTTGACAATCGAAAGCCCAAGCCCCGTCCCTGCTATCAATTTTGTGTTTTTCCCGCGGTAAAAAGGCTCGAATACCAAAGGCAGTTCTTCTTCGGGAATTCCAATCCCATTATCGGCAATAACTAACTTAATGGAATCCATGCGTACCTCGACTTCTATTTCGACCACTGGCTCCGACCTTGAATATTTTATCGCATTAGAAATCAAATTCGATAAAATAAGTTGCAACAATCGCTGTTCAACTTTTGCTTCTTGAACTTTGAATTTTGTTTTACTGACGATTTTTGCTTTGTCGTGATAGTAAAGTTCAAAATCACGAATAACGCCTTCGAAATAAGGCTTTACTTTTACTGTTTCGAAATTCACTCGCTCGCTGGCTCTACTGAGCCGATTGTAAAGAATCACATTATCGAGCATTGTTGCCATATCTTCAACTGCACGGGCGATTCTGCGATATTGCATATCTCTTTGCTCAGAAGTCAGGCGGTCGTAATGCTTTTGCAAAATTTCAGCCGAAAGCAGAACTGCTTGCAACGGCGTCCTATATTCGTGCGAAATCATCGATATAAAGTTTGAACGAAGCTCATTGATTTCCACTTGCTTCTGTAAAGTGTTTGTCAATTCGTTTTGGAAATATATTCTTTCGATGTTAGTCGTTAGCATCATTGTCAACTGGTTAAGAGCCGAGACAACTTCATCGGAAAATGTTTTTTCTGAATGCGTTAAGGTCAAAATGCCAATAACTTTTTCGGTGGCATACAAAGGAAAGAGAGCAAGATTTTTGTTCGACAGATTTTCCAGTCCATTGATTAACCTTTCAGTCTGAGCTTTTTCGATGATTAGTGGCTCCCTTTCCGTATATACTTTTCCAAAATAGGAATTGACAAACTTTTCCAAAGGAATGTTTACTTCCAAAATGGTTTGGCTTTCGAGGTTAACAAGTTCAATTTGCTTAATCGTTGGGATATTGGTTTTGCTGTCTATGTCGACAAAGACCATTTCTTCCGCACCAGAAATTTGCAAGGCAATTGGGAAAACAACCTCGAACAATGTTGTTTGCTCGGAAATAGTAACAACCAAATTTGCCACCGAAGCTAAACGCGAGTTAACTTCTGCCAAAAATTGCAGTTTCTTTTCGGACTCTTTTTGGGATGTAATATCGTCGAAAGATATAATTGCTCCATAGATTTCGCCCTTGTCGTCGTGCAATGGTGCGATTTGCTTCCGGATGATTATTTCTTTCCCATCCTTTCGAGTTAAACGCTGCTCGATAGGACCAGACTGTTCCCAAACCAACGCAAGCATTTCATCTAAATTAGTGGAACCTACGCAAAGTGGACAAACNTCTCCGTCAAAATCGTTTGCAGAGTAACCAGTTAAAGCTTCGGCTTTTTGGTTACAGAATGTTACTTTTGAGTTCTTGTCGATAGTAGCAATACCAACTGGGGCAGTTTCGAGAATCAATTTGTTGAAATTCAAAGCATTTTGCAATTCTCGTTCGTAATTAATTCTATCGGTTATATCAATGAGAATACCAACGACGGCAGTTTCCCGAAGTGCATCGAATTGAATGGGCGAACGAATGTTAACATAAGTTTGCTCAACACCGTTGGGGAAGGTCTTTTTCAACTCAAAGGTTTGGATTTTGCCAGTTGTCAAAATTTCCTCGTCCTTTTCTTTAAGTATTTTAACGATTTCGGGCGATAAACTTTCTTCAATTGTCCTACCGATAATTTCCTCCTTGGGCTTTTCGGCAAAACGAGCAAATGATTCATTGCAATAAAGATATTTCCCGCTGTTTAAGTCTCGATAGTATATCGGATATGGAATGGACTCAACAAGTGTTTCGAAAAGTTTAATTTGAAGATTTAATTTATCGGCGAGCAGTTTTCGTTCCAATCCAATGGAAATTTGCTCTGCAATAGTATTAAGATAATAGATATTAGTTTTGGAAAGAGCTTCGGGCTGATGATGAGAATAGATTGCAATAATCCCAATCTGAGTCGTATAGGTTCCCAAAGGTAAAACAAGGAGTTTGGCTGGGTCGGGATACTTTGGGTTCCCAAACAAGTTCTTCAAGTCCTCGCCCTCAAAGATTTCGACTTTCTGGCTCCGAAATGCTTTCGTAAACGGATTTGAATTATCGTTTAAATCGATATATTTAAACCGAGTTCCATATCGGTCGAAATGGACGAGAACGTTCAGTCGTTCCTCGTTTTCATCTTTAAGTGCGAAAAGATAATTTGGCACAGATATTAAGTATCGTAAAGCTTTTTCGATGCTTTCGCCGATAAGGTAAATGTTCTTTTCTTCGTAAAATATCCTGAATATTGAGAATAGTGCACTCATAAAGTTTTTGTTTTCGTATTCTTCGGTCACATCTCGCAAAATTGCATTGATTGTTTCGTTTTCCGAAAGCAAAAAGTCGCCACTAAGAAACTTCGGAACGCCATATTTCGAGGTTAACTCTAAAAGAACATTGAGTATCTTCCCTTTTTCTTTTATCGGATTTACCAATCTATCGAAAAATTCTGCCTTTGAGAGCAACTTTTTGAAATNGACCCCAACAAGCTCTTCGGGAGAATAACCAAGAGCAACAGAGACCGATGGGGATACAATCAGAATTTGCCCATCCAAGTTGATTTGTAGAACTATTTCAGTTATGCCCTCGAACAAGTTCCTGTATCGTTTTTCGCTCTGTTCCAAGTTCCTTTTGTATGTTACCTCATCGGTAACATCAATTATAACCCCTTCGAAAGTCTGTTGGTTCGTTTCGGCGTCATAAAATGCTCTGCCGAAATCTTGCACAAATAAATGTTTTCCATCTTTTCGGATTAACTCAAACTCTGCTTTTATATATTCTTTTTGGCTTTTCTTGTGTTCTGCCAAAACATTTTTCCTTTGTTCAGGATTCGGGTAGTAATCGAAAGCACTGGTTTGGAATAATTCTTCTTTCGATTTACATCCGAGCAAACGAACAAGTTCATTATTTGCAAATAAGAAATCCCCTTTTGAATTTGTGCGATAAACAGGAACGGGTAGGGATTCCAAAAAGTTTTGGTATGTTTCTTTACTTTTTTGAATAGCAATTTCGAGTTTCTTCCGTTCTTCGATTTCTTTTTCAAGTTCCGAATTAATCTTTTCCAAATCCTTTAGTGCATTTTCCAATTCATTAGTCCGCTTTCGAACAAGTTCATCAAGATTTTCATTCAATTCCTTCAACTGTTCAATCAATTTCTGAAGTTCGGTAATATCTTTTAAAATTGCCCCGACATAAAATAGTCCTTCATCTATTTCAACTTTAAAAACAGATTTGGTAAAGTAAACAATTCGTCCATCAAAAAATTTTAGTTTGCCGTAAATTGGTTGCTTTAACTTGCTAAAATCACCTGTTGCGAAAATGTAATACATCCTTTTCTGTAATTCATCTTTTCTTTCTTCTGGTAAATCCAAATCTTTAAAGATTACCTCGAAAAAGTTCTTGGAGTCATAATCTTCTATTTTAAAAAGATTTTTAAAAGCCTTGTTATAATCGACGATTTTTGCTTCACGGTCGACCAAAACGACAGCATCGCTCATAGAATTCACAAGTGTTTTGAATTTTTTTTCGGATATTGCCAAAGTTTGAAATTTCTCTGCAAAGTCAGTTAGTTCATAAAACGAGAAAAGAAAGAATGTGTTATTGTTTCTATGGAATGTCGAAATTGATAAGTCCAAAGAAACTTTTTCCCTATCGAAAGATACTAATTCTATTATGCCAAAATGCTTTGCTTTATTCGTTTCAATTTCGTTAGGATTTGGGACGACATCTTTAACAATATCCCATAGGGAGGGTGAAATCTGGAAAAGATTTATTGTTTCGGAATCGTTCAATCCCAAAATTTCTTTCGCTTTTCGATTAGAATCTTGTATGTTGCCCTCTAAATCTGTTACGACAAAGCCTGTTGTAACAGTATCAAGAAGAGCGGAAAAGCGATTTTGCGTTTCGTTTAGTTCTTCTGCAACCGATTTGCAATTCTTTGCCAGAGCCGAAGAAACAAAGAAAAGCACAAGGCAAAAACCAAACAAAATTAGCGGAATAAGATATGGGTATGCAGAAATAAAACTTTGTGAAGTGGAAAGAAAATAGTCGAAGAAGAGATAAACTCCAATCAAAACTGCAAAGATGAATGAAACTCTGGCAACGGTTTTGTAAATATTCACTTTTTCCATAAAGAATTTCAATAATCAAATTGAAAATTTACAAAAATTTGAATTAAGAAAAACAAATGAAAATAAAAAACTTGTTAATTTTGTAATTTAATTAGTGAGGTATTATGAACAATAATAAGGGAATAGTTGAAAGGTTTACACTTTGCCAGTTCCAACCCACCCAACCGCGGTAAACATACCGATTCAAAATATCAGGTTAATCAAGAAATTCGGGTCGCAGAAGTAAGATTGGTCGATGAGAATGGGAAAATGCTTGGCATATTTCCAACACGTGAAGCGCTGAAAATTGCAAACGAACGGGAACTCGACCTTGTTCTTATCGCTCCGCAAGCAAACCCGCCAGTCGCTCGGATAGTCAACTACGGAAAATTCATTTTCGAACAGCAGAAGAAGGAAAAGCAACAACGGAAGCAACAAGCACAGCAACAGTTGAAAGAAATCCGTTTCAAATGGCGAACCGATACCCACGATTTCAATTTCAAAGTGCGCCACGCACGAGAGTTCCTGCTCGAAGGGAACAAGGTGAAAGGGACGGTGATTTTTCGGGGACGGGAAATTATGCATCAGGAGATTGGCGAGGAGCTTTTGAACCGATTTGTCGAAGCTTTGAGCGATATAAGCAAAGTCGACCAAACCGTTAAGTCCGAAGGCAAAAGAATGTTTGTAATATTAGCCCCCGACAAAGCCAAAATCCAGCAATACGAGCGACAAAAGAAACAACAACCCGAAGAATAGGGATTAATACACCTAAACATATTCCCTTTCTGCTTCGTTTGAATTTCGGGAATAGGGTTTGCCGACTTATGATGCACCAAACAGTGCATCAAGTCGTTCTTTGCTTTGCCTATATACTATCGGCTAACAACGCAAGTGATTTACGCAGACATCGGATGTTTCGCAAACATCCGATGTCTGTTCTTTTATAAAAATGTACACCTCCACTCAGTACAAACTATTACGAGAAGGAAGATTTGGATAAGTCGGTATCGGTTATGAATGCGTGGGTGCGTCGTCTCTTTTTGATTATGCGGTAAATGATGAAACCAATTGATGCGAGAAAGATTAGGGTCAGGAAAAATTTGGAATAGTCGAAAGATGGCGGATAATACGAAATTGCGCCGTCGGGGTTTTCCACGCGAACGGGTTGGGTATAGTAGAAAGCCGGATGGAAAGGCAAATACCAAAGCCAAGAAGTGTGACCCATTAAGTAGCCCATCATCAGTCCGCTGGCAAAATCGCCGTAGTGGTTAACCACAACATTCTGCGGAAGTTTGGGGAGTTCCCGCGATGTAATCACTTTGCGAGGGATTCCGTACTTGCTGGCAATGTTTGAACGATTTAGCACCGAAGAGACCGAGCCACCGAAGCTTTTTGCTCGCGGAGTAGCGTCGAAGGTCTTGTTCCGCAAAGGTGTAGTGATTTTGGGTGAAGTTCCGGGCAGGCTATACGAGCGAGTTCCTCCGAAAGAGCGTGTTCCGCCAAAGCTTTTCCCGGAACTCCGCGTGCCTCCAAAACTTCGACCGCCCTTTGCCAAAAGCTCTTCGGCAGGGAAGCCATATATGAGCAAACTTAATGTAATTAGCCATATAAGAGTTTTCAATTTTTTCATTAGAAAATCTCCTCTGTCTTTATAACATCCCCGGGATAGCGAAATGTAAAAGTTGCTTTGAACACAGCACCTTCCACCGGTTTCACCTTTTTGAAGACCGAAGCAATGCCACTTTTATTTTTCGCTGGCGATTTGATATGCACAAAAAGATTTACCAAGCCATCGAGTGGTTCCTCGTCGTAATAAACCGTTGTGTTTTCGATATCACCATCGCTTTCGATTGTCAAAAGATGAAGTTGGCTGGCTTCTTCTTCGGTGAACGCAGGCTCTCGGAATATGACATTGTCGAGATAGTCAACAAAGGGATTCTTAAGATATTCAACTCCATCGCTTCCAGTGTAAGAAATTACGGCATCGAAGGTGCCATCTTCGTCCAAATTCAAAAACAGCTCGCTAATACCGGCAAGTTGTTGTCCATTGTAATACACCGCCGTCATTTCTATTGTTCCATTGCTCTCTATCGATAGAACTGCCATATTTTACCTAAATTTTTGAAATATAAAATTAGAAAATAAATGTTAAACTTTTGTCAAAAATCGTCCTCGACCTTTTCATATTTTTGGAAGATGTAGCGGAATTTCCATCCTTCGTGCACCAGTATTTATAAGTGGAAAAAATGCACGACGAAAGGAGTATTGCCATCAAGGAAACAGTTATCATCGTAATTATCTTTTTTGGCTTAAGTAATAAAATTCCTATGAATACTAACAGAAGTGGGAGAAGTTTAAGATTTAAAGAAAATGGATGGTAATAATAAGGATTCAGGTCGAGAAGGAAGAAAATTCCTAACGAGATAAAAAACACGCTGACAAATAGTTTAAAGGGTGTCATTTAGCGTTCCTTCTTTTTTCGTTTCCTTTTGTTTTCCCGAAGGATATAAAAGAATAAGTAAGCCAATAGTAATCAAAAGAATCGGTAAGGCAAGCTTATCGGACAACCAGTAGACCACATTGTTCAAAGTAGCGTATATACCTATGATTATCAGTATCACAGCGAAAACTTCACGATACTTGTTTGATTTTTGTGTCTCGGCTTGGATTTGTGGTGGTGGAGTTGTATCGGGAGCTTCGGTTTTGTCTTCTGCAGAAGGTTTAGGGACATTGATAATTGATTTTCGGGGTATTGCAATCCAAAGAATTAGATACAGCAAAATACTTGTGCCCCAGATTAGTGCAGTTGCTACGAAGATTATTCGAATAATAACAACATCGATATCGCGAAGTATTCGGCAAGCCCCGCACAAACTCCCCCGATAACCTTTTCACTATCATTTCGGTATAATCTTTTTGCCATTTTTTATCCTTATTTATACACAATTATTTACGAAGCAAATAAAAATAAGTTTCATTTCAATGCAAAACAGCAAAAGGCAAAATTATTTTCCCTTTCGAGTGAGTTGGAGTTATTTCAAGGAAATAAACACCATTATCGAGATGATTAACATCAAAAATTCTCTCATATCCATTTTTATAAATTGGAACAAGGGTTTCTGAATTTCCAAAAAGGTCGTAAACAGCAATATTCGATATTTCGTAATTTGTCCTAATTTTGACAAAGCTACTTGCTGGATTAGGCGAAAGAATAATTTCCTGTTCATTGGGAAGATTCTCAACCGAGGAAATGCCCGTTCTAATCTGCACATCGTCGATATACCAACCATCGTCGGTGCCAAGTGTCCCGCTAACGAGCCGAAATCGAAGGAACAAGAAATCCGTGCCTAATTTCTGTTGCAAATCGGATATGTTCAACGAGAAGATTTCCTCCCGCCAATCGTTTTGGTCGAGCATCTTATCTTTCCAGTATGGATAGCTTTCCATATTGAACGCACCAAGTTGGACGAATTGCCCGTTCTTGTTAACCAGCTCAACGTAACCAGTATCTGTTCGGTGTATAATCGCAGAATGTTGGAATGAAATGTTTACTTGGCTCGCAACATTTGGGGAAATTTTAAATGGCAAAAGACCAAGAATCATCTCGGTTCGATTCGGATAATTTCCTTGCGGCGAGTCGGTGATGCAACTGGGCGGAGAGTGAAAGAAAGTCGAAGTATAACCCCAACCATTGTATTTCAAATACTTACGTGGTGAAGTATTGGAAAAATCGTCGCCGTAAATTTTCGTTTTATCATCAAGCGAAAATACTTTGCCTTTGAAAACTTGAAACTCATTGGAGAAGGTGCTTTGGTTCTGGTCGGAATCAACAGCCTTTACTTTTACTTTGTAAAAGCCTTCTTTTTGGACATCGAAATTGAAGCAGTGAACTTTTCCCGTATCCTTTGGGTCAATATCGACTTGGAACAGCAGGTTGTCTTCGTCGTAAACCAATAACCTACGAAGATTGACAAGTGGAGTTGTAGAATCGGCACGGCGGCTGGGCAATTGGACGCAAATTTGTTCGGTGCTACCTTCGACATCAATTGTCGAAAGGATTTGCGGTGCCAATGGATTGCGTGCCCCGCCAGCATAAGCACTTGCAAAAACTTCAACGCTTGTGTCGGTAGGAGTGACGCTGGCAATGGAGTAGTTGTATAATTTGTAAGCGGTCAAGCCCGTATCTTTATAGGAATTTACATTTGCTGGAAGAATTGCAATAGGAGTACCTTCGCGTTTCAGTTGAAAAGTCAATTTCGAGGTGTCGAGTGGATGCCCAAAAACTTTTGTTTTGGGGGTCGTCCAAGTCAACAAAATTGCTTTTGGCTCATCGGGAAGTGTCTTTGCTATGAAATTTTCAGGGGGATTGGGACAATTCAAACTAATGTATGCTGTGTAGACATCGCTATCGTAAATGTTTTTAATGGCATTTCGCATATCGACCCACGATGGGTAGATTTTCCCATCGAAAAATGCACAACCGCTGTAATCCCCCGCAAATGAATTATCGGTGAAGGGATTCAACCGCAAGTCGCTTGCAATGTCCGACACTGGGCGGTCAATCCAATTCTTTCCGCCGTCGCTCGAATAACTTACCCAGCATTCTGTAAGTAAATTCTGTGGGTCGCGTCTGCTATCCAGATACATAATTGCCAAATCGCCATTTTTCGGGTCCAAGGCAATCCATTGCCAAAACTGGTCGTTCGTTGTATCCGAATGAACAATTTTGGGTTCGCTCCAAGAATTTCCACCATCGGTTGAGTAAGAAAAATAAACATTCGGCGGGTTATCGGCAGACCAACAAAGATAAAGATAACCATTCCGTTCGCCACCAGTATAGTCGCAAACAATGGATGGATATGCTTCGGCTCGAACTTTCTCCTTAACAGTATGCCGGTAGCCCTGTTGGGGAATGAACTTTGCTTTGCCGAAAGGTTTGTAACGGATAACTATTCGTGGCTCGGAAAAAGTTGCACCACCATCGCTCGAGCGTGCAAAGCCGATTCCTTTCTCTATTCCATCGTTCCAGACAACATAGACTTCGCCGTTCGGACCAATTGTTGCAAGCGGGAAGCTTTGTCCAAAAGTAGTATCTTCGGATGTTCCCGGTTTTCGTGGGCTAATTGGAATAGGTTTAGACCAGGTATTACCTCGGTCGGTAGAGCGGGAAATCACGATTTGAGTCGATGAATCGCGGGGAATCACTCGTTTCCAAGGAACATAAAGAGTGCCACGATAAGGTGAATTCGGGCTGTTGTCAATAGTAATGTAATATTTATCTTCGAAGGCAGAATCGAGAGTTTTAACTCCACGATGAATAATAATTGGAATGTGGGCATCCCAAGTTTTACCGTCGTCGGTTGTGCGAGCAAGAAAGACTCCATTTTCGCCATAGAGCAAGCCTGTATCGCTTACATTCCCAAAGCCCCCGTAAACGAGGTAACCAATGCCATCGTATGAATACGCTACCGATGGGTCGTTCGAGGAACGCCAGTTTGGAAAGGGCCTTCCCAACTTTTTGTTTTTCCAGGACTTTCCGCCGTCGGTGGAAAAATAGACCCAAGTTGCCGAAGTATCGCGATAATCGACAGCGCTGGCGATAAGAACTCGTGGATTTACGGGGTTAACAGCAATCGAGGATTCATTTTGCATTTGGAATTGTCCCGTTTCGTCCACCGTCGTCGAAATGTTGTAAAACAAAGGGTTAGTCGTTGGTTCTGCCAACGGGATAAGGGGCAGTTCTTTAATTTGTTGTTCAGGAGTTGGATGGGCAATTTCCATTATTCTTCGGAAGAACTCGCGTGGGTCTTCACTACGAAGAGTTTGAAGGACTAAAACAAATATCACCAAAAGTCTAACAATGTTTTTCATTTCTTTACTCAATAAATCATAAATTTGAAAATTTTGAGTAATAAAATTAATAAATTTTTATGAATGAAAAGCTTAAAAGCGAATTTGTGATAGATTTTCGAAAGCATTTAAGCAGGGAATTCTATTTGCAGCCAACCGAATGGGTTGCAAGGAATCTGATTGGAAAAGTTTTAATCCGAAAAGTCGAAAATCAATATGTTGCAGCGATGATAGTAGAAACCGAAGCATATTTAAGCGAGAACGACTTTGCAAGCCATTCTGCCGTTGGAAGAACAAATCGAAATAAAGCGATGTTCGAGCGTGGCGGCATTGTTTATGTCTACAAAATCTATGGTGTCCATCATTGTGTAAATTTTGTCACCGAAGTCGAGGGGAAAGGATGTGCAGTATTGATTCGTGCTGGTTTTCCGCTTGTTGGGATTGAATTGTTCGAACAACTTGGTAGTAATCGTAGAGTTGAGAGGCTTTTAAGCGGACCGGGAAATTTTGCACGGGGCTTTCGGTTTTCGCTCGCTGACAACGGGAAAAGTCTTGTTAGCGAAGATTTGTTTGTGCAGGAGTATCAAAATTTCAGCGACGGGGAGATTGGCATTTCCCAAAGAATCGGGATAGTGAAGTCGAAGGAGCTACCCTTGCGGTTTTACCTTCGTGGATGCAAATCCGTTTCCGTTAATCCAAGGGAATAAATTTTTACAAAAAATCAAGATTTCAACTAAATTCTTAATCACAATATCATATTTAAAAAGCAGTTGCTTTGAATAGAATTTTGTTAAATTTGCAGTTGATTAATTATTTGAAAATTTTAATCATTGATATGGCAACATCATTAGGCATAGAAAACCCAGATAGCTTTATAGACTTGAATTACACTATGAAAAAGATGGATGAACTTTTGCTAGGGAAGGATAGAATAAAAATCATCAGGAGCCAACAGTTTATCAAATTGTTGCATTTCGCTATTGCAATGAACCTATACAAAAGGTTAAATATTCCAGCCGAAAACATTTTTTTAGAAGTTAAGTTAAAAAATAAGAATGTTGACATTGCAATCATCAACGGTGAAAGACTAAATTATGTTATAACTGTTCGAAGTCAAATGTTTTCGGTAAAAAAGAACTTTACAAATAACATTAATTCATTGCAAGGCGAACTGGTTAGTTTGAAGACTCTTTATCCCGGCTTATATGTGGGGCTGATTTATTTGTTAAAAGGGTTAGATGAAAATGAGCAATGTTTAATAGATTATTATAAGGAACAAATACCCAGAAAGCTTTTTCCAATGATAAATACCTATAATTCGACAAATCAGACTTTTGATTCAGCGGCAATACTTTTGTATGAGTCTTTTCTTGATGACGATTTCAATTCTCGTTGCCCCGTCCCCGATATTTTTAATGTATATAATTTTGAAGTGTTTCTTAATGACTTTAAGGAACATTATTTCTCTCAAAAACCTGTTGCACGGCGAAGCTTGTTGCAATTAATAGAAGAAAGCAATACATTGAAAGAGTTCTTGGGGAAAACATAAAAATTTTCCAACGATGGATTATTTATTTAAGACATATTCACCAGAAAAATTATATGGAAAGGTTTATACGCCAAGCTTTATTGTTAAAACAATTTTAGATGAAGTAGGTTTTAAGGGTGAAAATATCATTGGCAAATACATTTTGGAACCTTCCTGTGGGAATGGAAGCTTTTTAAAGGAAATTGTCGAAAGAATTTGTTGGTTTTCCAATAGAGAAAATATCGAAAAGAACTTAAAGTATGTTTATGCATTTGATATTGACGAACAAGCAATAGAAGAAGCCAAAAATTCCTTGAATCGCATAGTCAAATCCTTCTTCCCTGATTTAGATAATTTCGAGTGGAATATTTTTAAGTTTAATGCATTACATTTAGTAGATTTTCTGAATGTATTGGGCTACGAAAAGGTTTTGAATTTACCATCTTTCGATTACATTGTTGGGAACCCACCTTATGTAAGAATTCAACATTTAAAGCCAAAGGAAAGAGTATATTTACAAACTCATTTTAAATTTTGCAAAAAAGGCTCAACAGATTTATTTATTGCTTTTTTCGAACTTGCTTGGAATTTGCTGAAGCCTGATGGTATTTGCGGATATATTACTCCAAATACATATTTTTACACAGAAACTGCACAAACATTACGCAATTTTTTGGTTAAAAATAAGGCTTTGATTAAAATTATAGATTTCAATGACTTGCAATTGTTTAAAAATAAAAGCACATATTCTGCAATTACAATTTTTGGGAAACAAAAAAGGAACATTTTTGTTTATCAATTTTACGAAAACGAAAAGAAATATTATGAAAAAACAATTGAAATAGCAAGTCTAAACAACTCGAAAAGGTGGGTTTTTAATTTTACTGCAAGCAATCGGGATTCATCAAGGATGGTCCGTCTTTCAAACATTGCTTCGATTCATACCGGACTAACGACCCTGTGCGATAAGTTTTACATACTCGATTTTCATCATCAAATTGATGAGAAATTAAGTTTGGTTTATTCTCGACTTTCTGGATTTATTACCATTGAAAATGAAATTTTAAAGCCGATACTCAAAGCTTCCCGTCCAAGCAAATGGGACACCAAAAAAGAAATGATAATTTTCCCATATTCAGAAATTGATAATAAAATGGAAATTATCCCCGAAGATATTTTAAATGATAAATTCCCAAAAGCTTATTCATATTTTCTTGCCCACAAAGAATTGTTGCTTCAAAGGGACCGAGCCAAACCCAACCCAGTTGCTTGGTATGCTTTTGGAAGAAATCAAAATTTAAAGAATTCTTTTGGTGAAAAGATTACTTTTTCAAACATAATGAAAGTGCCCAATTTTATTTATGTTGCAGACCCAAAATTTACTTTCTATTCGGGCTACTGCATAAAATTAAACACCGATATTATTTCTTATGAAGAACTTTTGCAACAACTGAATTCTAAACGGATGCACAATTTTGTTGTCTCCCGAAGCCGTTCATTCCGCGATGGTTGGAAAGCATATAGCAAAAAGGTTCTCGAAGATTTTGAAATTTACATACCTTAATGTACTATTCCCTTCTGAAAGGAACGAACCAAGTTTCGCCAAGTGTGATTTCTAAAATCATTCTTCCAAAATACTCTTTGGGCAGTTGGGAAATTTGTGGAATACGGCCACCGAAAACAAATCCGGCGTTCAAGGTTGCCGAGCCTACTATTGGAAACTCAAAGCCGAAGGTAAATGCATATTCATCGATTGACTTCCCGTCGATTTTGGCATACAGTTGTTTGTAGTATGCCCCAAGGTTAAACGTTGTCCGCTGGGCAAAGGAAGCGAAAAGCGAGCGACTTCCAAGAAAGGAAACACCAACAGAAACTTTTGGCTCAGCTTGGAATTCCACCCGTGGGGGTAAATTATAGGCGACCTTTTTGAAATCTCTTTGGACGAAATCGGCAGTTATAAGTGTTCTACCATTTCGATAAGAAAAACCGAAGCCGTAGGCAGTCGGAATTTCGGCTTTGCTTTCAGTTGTAAACGTTGTGTCGAGCGTAAGTTCATAATAATTACGGATGTAGCTTTTAAGATTTGCTTTGTGATGTGTTTCGGTGAACCAACCAATCAATAGATTTTCGAGTGGCTTAACTGCAAGCCCGAATCGATAGCCCATACCGAGGAAGTAATCGTTTCGTTCCGTGATAGCACTCGATGCATAACTCCCCGTAACAAGTGTGCGATTATATGAATTGATTGTTCCAAAATTCCCGAGCAGAGAAGCGCCAAGATAGAGGAAACTTATCGGACGGAAAGAGGCACCAATGAATGCTTGCGAAAGTCCCCCGCTCCCTTGATACTGATTATCGACGTAAAGTTGGTAGCCTTCGATTTCGACTATGCTTTTCTTAGATATCAAGTAGTTTACAGTGGTATATGTATTAAAGCCAAAAACAATACTGGCGCCTTTTGCGGTGTCGATTGCAAGGGCATAGGAAATTCCATCGACTTTGCCGTTATTTTGGAAAAGATGGGCATTTTCGGTTTGAACCAAATTTTGATTAAATCTGTAACCCGCTCGGATACGGGTTTGCGAAATGAACCCCCACATTGCGGGATTAAGCAGATTGATGGAATTTTCCTTTGGCACAGCAATTGCGCTTCCACCAAGTGCATCGTAAACAGCGCTACTATTGTGAATTATATCACCAAATCCATAGATTGAATAGTTCGACCCACCTTGGGCATAACCGTTGAACTCGCCAAATACAAAAATTAAAGATGATAATAATAAAAATTTGGCTTTCATCTTGCAAATCGTTTTGAATAAATAATTTTCAACTTTGGTCTTTTTCTTGGGTCAGGAGCATCAAAGCCATAAAAGGCAATTCTATTCAACGAACGAACATCGTTCCAATAGTATGAGTAAAAGTAAAGGTCGCCTTTTCGTGTGTCTTTCAGCCATAACTCAATCGGAGTCGATACTTTTTGAAAATATACTTTATCGCCTTGGCGTTTGCCATAGAACGAAACTTTTGGAACACTATCCAAAGATGCATCTCCGAAGTATCCACCTGTAAAAACCGTATCCAATCCAAAGTTCCCATACAATGTATTTTCGGGGTCAATGGTTAATTCAAGTTCAGCATAATGAATTGCCGAAAGAAGCGGGATGTGTGAGACGTCGAAACCGATTTTGACACGATAAGAATAGCCACTTTGGATAACAAATTTTGTTGTATCGATAGGTGGAACTTTGACAACAGAGGCGTCGATAGCAGAATGGATATACCAAACTCTGTAGCTTCCATCTTTGTGGCGGTAATTCACGACGATTTTGGGGTGCGGCGGTTCTTTTTCGGCAATGTATTGAGCGTGGATTTGGTGGATAATATTACAACTCGGGTCGGGAGCCAAAAGAATTCCCCAGATTGGAATTGTATCTTTATTTTTCCGAAGCCAGTCGATTATGAAATCTTTTTGGAGTGAAACATAAATATCGGGCATTGAGTCCTTCAATTCAATTCTGCCGGAAAATGTACCAATTGGAACAGGCTCGACTCTGCTGTTCGGCTGCCAATCGTTGAATAATGAATCCCAAGTAACTTGATTCGACCAATATTCTTTTATCAAGAAAACTTTGAAAGAGAAATTTGGATTAACACTATCGCCCAAAACATAGCGAGAAAATGGGAAAGCGATACGAACAGAATCGATTTGGTCGGCAGTTAACCAAGCAGCCAATGTATCGGGCAAATTTGTTTCTTTAAATCGGAACATTGCACCTGCACGGTAGCCGTTGTATGCACCAATGAATACTGCTCCGGCATTAAAAATTTTGGCAAAGACATATTTGGATTCGCCACCACGGAAAAAATTAACCGTATCCGATGAAACAGGAATTACCGAGGTAGTATCGTAAAGCAAATTATAGGTAATTTCGGTTGGTTTCTCGTTGCATCCCGAAAACAAAGCCAAAGCCACAAGCAAAGGGAACAGAAAACACCAAAACTTTTTATTATTGTTCATAGTTTACGAATTAAAAGAAATATTAACGGAAGAAAAGGCAATTTATGTTTTAATGAGGCTACGGTAAATTTCGACATATTGCTCTGCTGTTTCTTTCCATTGAAATTGTTTATTCAAGCAATTATGGATGATACTTTGCCAAAGTTCTTTGTTGCGATAAGCTTCGAGTGCCTCTTTGAGCTTTTTGGCAAGAGCCGTTGGGGTTGGTTCATCGAAAACAAAGCCAATACCTTCGCCCGTGGCGGGATTGAAAGGCTCAATCGTGTCGATGAGCCCGCCGGTGGCTCGCACTACTGGTACAGTGCCATAAACAACCGAATACATCGCATTATATCCACAGGGTTCGTATATCGAAGGCATTAGGAAAATGTCTGCCCCAGCCTCAATTTTATGGGCTAATTGTTCATCATAAACATTCTTCAGTATGAATTTACCGGGGTATTCCTCTGTTAATTTTTGCAATCTTTTGGTCAAATCGGGAGCACCAGTGCCTAACAACACAAGTATTATATCTTCCTTCATTATCTTATCCATTGCTTCGATAAGAAGCTTAATCCCCTTGTGTGGTTCAAGATGCGATATCATTCCGACCAAAGGCGTTTCGATTTTAACTTCCAGACCCAAAGTCTTCAAAAGGTCTTCTTTGTTGCATTTTTTATAGGACTCAAAATCGCTATTGTTTAGTTGGCAAGCAATGTCGTCATCGAACCGAGGGTTCCATTGCCAGGGGTCTAATCCATTCAGTATGCCTGCGAAACTATTATTCTTCTGAATTAGAATTTTATTCAAACCATTAGTATGAGTTTCGTCTTGCAAAACTTCTTTGGCATATGTTGGCGAAACGGTTGTTACATAATCAGCATAAAGCAATCCGGCTTTAAGAAAATTGAATTTTCCGTTGTGTATGAAATTCTCCTTGACCTTTGCCGGAAGCCCAATTTTATCGAACGTTGACTCGGGGAATTCCCCCTGATTTGCAAAATTGTGGACTGTAAGAATAAACTTGGTTTTTTTGAATTTGTTTGGGTATAAAATTTTTGCAATTGCTGGAACAATCGCAATTTGCCAGTCGTTGCAATGGAGAATTTCGGGAAACCAATTTAAGAGCAAGCAAGTGGTGATAACAGATTGGGAAAAAAGGATGAAACGTTCGTCGTTGTCAGGGAAAGGTTTACCGTCTTGTGGATTATGGTAAATCGCCTTCCTTTGGTCGAAGTAATAGGAATTCGTTGTGATGTAAGATTGAACCTTGTATTTGGGGTTGTTAATCGAAGATGATTTGACAGTAATAAGTTCGTCTCTGCCAGCAATTTTAATTGGTATGTCCTGTAACCTTTTGATAAAATGGATTTGATACTTTCGTTCAGAGATGTTACCATAGCGGGGCATCATCACACGAACATCGTGACCAAGTGCTCGAAGTGCAAGTGTTAAAGAATAGGAAAAATCGGCAACGCCACCAAATTTGACATAAGGAAAAACCTCACTCGCTGCAAAAAGAACGGTTATCGCTTTCGCCATTTTAAATTAAAATTTCTTAAATTACAAAATTACGAAAAAATATTTTTCGTTTTTTTATTTTTTTGTTAAATTTTGAATTGTTTTTCTTTAAATGATTTCCAAAAAATTTAATACAATGGTGAACTTCGCTTTTCGATTTTTAAGTCTCGCAGAACGGAAGATTTTATACCAAATCGGAAGTAGAAGCCAGTAAATGTTCCATAGGGATACCAAGTGAAGGTCAAATCCCAGCAATGCAGGTCTTTGTTGATTCGAACAATTGGCGAGATGATTTCTCGCTTTATAGCATCGTATTGTGTTGAAAGAAATATATTCCAAGTTGGAGTTAGTTTCAAAGCGAGGTAAAGATTAAAATTCAGCGATGACGATTTTTGGTTGATGATTTCGTGGCTGTAGTTATAAGTAACATCAATGGAAAGATTCCAGTTTGCTTTAAAAGGCTGGAATCCATTGGAATTTTCGCCCCAGAAGTCAAATGGTTGCTCTTCGTAGTTACGGCGAAGGGTAAATCTTTCGCCCAAAGAAATAGAATCCATAGGCTTTGCTTCGACAGATTGAACCGAGGGCAGTTGCCCGCCACCAATTTTCGTATTTAGGTTCAAAGAGAATCGAGTGAGCCGAACAAGTCCCTTGCCCGCTTCTATCAAAAATCTATTTACTTTGTGATATGTTTGTTTGCCCGAAGCATCGGCGGTAGCATCTTGGTCATAAAGTGTAAGTCCCAACGAAGCATTGAAGTTAATCTTCGGTATAGTAGTTGAATAAAAAGAAAGGGAGATGTCGGAAAACTTTAAGGAATCGGCGACGAAATTGTAACTGCCCGAAATATTGGCATTCAAGATGTCGATGGCTTTGTCCTCGCCCGTGTCCAAAGGATTATATTTAACCGAGAAGTTGTTTTGAATGCTGTAAGAGAGCAATTGATAGCGGGAACGGGAAGCCAAGCCACCACCATCTTTTTCGAATCGAGAGTAAATCACATCCTTCTTGGTTTTTGGGTCGAAATACTTACCATAAAAGCCAAATTTTGGGTCGGAAAGGTTGGGGGTATACGAAAATTGAATATTTGGGGAAACAGTATGCCTAATGAATTTAATTCCCCAGAGGTTTGGAGCCAAGATTCCATAAAGTTTGGTAGAAGCATTGACTCCGAGCGAATAAGTATATTCCGAGAAGAAACCTTTTTCGGTTTCTGTCGCCACCGATGAATCTGCTGGATTGATTTGTTTGCTTACTCTGCGAAAATAGTTGTGCAGCGAGAACGAAAAGAAAGGTGTGAAGCTGAAATAACTAATCTTGGGCAACTGGAAGGAAATGCTCGGAGTGTGGGAAATCTTTGTCGAAAAATCATAAACAAAAATTGAATCGACAAGTCTTTTCGACTTTGTGTGGTTCGTTCGCATTGAATATTGGAAAGAGAAGTTACGCAAAAATTCGACATTTGGGAATAGCGAACGAAAAGGGTTAAGCGTTGGAACAGTGTAACTGATGTTTGGCGATTCAGTATATTCATTTGTTAAAATGTTTTGGGAGCGAGAATATGCAACAGAAAGAGAAGTCCCATCTTCAAAACTTTTAGAATAAGAAGCATTCGAAGTCAAATCTTGCGTTTGCCTTGCCAACAAATCTATTGATGTATTACGGAAGTAATCTTGCGAGTAGAAGCGAAGGTCTGCATTGAAAGTTTCGAATGGATTAATCCTATAGTTATGCTGCAAACTGAACGACCAAGTTTTTTGATAAGGGTCATCGTAACTTAAGCGAACACGACCGTAAGAAAGTTCAAGATTCCCCGAAAAAGTATTCCGATACTTCCATTGCGTGAAGTTTTTGGTTAGGAAGCCACCTTTGGAATAAAAATCCAATGAAAAGCGAGTATCGTAGTAGTCGCTAAGAGCCAAGTATAGTCCGAGATTTTCGATAGTTACACCACGTTTTGGCGAAAAGAAAAACGACGGAACAATTAAGCCCGATTGCCTTCCGCTTTTGCTCGGGAAATATAGCCCGACGGGAAGAATGAAAATTGGTAAGTCTTCGACATAAAAGATGAGTGGGTCGATGTAAACACTTTCCCCAGCGACTACTTTCATCTTTGGCGAGCCGAAGTAGTAGTGGGGGTGTGGAGCATTGCAAGTAGTGTAACATCCGTTTTGAACGAAATACTCCTGCTCGCTTATTTTTTTGATTCGGTCGCCAAAGTAATATCCTTCGCCTATTTGAGTTTCCCCAATCGAAATAGTTCCTTGCTTGGTTTTGAAATTGTAGAGGATTTTTTCACCATAATAAACTTCCCGATTATCGGTAAAAGCGGGGAAACCAAAAGTTTTGCCTTCGTTGTTTTTCGTTCCTTGTGCTTTCAAAAGTGATTCATCAAAGAAAAATTCGATTATCTCGGCTTCCAACTTTTGTGTCTTGTATTCAACTTTCGCTTCGCCACGCATATAAAGATGCTTTTCTTTGACATTTAGCCGAATAGAATCCGTTGCCGAAAACTTGATAACATCGTCAATAGTTGTTTTGCTCGGGATTGTGTCGACAATTACGCTGTCCTGCTTCGGTTTTGGTGGCAAAGGTTCCTCTTGTTTAATCAGAGTATCTGGGGGTGGAAGCAATAGAGTATCTTTGGCACTCTTTTTCTCTTGAATTTTCCTTCTTGGTGCAGGCTCCAAGGGAGGCTGAAATGTATTCAGAGCAATGCTTGATTTCCCCGTGTTAGTTCCAATAACTTTGCCATTGCTAAATGAAAATTCGTTGCTATTATTTCCTTCTTTTTCAATCTTTGTTTGAGCAATTAATTCCTGCAACGGAATTAACAAAACCAAAATTATGATTAGTGAAAGAACGGGTAGGTAATTGTGGAATAGTGGGAATAATCTTTCTGTTCCATTAATAGAATAATTAATTACTTTTCTTTCGCTTTGCATTAGTTTTTCCCACTCATACATAAATAACTAATTCGTAGTCAATTTCACATCTTTATAGTCAAATTTTTCTACATTATTCAAATCGGAATACTTCGACGGATTTAGGAATATTGAAAGAAAAGGATTTTGTCGTGTCCACATTAAAATCGATTTGGTCAATAATCAAACTCACTGTGCCTTTTCTTTCTTCCAGTTGCAAAAGAATTTTTTTTGGCAATGTGTAATTACCAATCGTTTGGTATTCGGGGAAAAGAATGTTGAGTATAATTTTATCTTCCAGATTCTTTTGTTGAAACTGAACCAGTTTTGAATTTTCCATAAGGAAGAAGTTTACAATCTCCCCCGATTTGTGAGAATATAGCACCTTGTTGCCATCTTTTCGCTGCTCTACCAAAGAATCAGTTGGCAAAATCAGTTGTCCTTTGAATAAACGGACTATATCGACAAAACTCAAAGGAATTCGAGACGATTTGTAGATATTTTCGCTCGTTGGAATTCCAGTTATTGCCCAATTATTGAATACATCATAATATTCAAAAAATTCTTTGTTCGAAAAAGCCTTGACGAGCAAGACAGCCATTGGACCATAGAAAGATATTCCAGCCGAATCCTCGCCTACTATTCTAGCTACAAATTGTGCCGAAAAACTTAGTTCGGGCAAAGAGATGTTTATCGTCCCTTTCGCTTGGAACGATGCCGCTGCTAAATCGCTTGTTGAGTTTGCCCCCTTAACTGGTTGACTCTCCAAAGCGAAACTCGACAACACATAAAACAAAATCACTAACCACATATCCACTATAACTACTAAATATTTCAAAAAATGTTTCGTAAATTACTTTTTAAATTTACAAATTTATACATAATGTGGCTATGATTTACATAACAAGGCGCGAAGTTTTCTCGGCTGCTCACCGCTTATATAATCCTGAGTTTTCCGACGAAGAGAACGAAAGAATCTACGACAAGTGCAACAACCCCAATTGGCACGGACACAACTACGTCCTCGAAGTCACAGTTTGCGGCGAGCCCGACATTCGAACAGGGTATCTAATAGATTTGAAGGAACTCAAAAAAGTTATTCGTGAAGCAATTATATCCAAAGTTGACCATAAGAACTTGAATTTGGATGTGGATTTCCTTCACGGCGTAATCCCAACTCTCGAAAATCTTGCTGTTGCATTTTGGAAAGAGCTCGAAAACAAATTCTCTTCGTGCAAACTTTATAAAATAAAACTTTACGAAACAGAAAATAATGTTGTTGAGTATTTTGGAGAAAGTTAGTTAAACGCAGTGATTAAAAATGGACAGTTATTTCGAAAACGAAGAACTTGATGAATTCGAAAGCATACCCGACGAAATTCTTTCGACTTTTCCCGATCAGAACCAATGGGGCGAGTTGTTGTTCGATGCTAATGGGAATATGCCTTTAACCCCCGAGGAACAAGAAGTGATGATTCAAAGGCTTGAGCAGAAATTTATCGAGGTGATGGACATATTGAGAATTTCCCGACGTGACCCAAATTCCAATCGAACACCAATGCGTATTGCCCGAATGCTTGTCAAGGAGCTTTTCGCAGGCCGTTACCAAGAACCGCCAAAAAGCACTATTTTCCCAAACCGAAAGAAAGTCAACGAATTAATTATCAGCAAAGGAATAACGGTGATGAGCGTTTGCTCCCACCATTGGCAACCGATTTCTGGCGATTGTGCCATTGGATATATTCCGAACAAATATGTGCTGGGAATTAGCAAACTAACTCGCATCGTCGATTGGTTTTGCCGTCGGGGGCAAATCCAAGAAGAACTTGGCGAGCAAATCGCCGACTACATTGAAAGCCTTATAAAGCCAAAGGCTTTGGGCGTTGTCATCCGTGCTCGTCATTATTGTATGATTGCTCGTGGCGTCAAAGGGAACGAGGAAAATTCGCTTATGATTACTTCGGTTATGCGGGGATATTTGCTGACGGACTTAAATCTCCGCAACGAATTTCTGAATTTGATTGGAATGGGATATGTGAAGTAAATGATTATCCCATCGTTAGATTACGAAAAGCAGTATTGGAGCCAAGGCATTTTAGTTGCTGGGGTTGACGAGGCTGGGCGAGGTGCTTTGGCTGGTCCTGTTGTTGCCGCTGGGGTAATTTTTCCAATCGACTTCNAACCCAGCTTCGATGTTTTCGATTCCAAAACAATTAACGCGAAGAAACGCGAAAAACTTTATGAACAGATTCTTGAAAATTGCCTTGGCTACTCTGTCAAAATGATTTCACCCGAGGTAATCGATAGCAAGAACATATTGAAAGCGACTTTCGACGCAATGGATGAAGTGCTTAGCGAACTATCCAAATTCGAGCCTTTTGCTTTAATCGATGGCAATCGCTACAAGGGCAAATTCGCTGCAAAAACCATAGTCGATGGCGATGCTTTGTGCTTTTCCATTGCTTCGGCTTCGATAATTGCAAAAGTTGAGCGGGACCGCTGGATGCTCCAAGTTGCACACACCGAGTATCCCCAGTATGGTTTCAACAAGCACAAAGGTTACGGAACCAAGCAACACATAGAAAACATCTTGAAGTACAGCCCCTCGCCATTGCACCGAAAATCTTTCCTCAAGAAAATCCTAAGCAAAAATCTTCACCCCCAAATTGCAATGGTGGAGGTTTAGAAAAATCGATTCCTCGCCTTTTGGCTTTTAAAAATCGTAACTTACTGTTCCAACTCTGCAATTTCTTCCTCTTCGGCAATTGGTTTTGTTAGCAAGTGTTCTGGCAAGAAGAATTTATTCGCAATCAAGGTTGGAATGACAGCACTTGCAATTACCACAGCAACTAAATATGAATACTGGTCCTTCGAAATTATACCGTGTGTAAGTCCATACATTGCAGAAATTGTTCCAAAGGTAAGCCCTGTCGACATTAATAATGTATAATACCAAGTTTCCCTTCTGTGATTATTTCTAAATCTTTTAATTACAGGTTGCAAACCAAATATTTTCGAAATGACTTTTCCCAAAAATAAAACAAAAAATATCAGTGGAGCTGCGAAGACCGAAGGAATAGAAACCAATGCGCCAGCACGAAGAAAATAAAAAGGGGTTAAGAAACCAATTGTTAGTGTTCTTATTCGGCGAATGAAAAAATTATCCTTGCTTATTGTTCCTGCCAAGACCATTCCTGTTATATATGCTGGAAGCACCGCTTCGCTTCTTGACCAAAGTGCAAGTGAACCCAGCCCAAATAACAAAAATAATATCCACTTGGTTCTAATGGCAGCAGTTTTATTGCCAAATGTGCGAGTTAGATACGAAGTAATTGATGGGAGAATGAAAATGGAGATAACTAACACAAATATAAAAACGATAGTTTTATAATCGAAAGGTGCAAATATCAAGCCAAGAGCAATAACTGTTCCAAGGTCATTTATAAAACAGGAACTTAAAATTCCTTTCCCAAATTCTGTTTTGTTGAAGCCATACTCGAGCATAACAGCGTAGACAACAGCCATTGAGGTTGTCGACAATGCAATTCCTGCCAACAAACTTGCTTGCAAACTCCATCCAAGGACGAATTTTGCGAGCAAGGCACAACCCGCAAACGGCGCTAAAAAGCCAATAAGCCCGATAACCAAAGATTCCTTCGTCTTGGATTTCAACGATTCAGGGTCGAGTTCTGCTCCTGCCAAAAATGTTAACAAAATGGCACCCGAACTTGCAACAAACTTAATCCATTCCGCATCAGGTTTTAACAGGTCGTATCCCCAAAAATATGTAAAAAGATAGCTCGCGAGTGCACCAATGCAAATTTCCATCAATGCCATCGAAATCTTAAATTGTGCTGCTAAAATTGTTGCCAAAATTGCAAGTGCAAACCAAATTGTTGCGATGAAATAAGTTTCAAACATATCTCTGCCTCATAACTTGTTGATAAATACTTCCATTATTAGAAGTCATCAGCCAAAAGGCATTTATATGGGAGACTTCATTCCCCAAATATTGCCTTAACGAGTGGAATTAATTTTTATTTTTAAAATTTATCCCTATGTATTCAAATTATTATCAATAAACTTTGGAAATTACCTCTACAAAACTTTCCAGACATCGGATGTTTCGCAAACATCCGATGTCTGGGAAAGTAATTGTATGGGCGAACGGTCCGTCGCCCCTACATCCCATACACCAAGCCTATGCGGACATTTTCTTTGTATTGCAAGCCAGTTCGCTGGCGAATGTCGTAACTGCCTTCGGTGCGGATAACAATTGCGAACAGGCGGGTTAGGTTTGCCTGCAACTCGCCATTCAGTCGAAACACCGTTTGGTTCAACTTATGGAAGTTGTAGAATAGCTCCACAACACCGTTCCAATGGATGTTTTCGACAATCCGAACATTAGCCTCGCTTTTGAATTCCAGACCGACCTCGGTTTTCCA
>RCNO01000023.1 GCA_003731685.1 Bacteroidetes/Chlorobi group bacterium MS-B_bin-24
TCGCCGAAATTAATTTCTGTTTTGCTGGAGGCAATAATTGGTACATCGCCAACAACACCGATACCATCGAGAGAAACAATTTCATTAGGTGCATTCTTGGCNTTCGATTTAATAATTACAGAAGAAGTGTAGGCTANGGACTCGGCTTTTGGAGTGAAGGTGACCGTTACTGTATATTTTTGGTTCGGTTGTATAGTTAATGGAAGAGNGGGTGGATTCTGAATGTTAAAAACTGTATCTGGGTCGAAGTCTCGGTCGATATAGAGTTCATTGATTATCAGTGGTTCGTCGCCAGTATTGGAAATATCGAAGGTCTGGGATGCAGTTGTGCCAACGACAACTTCGGCAAAATCTATTGCTGTCAAACTCAAAGCAATTTGTGGCCCGGTTTTAGCAGTTTGTTTATTTAATAACCAATCGATGATTTTGTTGGCAAAACCGTTTCGCTGGGTGGGATTTGCAATTCCTTCGAATCCAGTGGTTAAGTATGCTAATCGGGAATTACCATTTTCCACCCTAACTCCACCAATTGCGGATGGATTATTATCGTAGAAAAGGAATGCTTTGGCTTTGCTGGGATTGGTAATTTGTAAAATATCAGTATAAACAATGAAATATGGATGGGAACTTTGGTTGTATTGGTTCATTGTAAGATTAATTCCGTTACCGATTGGGTCCCCTGTTACGCCAGTTGCTGGATAGGGATTAATATTAGTTATTTGTCCACTGCTGTTTACAGTAATCCTTAGAACTGGCTCTTGTGCTTTGTTAATAAATAGTTTATTTGTGTAGAAGTCTCGAGCGGTTTGGGAGCCTTGGGTACCGTAAGCAAAGGAGAGGTCAACTTCTGAAGTCAATAGAATGCTTTTACCAGCAGAAATCATTGAATTTAAAGAAGCATACAATGGAGAACTTTCAACATAATAACCACCGAGGACTCCACGGAGAGCAAAGTTAAATCCAAGAACTGCAAGGTCAAAGTTTGCCATTGAGTAGCTATTGATTACATCTAAAGCAAATGGTAAAAGAGCAGCGTCGTTCGCATATTTTGAATTTGTAAGTATCGCCTGATATGCAAATATTGGACTTGGGGAATTGGTCAAAGCATAAAAAGCATATTTTGTATCTTCGGTTAAAGCATAGAAATATCCGAGAGCCTGTTCGTATGGTATTTGAACATTTGGAATGAAATCAACTCCAACAATGGAAAATTCCGCTTTGCTTCCAGCTTTGAGTGTAACAGTTACAGATTGTGATTGATTTGGCTGAAGGATTAATTGGTTTGTACTCAAAGTTGCATTCCAACTTGTTGGAATGTAACTTGAACTACTATTCAAAGCAACATTAACGCGCATTAATTCTGAACTTGGGTTTGTTACATTAAAAGTATAATTAACCGTTCCATTTCTTGGGATTGTTAAGAAAGGATTGGGTCCAGTAACTTGAACTTTGGCAACTTTAAGATTTTGTGCTGCTTGAAGAACTTCTTTTGTGTTATCATCTTGGATAAAAGCGACGATGTAAATTTGTTGAGCCTTCCACGTTGACTTAATCGTGTAGCTAAAGTTATAAGTTTTGTTGGAGCCTGCATTGAGGTCTAAAGTTGTACCATTGTGGTCGGGAAGCATTTGGCGTGCGACCCAGAAAAATTCTTTCTCACCATTAGTTCCGGGTGGATTAGGATAGCTGATGTAATATTCAACAACTGCAACGCGGAGCTTTTTTCCAACAAGTGATTGTGTTGTGTTGATTGTAACACTAACACTGCACTGGGTTCCATTTCGTGTCTCCGCAACAGTCATTGTAACAGGAGAGTTTGTACCGCGATATTTGTTGACTTCAGTATTGATTGCAACGGTATCGCCAGCAGCTCCATCGTACCAACCGGAAGATTTCGGTGCTATCTTGCCATTTACACGAACATTTGGAACACCAATTTTTTCAATTCCGTAGTATCGGATTCTGGCTTCGTTCATTACGGTGTTTTCCAGGTACATTGGGTCGTTGCTTCCGGGCCACCAAGCGTGGTAGACAAGCGGAATGACATCCTTAAAGTTGTTATTGATGTACAACTGGAAGGTAGGGTTTTGGGCGGCGCAAGGACCGCAACTTGTGTTTGTTGCTTCTTCGATTAGAACTTTACGCGGGGAATCGGCAAAGGCGAAAAGACTCGCAAAAAGAAACAAGGTTACTGTAAGGACGAAAGTAAATTTTTTCATAAATCCTCCTTATATTTTAAAAATAAATACAATTTCAAAATAATATAAACAACAAAATATAATAAAAAGTTACAATCAAAATGACAAATTAACAAAAATTTAATAAAATGAAAAATGAAAAGTAAACAAATTATTTAAAATTTCGGGCAACTTCTTATTCTTACACAATAATTGCATTGTAATTATGTTTTTTGTATATAATTCAAAATATTCTGGGATTTGATTAATATTGGCAACTTAAAAGTGTAATGTTGAAAAATAAAAAGGGGTCAAGTTTACTATGCTCTTCAAGACCAAGCTGACCGTTGCTTCCTTCCGGACCTGGCGGGGTTGGGCTTGGCTTGAAAGCATAGGACCTGACCCCATTACAAAATTAATAAAAAGTTGTTAAATAAAAGTCCTCTTTTTCTGTTTTTAATGATAAAAAATTTCGAAAATTTGCGTAATTTTGCACTTTGCAAGCGCCACTAGCTCAGTTGGATAGAGCATCAGCCTTCTAAGCTGAGGGTCACAGGTTCGAGTCCTGTGTGGCGCGCAATCAAGGTTTTTTGAGTTTCTTCGTATCCCTAAGCGATGGGATTTCCTTTTTGATTTCNGAAGGNGAAATTAATACTGGTTTTGGTGTTTCGGGTGGTTTCGGGGCTTTTTTGGCAGGNGATTCTACGTAGAATTTGTCGCGTGTAACTATTACATTTTTTATCACAACACGTTCTTTGCTTAATTGTGGCAATTGCTCGTCATTTCGTCGAATGATAACTCCCCCCGCATTACCAAGCGTGAATCGGAAGGAATTCATTCCTTTCCAAANCTTTTTGTTATTTGGGTAAAGAACCATTTTTTCGGATATTCGGTTGTCTATGATTATGTTTATCCAAACTGTGTCGATAGCAANAAATTCAAGTTTTATGCTATCTTGGGGAAGAATTGTTTGCTTTGCTTCCGAAACCGTAGAAGTTTTGACTTGAAGAGTGTCTGATGTTTTAATTGTCTCTAATGGTTTGATTTCTTCAGGTTCGTAAAAGAAAGTAAAATAAATTATTGCAAGGAAAGAGATGAACAATCCGCCGTAGACAAAATAGAGGATAGTGTTGAGTTGTTTTGCAGTATATCGAAATTTTCGTTTGGTATGTGCAATAATTATTGGGGATTCATTTTCTTCGACAGCAAGGGGTTTGTGTTTGAAAATCGTTTCCAATTGTTGTTGAAAATCGGACAAGTTTAGTCCAAGAAATTCAATATATTCTTTGGTGAAAGATTCCATATAAATTTGGTCAAGGTAATTGAAATTCCCATCTTCGATTGCTTTTAAAACAGGTTCACGAATTTTGGTCGCTTCGGAGACATCCCGTAAGGTAAGATTCTTACTTTCTCGGGTTCGTTTTAGTATTTCGGAAATATTCTCCATAAATTATGTTATTTTTGTTACTTCGTGAAATCAAATTTAATTAAAAATGGGTAAACAAAGGCGTAAGTCCTTTTTTTTATTACTACTTCTTTTGGTAAACAAGTGTTTTCTACCTTACGAAAGCAAAGCAATAACCGACGATAGCCTCTATGTTTCATATAAAATCGCCGACAAACCTTTCTATCATATTACTGGCACTAAAATTGAAAAGAATGCAAAAATCAAGCCAATTCCTGTGGCTATTTTTGCGGCTACTTATACTGGCATTTTTATAATTCAACATATTGAGCAAAACCGAACGATTTGGAAGAACAAAGGCAGTTTCCATTTTGCCGAAGATGGTAAATATGCAATGTATCTTGATAAAGCAGGCCATTTTTATGGGACTTTTCTTCCATCCTATGTTCTTTCCCAGTCCCTTTTGGAATGCGGAATGAATTATAATTGGGCTGTTGTTGTTGGAACTCTGCTCGGAGTGGGTTATACAACCTATGTGGAAATTTTGGATGGATTTGCAAAGGATTGGGGCTTTTCGCCATCGGATTTTTACGCCGATATTGCGGGGGGATTGTTCTTTTTGGGTTATTCTTACATTCCATTTATGCAGAATTTCACTCCAAAGTTTATGTATTTCCCGCCTCGGTGGTTTAATTCCTATTCCCGGAAACCTTCATCAATGTTTATCGATGATTATAGTGCCCAAACTTTCTGGCTGAGTATAAATTTGCAGAATATTTTGCCCGAAAAAATTGGAAAGTATATTCCAAAATGGCTCGATATCTCATTTGGTTATGCTGTTAGGAATTTGTGTAATCCCCTTGATACCTCATTACGATGTAATCCCGAGTTGTCCGAACCCGTTTATCCCTATGTTTGGGGCAATCGAAAACTTATTATTGCATTAGATTATGACCTTGTTAAATTACTGCCCGATGGGGGGCATTTCTGGAACTGGCTAAAGCAATCCTTGAATTACTTTAAATTGCCCAGCCCAGCAATAGAAATTGGCAAGCCGATTCGTTTTTATTTGTTGTATCCTTTTCCCATTCAAATAGGCTCGATGAAGTTTTAATTCCTTGAATTTTATTAAGTTTGCTTTTTATATATTTAATTATTGATTAAATGCGTAGCGAGAGTAACAAAGTTTTTTCCCAAGAATTACTTAGCCCAAACCAGTTGGTTCAAACAGATAAGGCAAAGAAGTTAAATTATCATCCTAAAATAAGCATCATTATCCCTGTGTATCAGGAAGAAAAGATACTTCCATTTGTTTTGAAAAATTATAACCAATCACTTCTTAGGAAGTATCTTGCAGAACTCATTGTGAGCGACGGCGGTAGTTCCGACAATTCGGTCGAAATAGCACGGAATTTTGCCCATAAGGTTGTGGTTCATCAAGAATCCCGTCGTCAAACCATTGCGGAAGGTCGCAATCGTGGAGCTGAAATTGCCCGGGGAGACTTGCTTGTTTTTATTAACGCCGATACTGTTCCATCGGACATTGAAAAGTTTTTATCCTATATTTTGAATTGGCATTTGAACGCAAAAGATGAAATAGCACTTGCTGTTAAGGTTCGTGGTTCTCCGGGCGAGGAGATTTGGAAAGACCGGTTGTTTTATTTTTTCCATAATAATTATGTGCGTTTGCTAAACTTTGTTGGAATTGGAATGGGGCGGGGAGAATGCCAAGTGGTTCGCAAGGAGGCTTTTTGGAGAGTTGGTGGTTATAAACCGGAAATTACTGCTGGGGAAGATTTTGACCTTTACAAGAGGTTGAGGAAGATTGGGAAAATCCGTTTTGTTGATGAAGTTTGCGTTTATGAATCTCCGCGTAGATTTAGGAAATATGGCTATTTTCGTATTCTTGTTCGCTGGCTATTGAATGGACTTTCGGTTATGTTTTTGAAAAAATCCTATTCAAGTGATTGGGAACCTGTTAGATAATTTAGAGTGGTAATCTTTTATGGATAGATTTTTTGGTGCCTGTATAGGTGCTTCGACAATTTCAATTGTTGAACTTAAATCGGACTCAAAGGGTGGTTTTGTAATTCAAAATGTGATTTCGCGGAGCCATTATGGTTTACCGCGAGAAATTTTTGAAAAACTTATCTTGGAGCTTCGGATTGAAAATTTCCCCATTGTTGTAACAGGGCGAAAAATTCGCAATGTTATTAATCTTCCAAACATTTCCGAGGTCGAAGCAACAGAGATTGCATTTAAGCATTTATTTCATTCGAAAGATAATTTCTCGGCAATTGCCTCTTTGGGAAGCGAAACCTTCATCGTTTACATCCTTGATAGAAATGGCAATGTTGTAGATGTCGTAACTCGTAATCAGTGTGCATCGGGGACGGGAGAATTTTTCCTCCAACAAATCAAAAGAATGAATATTGGCTTGGAGGATTTAAACAAGTTTCAGAATAATGTTTCACCATACAAGGTTTCGGGAAGATGTTCAGTTTTTTGCAAATCCGATTGCACTCACGCATTGAACAAGGGCGTTCCGAAAGATGAAGTTCTTGCAGGTCTTGCTCAGATGATGGCTGGCAAGGTCGAAGAACTTTTATATAAAGTTCCAAAGGGGAAAGTTTTGCTTGTCGGTGGCGTAGCGAAAAATCAGTTAGTGATTAAGTTCTTGCAACAGAAGGATTTTGAGTTTGTAATTCCCAAGGAAGCTACTTATTTCGAGGCTTTGGGGGCAGGAATATATTGCTTAAATCACCATAAATCATTGAAATGGGATTATTGCAATTTATTTTTGAACAAGGAAAGTTCATTTGTTTTTCACAAGCCCATTTACGAGTACCGCGATTTGGTGGAATTTAAAACTTTGGAGCGTGGCGAAGCCAAAGATGGCGATGTTTGCATACTGGGCCTTGATGTTGGTTCCACAACAACCAAAGGGGTTATTATTCGGGTCGCGGACAATAAGATTTTAGCATCGTCATATCTCTATACACACGGAGAACCAATTAAGGCTGCCCGAAAGGTTTATGCTGAGTTGGCTCGCCAAGTTGGTAACAAGAAAATAAAGATTGTTGGCTTGGGAACTACAGGTTCCGGAAGGCAAGTAACAGGTTTACACGCTCTTACCCGAGGTGTTTTTAATGAAATCATTGCCCATGCTACTGCAGCATTGTATTTCGACCCAAATGTCGATACAATTTTGGAAATTGGTGGGCAAGATGCCAAATATACTTACCTTGTTAATAAAGTTCCAGCCGATTATGCAATGAACGAAGCTTGCTCGGCGGGAACCGGCTCTTTTATCGAAGAGGCAGTATTTGAAGCTTTTGGGATACGCACTGAGGAAATAGAAGCAATAGCCCTCGAAGCAAAAAATCCCCCGAATTTCAGTGACCAGTGCGCTGCGTTCATTAGTTCCGATATTAAAACTGCTCTCAATGAAAACATTAGCCGCGAAGACATAATCGCAGGCTTGGTGTATTCGATTTGTCTGAATTACATAAACAGAGTAAAAGGGAATCGTCAGGTTGGCGATGTCGTTTTTATGCAAGGAGGTGTTTGCTACAACAAAGCAATTCCGATTGCAATGGCTGGCTTGCTGGGGAAAAAGATTATCGTTCCACCAGAACCCGGACTGATGGGGGCATTTGGTGTTGCGTTGCAAGTCAAAGAAAAGATTCAACTTGGTTTGCTCGAACCTCAAGATTTTTCTCTCGCTGAACTTGCCAACCGCCAAGTTGAGTATAAAACTCCGTTTATTTGTATGGGTGGGAAGGAAAAATGCGATTTGCGTTGCTCAATAAATCGTATTGTTATCAATGGGAAAACTTTTCCTTTCGGTGGCGCCTGTAACAAGTTCTACAATCTAATTTACAATAAAAGCTATTCAATCGAGGAATTCGATTTTGTTAGCAAAAGAAATTCTATTTTATACAGAAACTCTGTAATTTCTTCTGCTTCTACGAATGGCACCAAAACAGTTGGATTAAATCTTTCTTATCATAATTATACACTTCTGCCCTTATTTACCCACTTTTTTACAAAAATAGGATTTCGAGTTATTCTGCCCGATTATCCGGACCCGAGGGGTTTCGATAGGGAATACACAAGCTTTTGTTTTCCCGCTCAGCTCTCTCTTTGTATGTTCCAGAATCTTTTGGATAAAAATCCCGACTACATTTTCCTGCCCGAAATTTTTGAAATGTGGACCGAAGGAGAAACTTCGCAGAGACTGGATTTCAATAGTAGTTGTGTTTTTGTCAGTGGCGAACCTTTCTATTTAAAGCAGGCTTTTAAGGATTATGACCTCGAAAGTAAAATAATAACAAGGTATTTTAACTTTGCCAATGGTTATGAGCCCGAAGAAGGGAAATTCATTGATATTGCTAAACAATTGGGTATCGAGGAAAGTTTGGCCATTGAAGCATATCGAGAGGCTCTCGAGTGGCAAAGGAATTTCCAGAGGGAAATTAAAGAAGAGAGCGAAAAATTTCTGAATTTTCTCCGTGAGAACCCAGAAAAGTTTGCAGTAGTTTTGGTTGGTCGTCCTTATAATTCGTTCACAAGTTTTGCAAATAAAGGAGTGCCGCAAAAATTTGCCAGTCGTGGCGTCTATATAATTCCTTTTGAATTTCTGCCTCTTAGCGATTACAAACTTGACGAAAGCCAGTTTTGGGAATCGGGTAAAAAGATTTTAAAGGCTGCAAAAGCAATTCGGGACAACGAGCAGTTGTTCCCAGTGTACATAACTAATTTTTCGTGTGGTCCCGATTCCCTTTTGGTTCCTCAATTCCGCCAGATCATTGGAACAAAACCATCGTTGACTTTGGAACTCGACCAGCATACTGCCGATGCAGGTATTAACACGAGAATTGATGCTTTTTTGGATATCGTCGAGAATTATCTCGCAGTCAAAAAACATCTCAAAGCTGAAAGCAAAGAATTCCGAATAGCTGAAATTGAGTTTTCCGGCGATGACTCATTTTTCGTTTGTTCCGATGGCAAGAAAATCCCGCTTCGTAGCAAAGAGATTGATGTGCTAATCCCTTCGATGGGCGACCTTGCTGCGCCAATGTTTGCTTCTGCACTTCGAGGCTTGGGATTTAATGCAAAGCCTATGCCCGAAAGCAACCCCGAAATATTAAAACTTGCCCGTAGCGTTGCAACGGGAAAGGAATGCCTTCCTCTTTTGCTTTTGGTTGGGCATTTGTTGAATTACCTTGAAAATATTTGGGATAGGAAGCAGAAGATAGCATATTTCATTGTTCAGGGGGCGGGAAATTGTCGTCTTGGGCAATATCCAGTGTTTATACGCAACTTAATTAGAAGCCGTAGGATTCCAGATGTTGCAACTTTGGTCTTAATGAACGAAGACGGATTTGCTGGCTTGGGGAGCGATTTCGCTTTGCGTGGTATTCAGGCAATTATTGCAAGCGATGTCCTCGACGATATTCACAGTGCAATTATGGCTAATGCTGTCGACCCAGACAAAGGTTTGGAAATTTTTAAGCAAGAATACGAAAGGCTTTTAAATTACTTTGAATTTTCGCCAAAGAAAATATATAAAGGTTTAAAGTTATTTGCAAAAAATATTCGCGAAAAGATACCAAGCAAAATCCCGATTAATAAATCCCGTTATATAGCCCTTGTAGGGGAAATTTATGTTCGGCGCGACCATTTTGCCCATAGATATCTAAATCGCTATTTTGCTTCGAAAGGTTTCGTCTTAAAGGATGCATATATTAGCGAATGGATTTTCTATGTCGATTATCTTTTGAAGCTCAAATTGCTTGAACCCGAAACTGATTTTCGCAAAAAATTGGAGCGCTGGACAAGGGTTCTTTTTATGCGAATTGCTGAACACAAAATAAAAAAGATTTTGTCCTATTCGGGATATTATGAGTATTCCAAGACATTGATTGAGCCGATATTGAATCATAGTAAGCACATTATTCCTTTGGAATACAAAGGTGAGCCGGGTTTGACTCTTGGAGTTGCTTTAAAAGAGTTACTCGAAAAATACTGCGGGGTAATTAATGTTGGACCATTTAGCTGTATGCCAACAAGATTTGCCGAGGCGGTGAGTGTCCCCGAAATGAAAGTAATAAACAAGATACAAGCCCGCCGATTGAACGAGCCTGATTACGATTTGCCCTTGTTCATCGATAGAAACTATTCTTTGCCTTTCCTAACAATTGAAACCGATGGTAATCCCTATCCACAAGTTATCGAGGCAAAACTTGAATCTTTTGTTCTAAAAGCTGAAAGAACAGCAAAAATTATGGAAGAATTGAAAATGAATGGTAAATTTAAAGGATAAAAATATGAATTCGACTTACAAACAGAGTGGAGTGGACATTGAAGCCGGAGAAAAAGTTGTTGAAATGATAAAATCTCTGGTTCGGACAACTTACAGTCCAAAAGTTTTGAGCGACTTGGGGCTTTTTGGTGGATTTTACGATGCAAGATTTAGCGAATACGAACATCCTGTCCTGATTTCGAGCACTGATGGTGTTGGCACGAAGTTGAAGATTGCGTTTATGATGAACAAGCACGATACAATTGGGCAGTGTCTTGTAAATCATTGCGTAAACGATATTTTGACTGCCGGGGCAAAGCCATTGTTTTTTCTGGATTATTTTGCCACGGGTAAATTGGATGTTGAAGTAGCTTACCAAGTTGTTAGTGGCTTAGTCAAAGCTTGTAAAGAAAACGACTGTGCTTTAATTGGGGGCGAGACAGCCGAAATGCCATCGTTTTATTCCGAAGGCGAATATGATTTGTCTGGTACAATCGTTGGCGTGGTAGATAAAAAGCAGATAATCGATGGCTCAAAGGTGCAAAAAGGGGATGTTCTGATTGGTCTTGCATCCAATGGCTTGCATACAAATGGATATTCTCTCGCTCGAAATGTTCTTTTGAAAAAATTCCGAGTCGACGAATTTTTTCCTGAACTTGAAAATACATTAGGCAACGAACTTCTTAAAGTTCATAAGTCATATTTTAAAATTGTTTATCCTTTGATCGAAAAAGGGTTTATTAACGGAATTTCTCATATTACTGGTGGTGGTATTTTGGGGAATACAAAGCGAATTATACCAAGAGGACTTAGCCTGAAGATTAATTGGACAGCTTGGGAACCCCCAGCCATTTTCAAACTTATCCAAGAGGTTGGAAATGTTGACGATGAGGAGATGCGGAACGTTTTCAATCTTGGTATTGGAATGATTTTGGTTGTTTCCGAAAATAATCTCGACAAAGTAATTAGTGAAATCGAGGGGAAAGAGCAATTTTTCGTAATCGGCGAGGTCTATTGATTTTTTAAAGCATTTTTTAAAGATAAAATAAACAGAATCAAAGTAAGAACAATTATCAAACCACCCCAAAACCAATTTGGAAGAAATAAATTTTGTGCGACTATTTCTGTATCTGATGCAAAGGAAGATTGATTAACTATTCCACTTTTTGAAAACAAATATCCCATACTCAAGTAAACACTCACAAAGGCTTGTATTCCAATAGTTTGTGCTGTAACGACCGAAAGTTTTTCTTTTTTACCCAAAGCAACGAGTGCAAAAAATATGGAAATTCCTAAAAGAAAGACAAATCCAAATAAGTTTCTGACCCAATGGATTAAGCTTATAAAGATTGAAAATGAAAGGAGAAGCAAAAGAAATTTTACAATTTTTAAATTTTTGGAATAAGAAATAAAGAAATAACCAACAATAGGCGGGAAGATAGGACCACTTAAAGCAACCAAAGCACTTTTAAGGTTTGCCGATTGAAGAGGCAAGGTGTGGTAGGCAATACCGCTGCCATCGGCAAAGATTTCGATTTTCACCACACTCCCACCTACCAAAATCGCAGCAAGGCTATGTCCAATTTCGTGAAACCAAGTGCTAAGGAGGATAAAAGGATAGATTATCATTCTACCTATTGGAAACTGAATCCAGATGATATTGAAAAGTAGGATAAAAAACGGAAAGGGAAGATATGAGCGAGACTTTTGCATTTGTTATTCGTTCGTTTCTTCTACAAGTCGCCGAGCGTTTTCCAGAGCAAATTCTGTAATCTTTTCGCCACTTAGCAAACGGGCAATTTCAATGATTTTCTGCTCATCGTTTAGTTTTGTTGCTTTCACATTTATTTTACCGTCTTGTTCGTGCTTTTCAATTAGTATTATGTTTGAGCCAGCGGAGGCTATTTGGGGAAGATGGGTAATAGCAATTACTTGATGATTTTTCCCAAGTTTTTTCATTAGTTGAGCAGTTCGGGATGCGATTTTTCCACTTATTCCCGTGTCGATTTCATCGAAAATCATAGTTGGGAATTGGTGGTACTCTGCTGTTGTGCTTTTCAAAGCCAGCATTAAACGAGAGAGCTCCCCGCCAGAGGCAATGTTTTCCAAAGGCATTGGCTTAGTGTTTGGATTTGTGGCTATTAGGAATTCGACTTTATCGAGCCCCTTGGGTAGCAGTTTGAAAAATTTATTGTCTATTTCGATGGTTAAATCCTCGACATTGTTTTCGGTTGCTTCTTCTTGGTAAATTTCAATTTTAAACTGAACATTTTTCATTCCGAGTTCATTGAGAATTTCGGGGATTTTTGTTTCGAGAATCTCAATTCCCTTTAATCTTTTATTGTGAATTTCCTTTGCAATTTTGGTGATATGTATTTTTAATTCTTTAATCTCGGCACTTTTATCCTCAATTAACTTTTCGATATTATTTGTATCGTTGATAAGACTTTCTAATCTTTCCTTCTCTTTGAAGATATTCTCGTAGTTTATGTATTTTTTTTCTAAATATTTTAAATCCGAAAGCCTACGCCGAAGGTTTTCGATATAGTCTGGCTCTAAATTGAATTGGTTGAATTTACGGGAAATCTCTTTCGAAATTTCGGAGATTTGGTCAATAACTTCTTGGAGTTGTTGCAAAGCGGTTGTTAAGCTTCCGTCGTAGCGGATTAGGTTGTTTAATTTTTTAGCCGAAAAGGAAAGTAAGTCGACAACTGATGATTCAGATTTGTAGAGAGTTTCATAGATTTCTGCCAAACCATTATTGAGCAATTCGATATTTTCGAGTTTTTTAAGTTCTTTCTCGATGTTTTGAAGTTCGTTTGGTTGTGGATTAATTCGAACGATTTCGTTAAGTTCAAATTCATAAAAATCTTTATCATTTGAATATTTCAAGAAATCAGCTTTTAAACTTTTAAGTTCTTCAATTTTGATTTCAAGTTCTTTTTTAAGTTTTCTGTATTTTTCGAGGAAATCTTCGTTGTTCGAAAGGCTGTCGATTAAGTCCAATTGAAACTTCGAAGAGAGAAGTTGCTGGTGGGAGTGCTGTCCGTGAAAATCTACCAAGTAGGTTCCAATTTCCTTCACTTGATTCAAAGGGAAAGGTGTATCGTTGATGAAGCATCGGGATTGACCTTTTGCAGTAATTTCACGGCGTAGTATTAAAGTGTCGTTTGTTGCTTCATCAAAATCTTTTAAAATTTCTTGGAAAAGTTCTGGATTATCGAATTGAAAAGTTGCTTCGACAATGGCTTTGTTTTCGCCCGATTTAACCAGTTCTGGCGAAGTCCTCTCGCCCAATGTGGTCATAAGAGCATCGATAAGAATTGATTTTCCTGCCCCAGTTTCTCCTAAAATTATATTCAAACCGGGTTCAAATTCAATGTAGATTTCGTCTATAAGTGCAAAGTTCTTTATATAAAGGCTTTGAAGCATAAAAATTAAATAGTAATTAGTAATTTGCAAATTTAAAAAATTTGGGTTTAGACGATGGCTTTTTCGTTTTTTTTCCGCGACTATTTTGTTTTGGAACGACTCGCCGAGCTGATTGCAAAAGATTTTATTGGTTACAAAGATATTAAAATTTGGGATGCGGGTTGTGCACTTGGACAGGAGCCCTATACTTTGGCAATATTACTTTCGGAAAAGCTTGGGTATTTTACATTTAAGAAAGTTCGTATTATTGCCAGTGATATTGACGAAATGGGCGAATTCGAGAAAACAATCACACAAGCGATTTATCCCTATCAGGATTTGGCGAGAATTCCGCAAGAACTTTTTCAAAAGTATTTCCAAAAAATTTCGGATAATCAATACCAAATTGTAGATGAAATAAAGAATAGAGTTGTTTTTCGAAAACACAATCTGCTCGATTTTCAACCTGTGGATACTGGGTTTGCTTCGATTGTTTGCAAGAATGTTCTGCTACATTTCACCTCCGAAGAAAGGGTTCGAGTCGTTGAAATGTTTTATCAGTCTATGCTACCCCGTGCATATTTGGCAATGGAACAAACTCAAAAATTACCTACTGAACTTGCTGACAAATTTGCTCTCGTTTCGACTGATGTTAATATTTACAGAAAAATCGTATGAGAATAATTACTTTGCCATTGCATCCAACGAAATATTCTTGCAATGTTTATTATCTTTTAGGGGATTGGAACAAGTTGGACGATGTAAATACTCTTATTGATGCTGGTGTCGATGACTATGCAATTTCGCAAATCGATGCTGTTACAACAGGTATTGGTCAGAAAAAAGTTTCACAAATCATCATTACCCACGAGCACTTCGACCATCGAGGTGGTGTTAAGTTCTTGAAACCAAAATACGACCCAAAAGTTTTTGCTTTTAACAAAGGGGAGTTTATCGACATACAAGTTTACGATGGGATGCAAGTCCGCTTGGGAGATACCGAAGGGATAATTTTGCACACACCCGGGCATTCGAATGATTCTATAAGTGTTTATGTGCCTTCGCAAGGAGTGATTTTCACAGGCGATTTGCCTTTGATGGTTAGTAACAACCGAGAAACTTATACTTTGAGCTATTACAATACATTGAAAAAACTTTTAGAATTGGATTTTAAGGACATTTACCCCGGTCATGGCAACCCGCTACTTGGCAATGGCAAGGAGGTTTTGGCGAGAACGTTCAGCATCGTAAGCAATTCAAGGATTATTCAGTAGCGTTTTGTTCGCCGTCGATTTTGTTTTCCTGCTCAAATTCAATTTTCAAAGTTATCTCTTCGGCTCTGTTTTTTTCGTTAACAAAAGATTTTATTTCATTAAGATTAGGAAGCTCGTCGAGTGAGTTCAAGCCAAAAAGTTTAAGAAATTCGTTGGTGGTACCAAAAAGGAACGGACGACCAGGGGAATCTTTCCGTCCAACAATTTGGATTAAGTTCTTTTCGAGCAGAGAATTTACTATTTCGCTGGAGTTTGTCCCACGAATTTCTTCGATTTCAGGTTTTGTGATAGGTTGTTGATAAGCAATGATGGCAAGAGTTTCGAGCATTGCCTTTGTAAGCCGTTTTTTATTCTTAAAAGTGGGCAAAAGGCTTAAAACTTTTCCAAATTCAGGTGTTGTAGCAAATGTAAATCCACCGCCAACCTCCACGATTGTGTATGGTCTTTGTGTTTGTTCCAATTCGTCTCGAATTTCGTTGATTAAATGAAGAATGTGTTGGTTCAAATTGTTTGATTCTGGTCTATCGGTTTGCTCCGAAAAGTTGTCTAATTTGTTGTTGGAGCGGTTTTTCAAGATAATTTCTGATAACTTTTGCAATGGAATTGGCTCTTCGCTTGCAAAAATTATTACTTCTATAATTCTTTTTTGTATTTCTCTATCTAATTCAAAAAAAATGTTTAGCATAGTTAATTCAATAAATTTGAAGTTGAAAAAAAAATTATTTCACTTTGGAATTCCGATTGATAGGCATAGATTTTCTTTTGCTTAATTAGTTCCAAAATTGCAACAAAGAAAAGAATTTTATAGGGCAAAGAATATCCTGAGCATATTTTGCTGAAAGAAACTTGCTTTTCGGTTTTCATTACCGATGTAATGTATTCAATTCCATCCTCAATTTTAAGTTGATTTAGTTTAATTTCCTTAACTTCATCTTCTTTCTTATGGATTAAATTAAAGTAAGCTTTGCCAAGGTCAACAACATTTGCAGGTTTGAATGTTTTAAGTTTCGAAGCGATTTCCTGAATATCGCTTTCGAAAATCCCACGAAAATAAATGTTTTGATTTTCGTACAATTTTTCCTCGATTGCTTTGCTTGCTTCTTTGAAAATTTGGTATTCAATTAATCTATCGACAAGTTGTTGTCGTGGGTCTTGCTCTTTTTCTGCTTGTAGATTCTTTTCCTTAGGCAAAAGCATCTTTGCTTTGATTTCCATAAGCGTTGCCGCCATAACGAGGAATTCGCTTGCTGGTTCGATGTCGAGGCTTTGCATTAATCTTATGTAATTAAGGAACTCATCGGTTATTCGGGCAATTGGAATATCGTAAATGTTTATTTCATCTCTTTTGATGAAGTAAAGCAGCAAATCCAGTGGACCTTCGAAAATTGGTAAAATTATCTTAAACATTTACTTCCTCTTGTAAATGCAAAAATACAAAATCGACATCGAACTTTTGTTTAAGATTTATTGATTTTTTTATAATTTTTTTTGTAATTTAGAATGTTAAAAATCTTGGAATATGAAAAAATTATTTCAAATATTCTTGTTCATAGCTGCGGTTGGCATTGCATTTGGTGTTGAAACTTACATAGAAACTTTCACTGCTACATCCAACGGCAAAGACATTGTTGTGGAGTTCAAAACTTTGAATGAAAAGAATGTCTTGCTTTTCGAACTCGAGAGGGCTGTGAATAATAATTCTTTCAAAAAGATTACCACGCTGAACGCAAAAGGCTTTCCTTCGTATTATAAATATGTTGACCAAGAAGCTTTCCTGAAAGATTCGGAAAATGATAAAGTCGTTGGGAACTCGTATTCTTATCGGATTAAAATTGTTTTCAAGGATGGAACTTCCTCGTATTCAAATACTGTGAATGTTGAACATAAGGTAAATGGCTTTTATCGGTCTTGGGGAATGATTAAAGAAATGTTCAGATAGGTTTCCGACGATGCCTTTTAAAGCCTTTCTAATTTCCATTTTCATCTTTCTTTTAAGTTTTTATCCTATTTTCTCATTTGAAGAAGAAACCAAGTGTTTAACCTTCCCTTTTTTGTATAATAAAGATTTTAAGGATAGGGTCCTGTCTACAGTTTATTTTGATTCTACTGGAAGGCCCAAGAACCAATGCGTTGCGTACTCTTCGGATGGGCTTTTCGCTGTTCACTACGATACATCGGGAAGCAACAGGGTTCCGTTGGTTGATTTAAACAGGAATGGGATTCCCGATTATGTAGATTCTGCTTTATATTACCTTGAATATGCTTATAAAGTGTATGTTGATGTTATGGGATTCGACCCACCGCCGAAAGATAGTGGACGTGGCGGTTCCGATGCTTATGATTTTTACCTTTGGGAAATTGGTAACGGCTTAGCCGATGAAGTTGCTTATGGATGGACTATTCCCGACATTGAAATAAAAGAACCCGGTGTATTTCAAAAATTTGCTTGTTATTCAATCCTTGATAATGATTTTAGTCCCTACGATACAGCATTTTTTTCCAATGGGACTAAAAGGGCAACTTTTCGGGAATCGGGGTATTTGGGTTTGAAGATTACAACTGCCCACGAACTTCACCATTTGTTTCAATTTGGTTATGGCGACCCGAATTTCCCCTCGTTTAACGAGATGACAAGCACTTTTATGGAGTGGCGGGTGCATCCGGAAACAAAAGATTATTTACAATTTGTTGCAAGTTTGTTCCGGGATTTGCAAAAGTATGTTCTTTCAGACCCAACTTACTATGTTGGTTATCGTTATGCAATATTCTTGCAGTATCTTTATAAGCGGTTTGGAGATTTTCCTATTGTGGAAGTTTGGCGAAATATTGGTAGGGGGAACTCCGCCTTGCTTTCCCTTGAGCTTGCTTTGAAAGCTTGTGGTAGTTCAATTTCCGAGGCTTTGGCGAATTTTTTGCCTTATCTTTATTACTCTGGGGGCAGAGCCCGTCCCAATCTTTTACCAAATGCTGAGTTATTCCCTGAAGTGAAGTATTATTTAGACCAAAAGTTCAATGGAACTTCTATCTCGAATCACATTTTAAGACCATTGGAGATTATGGCATTGAGATTTGTTTTTCCGGGAATAACTTTTGAAACTCTCAACGATACTCTTGTTATTTATCTTGCAAATATTGATTCTTATTCTGGAATAAACCAAATCAAAGATTCTGCGCGTGAATGCACAATTATCCTTTCCGAAATACCAACAGGGAACGGAATTCAATTATACCCAAGAAATGTGTTTTATCAATTTCAAGGCGATAGAAATTTGATTGCAGATTCATTATTTTTGAGCTATGGTTACAAGACTTTTGCGACAACATCTGCATTTCCCAATCCTTGGAAGTTCGGAAAGGAGCATTTGAATTTTCCTGTTCCACCAAATGCACCTGTTGATGGTTCTGTGGAATTAAGAATCTTCGATTCTAATTTAAACGAAATAAGCTTGCCTTCGAATACATTTAAAATCTCCATAGTTAACAAGATTCGCGTAGTCGCTTTCGAAAATTTTCCAACAAAGTTGCCTTCTGGTGTCTACTTCTTCAAAGTGCGATACAAAGATTCTGAAATTTTTGGGAAGTTTTCTGTCATAGATTGAAACACCAAAGTTCTTTGTTTCGCCTTCGGAAGCCTGACTTTTCGTAATTTTGAATTTTTAATTTGGTGAAGTAAATGATTACTTTAAATGTTAATGTTGACCATATAGCAACAATTCGGCAGGCTCGTGGTGGTAATGAGCCCGACCCAGTGCTTGCTGCGATGTTATGTGAACTTGCAGGCGCTCGTGGGGTTGTTTGCCATCTTCGCGAAGACCGACGGCACATACAAGACCGCGATGTTGAGCTTCTTCGCCAAGTAGTTTCTACTAAACTTGACTTGGAGATGGCTGCAGTTCCCGAAATTATTCAAATTGCATTGAAAATTAAACCCGATATGGTTACTATTGTTCCCGAAAAAAGAATGGAACTAACCACCGAAGGTGGTTTGGATGTTGCAAAAGATGTTCAAAGGTATTCTGAATTAGTTTCTACAATGCATAGTGCTGGCATCGAGGTAAGTTTCTTTGTTGAACCCGAACAGAGCCAAATTGATGCTTCGAAGCAAGCCGGGGCAGATATTGTTGAAATACATACGGGGAAATATGCTAATTTGGTCAAAGAGCAGGATATTTTACAAGAGTTAGAGAAGATTAAGAACGCTGCACACTATGCTAAATCAATAGGTTTAAGAGTAGCTGCAGGTCACGGTTTGAATTATCGCAATGTTTTGCCTATATGTAAAATTGATGCTATTGATGAGTTAAGTATAGGACATTCGATTATTTCCCGTTCCGTATTTGTTGGAATTGAGCAAGCAGTAAAGGAGATGATAGAAATCATTAATTCTGCCTCATTAATCAGGTAAAAATTTAATGTGTGGCATTGGCGGGGTCCTCTGTTCAACTGAAAGCCGAATTCCAAGTTGCATTACCCCTCCAATTCTCGAATCGATGACCAATACGATAATCCACAGGGGACCAGATAGCGATGGGATTTGGATTTCAAAGAGTGGGCACTGTGGTTTCGGATTTCGACGACTCTCAATCATCGATTTAACTCCCGCAGGAAACCAACCAATGTCCACTGCCGATGGCTCTGTAACCATTGTCTTTAATGGGGAAATTTACAACTATTTGCAATTGCGAGAAGAATTAATAAGTAAAGGTTATAAGTTTCGTTCGCGCACCGATACCGAAGTAATCCTAAATGGATACAAAGAATGGGGATTCGAGGTAGTGAAAAAGATTTCGGGGATGTTCGCTTTTGTTTTATGGGACGAAGCAAAACAGCTGCTTTTTGGTGCTCGAGATAGAATTGGAAAGAAGCCACTTTATTACTATCAGCAAAATGATTTTTTTGTGTTTGCCTCGGAAATCAAAGCAATTTTAAAGCATCCATTGGTTGCGAAAGAGCTGAACTGGAATGAATTATCGAGCTACTTAAATTTTGGGGCAAGTTCGAATCATTCCACATTGTTTCTTAATATTCAAAAGGTTCCACCAGCTCATTTTTTTGTTTTGGAAAGAGGCAAAAGCCAACCACGATTTGAAAGATACTGGAATCCATTCGAAAGGGAAAGAATTTTAGATATAAGCGAGAAAGAAGCAACAACAGAAATAATTCGCCTTTTGCGGGTTGCGATTAAAGACAGGATGATGAGCGATGTTCCCTTTGGTGTTTTTTTAAGTGGAGGAATAGATTCCAGCTTAAATGTTGCATTGATGTCCGAATTGATGGATAGACCTGTCGATACATTTACTATTGGTTTTAAGGAACTTGCAAAATATAACGAATTGGAATATACCCGAAAGATTGTCGAAATTTTCAAAACAAATCATAATGAAATTCTAATCGACGACAGAGATGCTTTCGATGTAGTTCAGGAGCTTGTGTGGTTCGAAGATGAACCGAATGCCGACCCCGTTTGCATTCCAATTTACTTTTTGAGCAAATTAACTCGAGATACAGGCACAATCGTTGTTCAAGTTGGCGAAGGCAGCGATGAGCAATTTGTTGGATATAACTGGCTACTTCGTGATTACAAATTTTACCACAGCATTTGGAAAAATTTTGATTTCCTCCCCAGTGCTTTAAAGAAATCAATATATTTTCTCTTAAAACCTGTTTTTAACTCTGCAAATCAATACTTGCCTTTGGAATTAATTCGCCGAAGTGCATACGACGAAGAATACTATTGGAGTGGGATTTCAATATTTCCACCAACTGAATTAGATGTTTTGCTGAATCCGGAATACAAGCATTTGAAATATAAACCTTGGAGTTATGTCTCTTCGATTTATAAGGAAGCTTTGGCATTGAGCGATGGAAATCTGGATTTTTTACAATGGGTTACTTTTGTCGAAATTTCGCAACGGCTTCCTGAACTTTTGCTTATGCGGATAGATAAAATGGGGATGGCAAACAGCATCGAGGCTCGGGTTCCTTTTTTGGACTACAAAATTGTTGAATTTACAATGTCTTTGCCTGCAAAGCTGAAAGTTCCCGATGGTAAAACCACAAAGTATCTTTTGAAGAAGGCAGTCGAAGGAATTTTGCCCCCTGAAATTATTTACAGAAAGAAACAGGGCTTTTGGGCTCCAATAAATGAATGGCTTCGGAATCAATGGTTCAATTTTGCTCACGATACCCTTAACAATTCTAATCTTTTGAAAAAGTTTGTCAATTTAGAATATGTGAATAATATTTTGCTGAAGCATCGCGCTGGCAAAGGAAAGTATGCTTTTCGCATTTTTACTCTTTTGAATCTTGCTTTATGGTATAATAAGTTTTTCGACAATCAGCCCATAGATTAAAAGATTTTTCCCATCCACCAAAGGAAAATTGAGACTGATTCAGGATGGATTAGGATTGTAAAAACCAAGCCCCAGACCGCTCCCCAAAAGTGAGCTTCGTGGTTTATTGTAGTCTCCCTTTTCGATGCATAAATGCAGTAAATCAGATAGAGCAGTGTAAAGATGGGCGCTGGGATGCCAAATGGAATAAAAAAGAAATAAATCCTCGACATTGGGTAGAGAAAGATAAAAGAAAAAACGACACCTGAAATTGCCCCAGAGGCTCCGAGCGAAAAATATAATGGATTGTTTCGATATTTTATGAGGGAAGGGATAGATGAAACCGCGCCAGCAGTTAAAAATAATACTGCAAAAGCAAAACTTCCAATTGTTGTTTCAAGTTGTGGTGAAAAGAAATAGAAAGTCAAAAGATTGAAAATCAAATGGGTAAAATCGTAATGGACAAAGATATTTGTTAGAACTTGGTAATACTTTTTTCTATGAAAAACCGAGAAAGGATTCAAAGCAAGCAGACTTTTCAAATCACCTGCTTTGAATAAAGCAAGCAAAGATGTTCCCGCTATCAAAATAAAAAGTATAAGCGTGATAGGGGTTTCTTTAAAGCTCATTTATTTTTGTACGATTAACAACGGTGTAAATTTCTATGCATAATTCTGCGCGATTCAATCAATCTTTCTTCTTCGGGCAAAGAGATAAGTCTTTGGTTCAAGTCCTTATCGTTTTCGGCAAGCAGTAGTTTTGCATAATAGTCGATAACTTCTTTGGGGAAAATGCCTTCGCGTTCGTAGTGGTGCCGTTTCTGAAGAAGTTTTTCAGCCGACTCGACGCAGCTTCGTCCAAGAATTTCGAGTTCTTTGTTTTCTAAACTCTTTGGGTCTTCGGTGACGTTGTATTTTTTGGCAATTTCTAACGAGCGTTGGCTATTGGTCAAACCCCACTGAACAGCCAAGATTAGCCCGGCAAGCAAAAGATGAACAAGAGCACTACCGTCTGGGCTTCGGAATTCGACTGTTTGGCGAGTGTCGTGGTATTCGAAAAGTTCCTTTTGCTGTGGGTTGATTTTCGAAGCTAGATTGTTTGCTTTGCTCCAAGCCAAAGGAACTCTAATCAACGAATTTCGGTTTGAGTGGCTCCAGCAAACTTTTGTTGGGGCTTCTTGCCCGGGAACCAAACGGAGATATGATGCTGTAACTGTATTGCCAAAAGCGGTTAGGCTCGGAGCGTAATGGCATAAGCCACCGATTAGCATTAATGCTTCGGTGGATAGTTCTCCGGAGTTGTCGACCATTATGTTTTTGTTGTCTTTTGTTAATGCAAGATGGAAATGTAAGCCATTACCAGCATGACCCGGGTCGATTTTAGGGAAAAACGAGGCAAAGCAATTGTTCTGGTATGCCACATTCCTAATTATCCAAGTCGACAGGGCAAGATAATTTGCAAGGTCTTCGATGTCGGTTAAAAAGAATTCAACTTCGAGTTGTTCCGCAGTTTTTCCATTTAACTCGGGGATTTCACTTTGAAGATTTTCTATGTAGCCAACTTCATTGTGGCAATATTTCACCGAGCCCGTAATTTGGGCAATCAAAGAAGCAATTTCGTTTAAAACAAGTGTAGTTTTGGCAAAAGGAGGGCTTGCATGGTAGCCTTGCTGTTTGGAAAGCATAAACATTTTTCGTGGTTGGTCAAAAATGAGATAAAATTCCAATTCACCCAAAGCTTTCAGGTCGTAGCCAGTAGATTTTAATAACAACTGATGAGCTTTGCTCAAAATCGTATCGGGAGTGAATTCAGCTGGATTACCATTGCTGTCGAAAAAGCGACAAACGAAGCCCAAGCTCTTTTTGTCGAATGGATTTACAAATGCAGTTTTGTACAACGGAACCACATAAAGGTCAGATTTGCCAGTGCTTACAATACCTTTAAAAAGAGAGGAGCCATCGACACGTTCGCCGTCGGCAAGAATTGACTCCACTTGGTAAATGCTTTGAATTGGAATTTGCATCTGACGGAGCCTTCCGTCGATTGCAACATATTGGAAAGTAATTCGCTCAAGTTCCATTTGCTTGATAACTTTGATAATGTCTGCTCGGGTTAAATCTTCTTTCGGTTTGTTTGTTATAATTTGTATTGGATTATTCAATCCAAAATTATAATTTGAGTTTTGCATAACCATTTAATTTTTGTTTTCAATAAAAAATGCAACTTAATTATTTCGATAAAAAGAACATAGCACAAAAGATATGAATGTATTGGAAATTAGGGAATTATGTTTGAATTTGCCTTATGTTCTCGAAGATTTTCCATTCGATGAGGAAACACTTGTTTTCAAAGTGATGGGCAAAATGTTCCTTTTAGTCGATTTGGTTTCGCACCCATTGATGGTTAGTTTAAAAGCCGACCCAGAAGAAGTTGTAAGACTGCGTGAAAGCTATTCTTTTGTTCTCCCTGCATACCATTTAAACAAAAAGTATTGGATTTCGTTAATAATTGATGAATACGCGCCTATTAAACTTGTAAAAAAATTGATAGAAGATTCGTATTTTGAAGTTGTTAAGAAGCTTCCAAAATACAAACAAGAAATGATTTACAATGAGATTAAGTATGAACGAAGATAAAGAATTATTAGCACAAAAGGTCGAGCAATATCTTGGGTGGAGAGTAAATCCTTATCGGATTAAAATCATCACCGATACAACTGATTGGATGAAAATAAATCGCGGGGATATCATCAGATTGAATTGCGGGGATTATCTTGTTCGTGGGAATATGCGAGAGCCACGCTTTGGAATCGACGAGCAGCCGAAGTATTGGGTCTTCAGTGCTGTAGATTTGAATGACGGAAGTGAAAAAATATTGAAAATGGTTTTCCACGAGGAATTCTATGTGCATATTGGATTTTTGCGTATCCGCTGCTATCGTAATCCGCAAAAAGAAGGAGAGGTGTTGAAATTGGTGCGTGGGGATAATCGGTTTATGCAAGGTTTTGTGTGTTACGACGAAAAGAACAACGCCGTGCGTATTATTGATTTCATTCGTGGTAAATCCTTCTTTCAATATGTTCCGCTTATCGAAAAGAAAAGCCATCTCGATTACTTCAACGAAGATTTGCCTAAGATTCTATGGAAACTGCTGGATTCTTTCAAAGCCATATTGTTTTTGCACGAGATTAAGCTTTGCCACGGGGATATACGTAATGACCACATCATAGTCGAATCGGATACCGGGAATTATCGATGGATTGATTTCGATTTGATGCAGGATGTTTCCGATTTTGATTTGTGGAGTTGTGGCAACATTGTTTCCTATGCCGTCGCAAAAGGATTAAAAACATTTGACCAAGTAATCAAAGGGAATGAATTTCCAATCGAGGTCAAGAAAAGTTTAGTTGCCGAAGATGGCTCCGCGTTTTATAATTACCGAATTATGAATCTAAAGAAGCTATATCCTTATATTCCAATAAAATTAAATCGAATACTTCTTCATTTTACGATAAAGCCTGTGGCTTTTTACGGAAGTTTACGGGAATTTATAGAGGATTATGCGGATATGCTCGAGAGTGAATTCCCCAATGGAAAGCCCATTGAAAGTAAACAGGAGGTGAAATGAAAGGAATTATAATTGGTGGCGGGAAGGGTTGTCTTGCAATTTTGAAGTTGATTCAAGGGAAGCAAATCAAGGAATTGAACATCGAAGTTGTTGCTGTTGTGGATATTAACCCCAATGCCGAAGGCGTTCAATATGCACGCGAACTTGGCCTGATGATATTCCAAGATTACCGAAAGGCTCTTGAAATTCCCGGAGTTGAGCTTGTTATTGAATTAACTGGTAATGATGATTTTGTAAAACAATTGAAAAAAGAATTAAGCCCAGAGATAAAATTAATTGAACATTCAATTGCACATATCTTTTGGGATTTAATGTTTGCATACGAAGAGCTGGATAATAAAATTCAATCCCTCGAAAAATTGGAAAGAATTATTGAAGATGATAATTTTTTCCTTAAATCTATTTTCGACAGCCTACAAGATTTAACGGTTGTAATGGATTTAGACCAAACCATCACGCGTGCAAATCGTGCTTTTTGCGAGTTTGTGGGCATTGAAGAAGATAAAATTATTGGTCAAAAGTGCTTCGAGGTGCTTAATATTGCCGATATTAACTGCGATAAAAAAGGTTTGCAAGAAATAATCGATTATATATGCGAAACGAAGAAGCCTCATATGATGATTCACACCACACCGCCTCCGAACGAAACTTATTGGGAAGTAACCCGTTCGCCGATTTTCGATTCCAAAGGGAATGTTCGTTTTATTCTTTCTAACTGGCATAGAATTACAGAGCTTGTTTATTTGAAAAGAGAAGTAGAAAGTTTGGAGCAAAAGTTAAAAAGCTTTATCAATAATGCCCAAGATTGGATAAGTATGAAAAATTTGAATGGACAATATATTCTTGTAAATCCTGTAATTGCGAAGGCATTTAATTTGAAACCCGAGGATTTTATTGGTAGAACCCCAGAAGAAGTTTTGCCTGCACCCATTGCCAAAACTGTTCGAATGCACGACGCAGAAGTTTTAAGAACTGGGAAACCACGAATGTATAACGAAACAGTTACAATAAATGGCGAAGAACATCATTTTCGTATGCTAAGATTTCCTTTGACTGACTACAGCGGGAAAATTATTGGAACCTGTACAATTGGGCGCGATGCAACTAATGAAATACAATTGATGGAAAAGCTTATTCAAAGCGAAAAGCTTGCTGCTTTGGGGAAACTTGCTGCTGGGGTTGCCCACGAGATTAACAACCCGCTGACGGGAATTCTCTCCTATGCAGAAAGTATTCTTGATGAACTTGAAAGCGATAGTCCATTGCAGGATGACATTAAAATAATTATTCGCGAGACCCTTCGGTGTAGGGATATTGTTCGTAATCTGCTCGATTTTGCTAAGCAATATACACCGAGGCTTGAAATTGTCGACCCCAATCTGATTATTCGTCAAGCACTTGAGTTAGTGCATCGCCTTCCACAGTTTAAGGATATTGAAATTAATGTTTTTTTGGAAGAGAGAATTCCCAAAATTAAAGCCGATGCCAAACAAATCCAACAAGTAATCCTGAATTTCCTTATAAATGCTGCTGATGCGATGAAGTACAAAGGTAAAATCACTGTTTCGAGTGAATATTATCGCCAACAGAAGAAATGTATTATTTCCGTTGAAGACACAGGTCCCGGCATTCCCGAGAATCTGATGGATAAGATTTTCGAACCATTCTTTTCGACAAAAAGTACCAGTGGATTAGGATTGGCTGTGTCGTGGGGAATCGTCGAGCGGCACCACGGAACAATCGAAGTTGATACTGCACCATCGGGCGGGGCAATTTTTAAAATTGTTTTGCCTGCATTTTTTGAAAGCGAAGTTCAACAAAATTAATATTAAATAAAATGGGTAGTGACAAAGTAAAAATTTTGGTTGTCGACGATGAGCAAATTGTTTTAGACAGCATAAAGAGAATACTTAAAAAGGATGATGATATTGAAATATTCACTGCAATATCCGCTGTCGAAGGGCTCGATTTGCTCAACAAATTTCAACCAAATATAATTTTAACAGATTTGATGATGCCCGAAATCGATGGGCTTGAATTTCTTCGCAAAGCCAAAGAAGTGGACGAAAAGATACTTGTTATTATGATAACAGGTTACGCAACAATTAATACCGCTTTGCAAGCAATGCAGTTTGGTGCGTTCGATTATATTGCTAAGCCATTTACTCGCGAAGAATTGCGCCGAGTTATCGACAGAGCAAAAAGTATTGTTGTGAGCCAAATCAAAAATGGTATTAAATCGCCTTTGCAAAACGAGATAATAAGCAACATTCAGGGTGTAGGTCAATACTCTTGGATGATGATGAACGACGAGGGTTTGGTCGTGCTTGGCGTTGAGCGTGCAGTTTTGTTTTCGTTCGGGAAAATACAAACAATTTACTTGCCATCGGTTGGAGATGAAATCAGGCAGGGCAGTGTTTACTTCCAAATATTCTCATCCGATTTAAGAACACAATCCATTCTTTCGCCGTTGAGTGGAACAGTTGTGGAGGTTAACAAAGCTGTATTAGATAACCCAGATGTTGCATTGCAAGACCCTTACGGCGAAGGTTGGTTGATTAAAATAAAACCGTCGAATTTTGAAGCCGATATGAAAACTTTGGGTCTTCTATGAGAGTTTCCAATGGTCGAGGCTATTCTTTACGATAAGTTGCCCGATTTAGCTGTTCGATGTAATCTTTGTAATCATTATTGCGAGATTAAAAATGGCTATGGGGGTATCTGTCGNGTTCGATTTAATAAAGGAGGAACGCTGTATTCCTACACTTATGGGAAAATTGATGGAGTTGCAATCGACCCGATAGAGAAAAAGCCATTTTATCATTTTAAACCTAAAACCAGAGTACTTTCTTTTGGAACACCGGGGTGTAATTTCAAATGTTCGAATTGCCAGAATAGTTATCTTTCGCAATCGATTAAACTTAAGCCCGAGAATTTATTAATGAGTACAACAGTTCCGCCCGAACAAATAGTTAAAATCGCAGAAGAATATAATGTCGACGGAATTGCATATACATATTCCGAGCCTACAATTTTTTTTGAATATGCTCGCGATATAATCAACCTTGCCCGCAAGAATGAAAAGACCAAAAATCTCTTCCATCTATTTGTCTCGAATGGCTATTTTAGCAAAGAAATGCTTGAGATAGTTGATAATGAAAAATTACTTGAGGCAATAAACATAGATTTAAAATTTTTTGATGACCAAAAGTATTTGAAAATAACTGGTGGACATCTGAAACCTGTTCTCGATAACATCGAGAAAGTATATTCATTGGGAATACATATAGAAGTTATCAATTTAGTGATTCCGGGTGAGAATGATACGGATTCGAGCTTCGAAAAAATTTCGAATTTTATTGCTTCAATTTCCAAAGATATTCCCTTGCATTTCAGTCGATTTTATCCACAATACAAAATGCTCGACAAACCTCCGACACCGTATTCTACTTTGATTCGGGCTCGGGAAATTGCAAAGTCTTTTGGTTTGAATTACGTTTATATTGGTAATACCGATATTCCAGATGCAGAGAATACTTACTGTCCTCAATGTAATTTTCTTGTTATTGAACGTCAAAGATATTTTGCGAAAATCAATTACAAAAAAGAACAAGGCAAAGCGATATGTCCAAATTGTGGAGCACAATTAAACGTAATTATTTGAGCATTGGCTTGCTTTTCTTGATGTTATTACTTTCGTCGATGCACCTGCATAGCCAATGGCCTGCAATGAAAACCGATGCCGATAGTTTAGTCCTGCTTGGTGCCGATTACATCTACAATATGGAGTTTGACAAAGCCGAGAAATGCTTTAACGAAGTGATAAAAAAATATCCGCAATTGCCAGCTGGGTATTTTCTCAACGCAATGGTAGATTGGTGGAAAATAGCGGTTTTTCGGGACTCCCGAGAATATGACAATTCTTTTCTCAAAAAAATCCAGAAAGTTTTGGATGTTTGCGACCAGATACTCGATACAAATGAATTTGAATTAAGTGCATTATTTTTCAAAGGAGGGGCTCTTGGCTACCGTGGTAGGTTCCACGTTGTTCGGGAAAATTGGTTTCGTGCTGCGTCGGATGGGCATAGTGCATATCAAATTTTGTTGAAATGTTTGGAAATAGCACCGAATAATTACGACATTATGCTTGGAACTGGAATTTATAATTATTTCGCCGAGGTCCTACCCGAGCAATATCCTGTTATTAAGCCACTGATGCTTTTTCTACATAAGGGCGATAAAAAGCTGGGAATACTTCAACTGCAAGCTTCGAGCAAATATGCTCGATACGCAAGCGTAGAGGCAAAGTTTGTTCTAATGCAAATTTATTACGATTTTGAGAAGGATTTCTACTCTGCTTTGGAGATTGCAAGAGAACTCGTTGCAAAATATCCTAATAATCCCGTTTTCCAAAGATACTTGGGCCGTTGTTTGGTTTCGCTCTATATCCTTGATGAATGGTTAGAGCATTGGCAGAGAATACTTAAATGGTATAGCGAAAAAAAGCCCGGCTACGACCTGCTGACCGCCCGAGAAGCTCTATATTACGTTGGGAGCGCCTTGATGGAAAAAGGCAAATACGATGAGGCTTTGAATTATTTTTATAAATGTGATGAACTTTCCCGAAAGTTGGACAAAGATGGACCTTCGCCTTTTATGATTTATCTAAATTTGAAAATCGGAAAAATTTTCGATTTACAAGGGAAAAGAAAATATGCTATAATGCAGTATCAGAAAGTGCTTTCGTGGAAAAATTTCCGGGATTCACACGAGCAAGCTAATAAATATCTTCAAACTCCATATACAAGATAGTTTTTTAATTTTGAAATTTATAATTACAATTTTNGGAAATGTTCTTTCGGAGGAAGGAAGTTCTCGTTTTATGTTTGTTAATTTTGCTCAATTTCCCCTTACTTGGCAAGAAATCAGGTAGCAATGAGGTCCTACTTGGAATTGATGTTTTAATTCAAAGCGATTTTAAGTTGCTTTGGGGCAAAAGAGTCGGCTTGTTAACAAATTCGGCGAGTCGGTCTCGGGGACAAAAACTTACTGTTGAACATTTCGTTAATAATCCCAATTTCGAGTTGAAAGCGATTTTCACCCCAGAGCATGGTTTCTACACCACTGTTCCAGCGGGGAAATTTGTTCCCGACGATTCGATTTACGGGGTGCCTGTCTTTTCGCTGTATGGAAACAATCGGAAACCAACACCGTTCCAAATGTCGCTTGTGGATGTAATTGTAGTGGATTTGCAAGAAGTTGGGGTTCGCTCGTATACTTTTATCAGCACTTTGTATTATGTTATGCTTGCTTCGGCGGAATCTGGGGTACAGGTTGTTGTGCTGGACCGACCGAATCCGTTGGGTGGGAACTTGGTCGATGGCAATGTTCTGGAAATCGAGAAGGCTTCGTTCGTGGGCATCATTCCAATTCCATACATTCATGGTTGTACTATTGGAGAGCTGGCGACGATGATTAACGAAGAAGGTTGGCTTGGGAAAAATGGTACTCCCAAGAAGTGTAAATTGACAGTGGTAAAAATGGAGAACTGGCGTCGCGATATGAAATGGGAAAATACAGGATTGGAATGGATACCCACTTCGCCAAATGTTACATCACCTAATGCGGTTAGGGGGCTTGCAATGTTTGGGGCTTTGGGCGAATTAAAAATTTTCAATCTTGGCGTTGGGACAAATTTACCTTTTCAGTTTTTTTCAATTCCGCGTGCGAATTTCAACCGTGTGCAATCTTTGATTTCAAAGTTGAATTTCGACGGTGTGGTTTTTAAAGTCATAAATTCCAAAAAGAGTATCCATAGTTCTAAACATTTAGGAATGGGATTTCAAGTATCTTTCGACTCAAACAAAGATGCAAGATTATTTACGTATGGAATGACCCTTTTGTTTGAAGTCAGGAAAAAATTTCCCGATTTATTCGAAAACCTCAAGTTGCAATCAGTTGAAATGTTTAAAAAAGTCACTGGAACTGATAAATTGTTCGATTACTTAATCGATGGAAACGAAACAAAGTTTAAGGATTATCTTTCAAATGGCTTGAATGAATTTGTTAAAATTCGTTCTAAATATTTGTTGTATCGTTAGGAGTTCGCTTTGTCTGAATTTTGGAAATTGACAAGAATTCCTTTCTCCGTCGCTTTTAGGAAGGTTTTAGCCAGAATCTTCAAAAAATCTAATATTAATAAAGCAAAAAAAAATTTGTTGGAGATTATTTCCCAAGAAGTTCCCGATTGGTTTTCGGATTTAGAAACAGGTTATTTCACTGTTCCAGATAAAGTCGTCTTGGAGCATCATAGTGAGAAGTTGAAGCAAGTTGGCGAACATATATTAAACCACCGCTTCAATTTGCTTGGCACTGGGTGGATTAGCAGAAATACAAAACTTTCTTTGAATGAGATTTTGGACAAACTTCCTGACTTTTGGAAAGCGAAAGCACGATTCCTACTTACTTACCTGAACGAAAAGAATTACAATTTGATTGATTTTTGGTCGAACCCTGTCAATAATTTTGTTTGGGAGCCAGCTTTCTACAAAGAAATAAAAATTGAGTTAGGAAACGACATTAAACACCCGTGGGAACTGGGAAAAATGCAGCATCTTCCTGTCTTGGCTTATAACTATAAGCTTTTTCGCGATTCGAATCCAGAATTTGCAAGGCTCTGCATCGAGGAATTTCAAAACCAAATACTAAATTTTATTGCTGTCAATCCTGTTGGATACACAGTGCAATGGCGTTCCCCTATGGATGTTGGAATAAGAATGGCGAACTGGCTTGTTTCTTTCGATATGTTCAAAAGTTGTGGATGTCTTTTCGATGAACTTTTCCTAAAAGAGTTCATCGAAAGTATTTATAAACATTTATTGTTTATTCTTCAAAATCTTGAATGGTCCGATGGCCTGCGTGGAAACCACTATTTTGCCAATATTGTTTCTTTGATTTTTGCTGGTGCATATTTGCCCAATTGCAACTTTACAAGCCAGATACTTGCTTTTGGTTTGCAGGAGTTGTTGAATGAAACCGAATATCAATTCTTTTCCGATGGAGGCAACTTTGAATGCTCAACTTACTATCATATTCAAACAGCCGAAATGTTGCTTTTTGCTTTATATATTCTGAACTCTTTGACAAAGGAAAAAGTATTTTCCCTTTCCCAATATACATCTTATGATTGGAAGTGTTGCAAAAGACTAAAAAAATACTCTAAGCAAAAATTTTCGGTTGGTCTGGATATGAAAATTGATTTACCTGAGGATTTCAAAAGGAAGCTATGTAAGATTGTTGAATTTGCTTTTGCAATACGAAAGCCAAATGGCGAAATAGAACAAATTGGCGACACCGATAGCGGATATTTTATACGTCTAAACTATTTTTTCAACGATTTTCTTGTATTCGAGGAAAACTATGAAAATGTTTTAAATCGTGATATTTTGGATAGATTAGTTGAATGTTTATCTTGTGATGTAAAGAATGCAAAAGCCAGCAAAACTTTCTTCTCGAAATCTGTTTCGGCTAATTTGGCTTTGCCTAAACCAAAAATAGTTGTGCTTCCAACACTTTTCGCATTTCCAAACTTTGGTATTTACATTGTTAAATCAGTTTATTACTATTTGACGTTTCGCTGTGGGGATATTGGCCAAAACGGAAAGGGAGGACATTCGCACAACGACCAGTTGTCCATCACTCTTTTCGCTTTTGGAAAGGATTTTATTGTTGACCCAGGAACCTATTGTTATACTTGCTCTGCTGAGGAAAGGAACCTATTCCGTTCAACGAAAATGCACAATACAATTGTTTGGCAAGGCAAAGAGCAGAACCTTTTGCGCGCACAAAATCCTGATGATTTATTCTGGATATACAAGCATCGGACCCGTTCACGTTTGATTTACACAAGTCAAAACAAAATTGTCGGCGAACACTATGCTTACCCAAGAGTTTGCAGGCGAGAAGTTGGATTTGAGTTGAGTCGCATAGAGATTTTAGATACTTTAAATCTTAAAGGCGAAAAATTAATTTTCTTGCATCTACATCCAAATGTTGAAGTTTCGATAAATGGGAACATAGTGTATTTTAAAAATGGAAATGTTGAAATTGTGGCTTCATTTCCCGACACAAGCATCGAAATTGAAGATTGTTTTTATTCTCCTCAATATGGTTTAAAGATACCTTCAAAGAAATTAGTCTATCGGACAATGGCGAAAGAAATTAAGTGGACTTTTTCGCTCGAACCTTCTAGTATTTAAGTAAAAAACAAAAAACCCACCCGCAATGGGGTGGGCCTAAATACTTAGAAAAGTTAATTATTAAACCCAACCGCGAAGCCTAACAGCATCGGCAACTCTGGTAATAGCAATCATATAAGCGGCATCGCGCATATATTCATTTTTCTTAATTGCAAGGTCCAAGACGGAATGATAGGCGCTTGTCATCTTTTGGTCAAGTTTCTGCAGAACTTCTTCCTTTGTCCAATAATAGTTCATATTGGATTGAACTTGTTCGAAGTAGGAGCAGGTAACACCGCCGGCGTTGCAGAGGAAGTCTGGAATAACGTGAATCTTTTTGGCTTTCAGAACTTCGTCGGCTTCGGGAGTTGTTGGTCCATTTGCACCTTCGGCAATTATTTTGACCGATGGCTTGATTAACTGCACTGTGTCTTTGTTGATTTGGTTTTCCAAAGCAGCAGGAACGAGGATGTCGACTTCTTGCTCAATCCAGGCAGTTCCATCAAGAATTTCATAGCCAAGGTCTTTTGCCTTTTCTTTGTCGATTTCACCAAACTTGTTGGTAATCCCAATCAGTTCTTGGAAACTAATTCCAGTTTTTTTACGGAAAGTGATTGCTCTTTTTTCTTTCGGGTCCCAAGTGGAAACCGCAATAGCTGTTCCGCCCATTTGGGTGTAAAGGTCGAGAGCATATTGGCTAACATTTCCGAAGCCTTGGAAAGAAGCCGTAGTATTTTTGATATCAATTCCAAGGTGCTTCAATGCTTCGCGCACTGTGTACATTACGCCATAACCTGTGGCTTCGGTTCGACCCAAAGAACCACCTAAACCAAGTGGTTTACCGGTTATAAATCCGGGAGCCTTAATTCCCGTGATTTTTTCGTACTCGTCGAGCATCCAAATCATATGTTGGCTGTTGGTCATAACATCCGGGGCTGGAACATCTTGTAATGGTCCTACATTACGAACAATCTGGCGGACCCAACCACGGCAGATTTGCTCTTGCTCGTGAAGAGTTAATTCGTGTGGGTCGCAAACGACGCCACCTTTTCCGCCACCCAACGGGATATCGACAACTGCGGTTTTCCAAGTCATCCACATTGCGAGTGCTCGCACAGTATCGATTGTTTCGTTGGGATGGAAACGAATACCACCTTTTGCCGGACCACGAGCATCGTTGTGTTGAACGCGAAAGCCACGGAATACACGATAAGTACCGTTATCCATACGGATTGGGATGTTGAATTGATATTCACGCTCGGGAAATCGAAGTAAATCGCAAGTTGCTTGGTCTAAATTAAGCTTCTTTGCAACAGCATCAAATTGCTGTTGTGCCATTTTGAATGGATTAAAACCTTCTGTTGACATTGTTTTTTCCTTTTTTGTTAATAATAACTAAACTTCGTAAAAACGAAGTCTTAAAAAAGCAAATTACTAAAAAAAATTCAGGCAAAAGGTATTGTTTGAATATATTTAAAAGTTTTGTGATAAATTTGTTAAAATGGTGTTGGTGTTTAAAATTGAAAAGGGCAGAAAACCTGTTTATCTATAATGATTATCAAAACTTGTCGAAATTATAGTTTTCCACATTTTCATTACATTAAGTAGTTTTACTTCGTGGATTGTAAAAATTTTCGTAAAATTACATTTCAAAATTTTTCAAATGGTGAAGAAATGGGAATACAAATTGAAAAAGCAACCCAAACCCGTTTTGATTCAATTGATTGGAAAAATTTAGGCTTTGGCCGCTATTTTTCCGACCATATGTTTATAAGCTTTTATCGCGACGGAAAGTGGGATGATGGTAAAATCGTTCCTTATGGTCCTATTTGTTTCGAACCATCGATGATGACTTTACACTATGGTCAAACAATTTTTGAGGGATTAAAAGCCTATTATGATGTTAATGGTGGGGTCAACCTTTTCCGACCCGAGATGAATGCAAAACGAATGCAATCTTCTGCCGAGCGTCTTTGCATACCTCCTTTCGATGTGGAAAAATTTATCGAGGCAATTATCGAACTTATTAAGCTTGACCACAAGTTTGTGCCCAAAGTCAAAGGGGAATCGCTTTATATTCGTCCCGTTTGCTTTGGTAGCAGTTGTTTCCTTGGGGTTCACCCTTCGCAGGAGTATACTTTTATAATTATAACTTCGCCAGTTGCTTCTTATTATCCCGAAGGATTAAATCCGGTAAAAATACTTATTGAAGACCAATTCGTTCGGGTAGTTCGAGGCGGCTTGGGAATGGCGAAAACTGCTGCCAACTATGCTGCCTCGCTTTATGCAGGACAGCGTGCCAAAGAAAAAGGCTTCTCGCAAGTCCTTTGGCTCGATGGGATTCATCACGAATTCGTCGATGAAGTTGGTGCGATGAACATAATGTTCGTAATTGATGATATTTTAATCACTCCACCTTTAACACAGGGCACAATTCTCCCCGGGGTGACCCGGGATTCTGTTTTACATCTTGCCCGACAAATGGGAATCAAAGTTCAGGAGCGTTCGATTAAGATTCAAGAAGTTCTGGAAGCATACGAACGAGGCACTTTGCAGGAGGTCTTTGGTACTGGCACCGCTGCAACAATTTCACCTGTGGGTAAGCTTTATTATCGCGATAAGGAACTAATTATCAACAATAATCAAATTGGACCGATTGCTCAAAAGATGTACGACACACTGACGGGGTTGCAGCACGGAATAATCAAAGACACTTATAACTGGATAATTCACATTGATGTTTGATTAAACAATTTTTATATCGAAAAAACGATTTTATATTTTTAGTAACAATAATTGTTTGATTATGAAAAGGGGATTAAATTCTTTCGAGAACCCATCATTGGCGCTTGCATTGCAATCTTTCGTGCAAAAGACTTATGCCTGGATGGTTGGCGGATTGTTGATTTCGGGTTTGACCGCTGTTTTTGTGGCTTCCAGTTCTATGATTGAGTATATCGCATACAATCCGGGCTTGCTTATCTTTTTGTTTCTTGTTGAACTTGGCTTGGTTTTCTTTCTCTCCGCCCGAATTATGTCTCTTAAAGCTTCGACAGCTGGATTACTTTTCGTGATATATTCGTTCCTGAATGGGCTTACGTTATCATTGATTTTCCTTGTGTATACTGCGACCTCTATTCAGAATGTCTTTTTCACTACTGCGGCGCTCTTTGCTGCTATGAGTTTTTATGGCTACACCACGAAGCGCGACCTTACCAGCTTTGGCAGCTTTTTGTTTATGGGGCTGATTGGAATCATTCTTGCCACAATAATTAATATATTTTTAGCCAGCTCCGCATTGGATTTTGCAATTTCAATTATTGGTGTTTTCATCTTTGTTGGTTTAACTGCTTACGATACGCAGAAACTTAAAGAGATGTTCTATGAATTAAGCGACGACGGAACTGCGCTTGGCAAATTTGCTATTCTTGGTGCCTTAACTTTGTATCTTGATTTTATCAATTTGTTCTTATTCCTGCTTCGTCTTTTTGGTCGGCGAGATTAGTATGGGCGTAGCTTTAGACCCTATCGCTTTTGTCGAAAATGTAAGCAATGAATTTAATTCTGGAAACTACGAAAGAGTAATTGAGTTGTGCAAAGAGGGAATTCACGATTTTGGTGAATTCCCTCTGCTTTATTTTTTTCTTTCTAAATCCTATCTTAAACTCCAAAAACATAATGATGCAAGAGAAGTCATTGAAATTGCCTTTCGTAAATTTCCATTTAATCGCTCCATTGCCGCTTTGAAAGATGAAATTGAATCGGCAGAAGTTGTAAATACATCCTCTTCCCTTTCGACACAAACCGATGTTCAAAAGAATAGTGTCGAGTTTGAACATATTTTAAAAAACACTTTCATTTTTCATTTCCATTCCAACTTGGATAAGTTATTCAACAATCCAGAGAGGCTCTTCTAAAAATTTACTTTCGATTTATTAATTAGGTAATTATTCAAAATAATCCACCAAAGCATTTTCAGGGTTGATACATAGGTCTACCTCTACGATGGGGATGATGAAGGAATACTTGTAAATTGTGTTTTGTTGTACGGGCTAATAATTATTCGCCCCTACAAGACATTATAATCGCAAAACCGACTTTGTTACCCAAATGGAATTCATCACGGTTAGACATCGGATGTCTGCCAGACATCCGATGTCTGAAAATCTCTTGTTCGGACGAATGCGACTGAAATAATTAGCAATTGCCTTGCAAAAATACATCGGATGTTTTCGCAACATCCTATGTCTGAAAATACTTGTAGGGGCGACCGGCCGGTCGCCCCTACAGAACAATCTGGTAATGATAAATAAAAAATTTACACTTGCTTGGGTGGAATAAATTGAGTAATTACCATTAATTATTCCAAACAAGTTGGCTTTTGAAAGCTATACAAGTGTTAATTTTGCTTTTTTTGTAAAATGAAAATCATCTTTTGTGGTTTAAAATACGAATATGGTGTTCCATCTCGTGGCTTAAGCTTCGAATACTATAACTTTTATGATACACTAATGAAGATGAACAATGGGGAGCATTCTGTTGTTCATTTCCCATTTGATGTGTATTATCGTGAGCTTGGACAGAAGGGAATGAACCAAAAACTTTTGGAGTATGTCCGAAATCACCAGCCAGACTTAATTTTTTTCTTTCTGTTTAACGATGAATTTCAAAAGGATGTTTTGTTATATATAAAAAATGAGTTAAAAATAACAACCTTTAATTGGTTTGCTGATGACCATTGGCGATTTTACAACTTTTCTCGGTATTGGGCACCGTTTTTCTCTTTTGTTTCGACTACTGATGCCGAGTCGATTCCCAGATATCACAAGTATGGGATTTACAATGTAGTTCAAACACAATGGGGGTTCAACCATTTTTTGTATCAAATTCCATCGGACTTTGATTTCGAAAAAGTTATTTATCGATTCGATGTTTCTTTTGTGGGACAGAATCATAGCAACCGTGAAAGGATAGTTAAGTTTTTAAGGAGTAATGGTATCGATGTAGCTTGCTTTGGTCGTGGTTGGGCAAGCGGGCGTTTGGAATTCAATGAAATGCTTAAAGTTTTTCGTAATTCAAAAATTAACTTGAATTTTAGCCGTGCTTCGGGTGGCTTTAAGCCAAGAAGTTTAGCAAGTATTTTAGTAACAAGGCGTTGCGACAGAAAAATAAGACTTCAGCCTATCAGCCGATTGCCTCAGAACATCAAGGCTACTATACATCGCTTTGGAAAGCAAATCAAGGGAAGAATGTTCGAGATTCCAGGCTCTGGGGGATTCTTAATTACCGAAAAAGCTGGAAATATTTCGGACTATTTCATCGAAGACAAGGAAATTGTGGTATTCGACTCACCAAAGGAATTGCTCGAAAAAATCAGATATTATCTTGGCAATGATAGTTTGCGTAAAGAAATTGCTTATAACGGGTTTCGCCGTGCAGTTTCCGAACATACTTACGAACATAGATTCAATAATATTTTCAAACAAATTGGTTTAAAAAAGTAGGAGTAATGAATGAAAGTGCATCTTGGCTGCGGGAACAAATATCTTGAGGGCTACCTGAATATAGATTTGCCTTCGAGCGAGCATACAATAATGGATGTAAAAGCAGATATGTATGCAGACATCAGGACTGTGCAATTTCCCGAAAACTCGATTGATGAAGTTCGTTTGCATCATCTTTTCGAACATTTTAATCGTGCCGAGGCATTGAAGTTACTCTCTCGATGGCGAACTTGGCTAAAAGTTGGTGGAATTTTGCACATTGAAACTCCCGATTTTCAACTATGTGCCTTTTTGTATTTGTTTGCTTCCCGTCGATACAAGTTTCAACTTGGCAGACATATATTTGGTTCACAGGAAGCAAGTTGGGCAAACCATTTGGATTTTTGGGATAAGAAAAAATATAAATTTATCTTGAAAAAAATGGGATTTGATATAGTAAAAATAAAAAGATATTGGAATTCATTCCATAAACATTACGCTTATGTTCCTTTTGCTTCATTAATTGGTGCGATATTGCCAGA
>RCNO01000024.1 GCA_003731685.1 Bacteroidetes/Chlorobi group bacterium MS-B_bin-24
GAAATATTTCCCGGCGCCATTTCTATAAAGTTTGCAACATACACTGGCTATAAAACTGCCGGAATTCTTGGAGCTGTTGCAGCAAATCTTGGGAATATTTTTACTCCGGCAATATTGATTTTGTTAAGTACTTACGTTTATTCCATTTATGAAAACAATGTTCTTGTAACGAAAGCATTCAACGGAGTTAAGTACGCTGTTATTGGAATGATTGTAGCAATTATGTTTCAGAATGCTGGTAAGAATGGAAATCGTTGACAGGAATTTTCGTTACTCACAGTTGGTGCAACGTTGATATTTTTTCAAATTTCAACCAGCATATGTGGTGCTGATTGTAACAGTGATTGGAATTTTAATTTTATGAAGAAAGAAATTAACAACGAAGAGGACAAAGAAATTCACAAAGTTGAATGCTTTGTGCACCTTTGGGATGAACTTGGTGTTCCTTTGTGGTAAAAGAAATAATATGAAATTAGTAGATAACTTCAACCGAATTCACGACTACATTCGTATCTCTCTGATTGATAAATGCAATCTGAATTGTATTTACTGCAATCCATCAAATTCTTTTGCACGATTTGAATCTAACAAGTCAATTTTAACTTACGAAGAATTGTTTCGACTGATAAAAATTTTTGTTCGTGATTTAGAGGTAAAAAAAATCCGATTTACAGGCGGTGAACCACTCATTAGAAAAGATGTGATGAAATTTTTTGAAATGANTTCATCACTTAAAAATCAATATGATTTTGAAATCGGAATTACAACTAACGGAACTCATCTGCTTGATAAACTTGATTCGCTCCTCAACTTTGGTGTTGAGAGATTGAATATTAGTCTCGACACTTTGAATAAAACTAAATTTATTGCAATTACCGGCAGAAATTATCTTGATGAGACACTCACAGCAATTCAAAAAGCAGTTTCGATGAAATTCAGATCAGTAAAAGTGAATGTGGTCGTTATCAAAAATATTAATGATGATGAGCTGAGTGATTTCGTTGAGTATTTCAAAACATATCCAATCACACTAAGATTTATTGAGTATATGCCATTCACCGGTAACCAATGGGATGACTCGAAATTTTTAAGCTGGAAAGAAATGAAAAGCAGAATAGAAGAAAAGTTTTCCTTAACAGAAATTCAAAGCGATGGGAAAGTTTCCAAAGATTATTTTGTCAATAGCTCAAATTTGAAAGTTGGATTTATCAGTTCTATATCAGATCATTTCTGTGATAGTTGTAATCGTCTTCGCATCACAGCAGCTGGACAAATAAAAAATTGTCTCTTTTCAAATCCATCAGATTTGAGTTTAAAATCTTTATTAGCCGATGAAACTATATCAGATGATATGATTATTGAGTTTATAAAAAATTCATTGCAATCAAAATGGTTAAAGCATCCGAGTGTCGATGAATTGTTAAAACTAAATCAAAACAATATGATGAGTATAGGCGGATGAAGAAAAAATTATCACACATTAACAGTAAAGGCAAAGCAGAAATGGTTGATGTTTCTGTAAAAGAAATATCAACACGAACAGCCGAAGCGTACGCCGAAGTAAAAGTATCAAAAGAAGTTTTTAACGCAATCAAAAACAATTCAGTAAAGAAAGGCGATGTGCTTTCAATTGCAAAGTTTGCCGGCATTCAAGCCGCAAAGAAAACGAGTGAATTAATTCCACTTTGCCATAATATCTTTATATCTAAAATTGATGTTGAATTGAAATTGAATTCCCAAAAGAAAACTGTCGAAATAAAATCCTTTGCAAAAACTACTGCACAGACGGGAATTGAAATGGAGGCATTAACTGCCGTTTCGGTTGCTGCATTGACTGTCTATGATATGTGTAAAGCGATTGATAAGTCAATGATCATCAGTGAAATTAAATTGTTAAGTAAAACCGGAGGAAAAAGTGGAAACTATTTTATTAAATAACTCAGTGGTTCTCCGTGTTTTTCCGTGTAATAAGAATAATTACACGTCGAGCCGCAGAGAATTCATAGAGAAACAAAGAGAAGGAATATTTATGAATAACATAGAGACAAAAGAATTACCCTTAAAAGTTGAAACTAAAAATGTAATCGGCAAAGTTGTTGCAATATCCATCAGCAAGAAAAAGGGAATACCAAAGACAAATGTTCAATCAGCAAAGTTGATAGAAAACTTTGGAATTGAAGGGGATGTTCACGCTGGCAACTGGCACAGACAAGTTAGTTTTCTTGCGCTCGAAAGCATTGATAAAATGCGTGAGAAAGGATTGCCAAATCTTCGTCCCGGCGCATTTGCTGAAAACATTACAACAGAATTTCTTGAATTGCCGGACTTAGAGGTCGGTACACGAATGAAAATAGGAAAAGAAGCTGAACTGGAGATAACGCAGATTGGAAAAGAATGTCACAGCAAGTGTGCGATCTTTTACAAAGTTGGGGATTGCGTTATGCCGCGAGAAGGAATTTTTGCAAAGGTAGTTCGTGGCGGAGAAATATTCGTAGGTGATGAAATTAAAATACTTAGTGTACCTTAGTGATAAACTTCGTGTACCTTTGTGGTAAAAAATTAACCACGAAGGGCACAAAGGTAGTCACAAAGAACACAAAGGAGAAATATGATAAACTATAACGAAGCACTTGAAATAATTAAAAGCGAATTTGAAAAATTAACTCTTCACACTGAAGAAGTTGATTTGCTTGAATCATTCAATCGCATACTTGCTGAAGATGTAATTGCTGATGTAGATTTACCTCCATTCGATAATTCAGCGGTAGATGGCTATGCAATTAAATTTTCAGAAAGAACTCAATGGAAAATAATTGGCGAAATATCAGCCGGAAATTATTCCTCATTCACTTTAACTGAGAACGATGCAGTACTTATTACAACCGGAAGTAAGCTTCCACCGAATGCCGATACAATTATTCCAATTGAAGATGTAGAGGTGAATGGCAATGTTCTTTCCCTGAAGCAAGATGCTTTTTTCAAAAAAGGAATGAATATTCGCAAACAAGGGAATGATTTAAGAAAAAATGAAATTGCAGTTTATTGCTTCACAAAAATTGATGCAAAGACTATCGCAGTTCTTGCAAGCTGCGGAAAAGAAAAAGTAAAAGTTTATTCTAAACTCAAAACTGCGATTCTTGCAACCGGCGATGAACTGATTCCAATCAATGAGAAACCGCTTGATGATAAACTTCGGGTATCAAACAATTATTCTCTTTATGCTGCAATGAAAGAAATGAATCACATGGTCATCAATCTTGGTTTCGTAAATGATGACAAAAAAATAGTTACAGAAAAAATTAAATCAGCTTTAGCATTGGATATTGATTTACTTATCACAACCGGTGGAGTATCAGTCGGCAAATATGATTTTCTAAAGGAAGTTTTTGAGGAGCAAGGCGTGAAAGAAAAATTTTGGAAAGTAAACATCAAACCCGGTAAACCGATTTACTTCGGATCGTATGAAAAAGATGAAAGAAGAATTTTAGTATTTGGTCTGCCCGGTAATCCAGTTTCTTCGCTTGTAAGTTTCTATGTATTCATAAAGCCAGCTATTAATTTCTTATTCAGACAAAATGAAATGAAAAGTGTAACAGCAACTTTGCAGAATGATTTAAAGAAAAAAGATGGAAAGCGGCATTTTTTGCGAGGAATATTATTTGAAGAAAATGGCGAATGGAAAGTCATCTCTGAGTTTTCTCAGTCATCCGGCAATCTTGTTGAAATGGGTCGCGCAAATTGTTTAATTGAAATTGAAGAAGATAAATTGAATCCGAAAAAAGGAGAAAGAGTGAAATGCATTCTCATATAACAGGAGTAATTCTCGCCGGTGGGAAAAGTTCCCGTATGGGAGTGAACAAATCTTTTTTGAAATTAGGAAATCAAACAATTATCGAACGCCTTGTCGATTTAATGAAATCGATTTTCTCGGAAGTAATAATTATTACGAACACACCCGATGAATATAAATTTCTGAACATTCCTTTGTACGAAGATATTTACAAATGGAAAGGACCTTTGGCTGGGATACACTCGGCATTAATTCATTCCAAGTCCGAAAGAATATTTGTTTTGGCCTGCGACCTTCCATTTATTTCAAAAGAGATGATTGAGTACATTCTTGATTATCCTACTGCAAAACCTGTTGTTTTTTGTCAAGCTGGGGGATTCCATCAACCATTGGTTGGTATCTATTCTAAAAGTATTTTACCAAATGTAGAAAATTTTTTATCAAGCAACGACTTTAGCGATAAGTCTTTCCATACCTTTTTGAAAACAATAGATGTTGAAATTATTCACCCCGAAAACCTACCTTTCTATAAAGAAGAGTTATTTTTTAATTTGAATACCACAGAGGATTATCTAAAATTGATAGATTTATGGCAAACTTTTACTTTTTAATTCGTTATAATTTCTAAAAAATTTTGAACATTTTCTGGTATTTTTATTTGGTTATTTTTGAAAATTCTATTAATTTTGTATTTGATTTTATTCCTGAGTAGCTCAGCTGGTTAGAGCACCTGACTGTTAATCAGGGGGTCCGGGGTTCGAATCCCCGCTCAGGAGCTTTTTGGTCAAGCTACCCTCCGTAATCCTTAATTTTTATTAATTTTGGTTTTGTTGTTATGTTATTTTTTGTATGAGTTGAAAAATGAAAAAGTGTTTGTTTTTGTTGATTTGGTTAGTACCATATTTACTTTTTTCACAACTTGAGTATAGGATGTTACCACCAATTTTTGATGCCGAAAAGTCTGTGTTGAGCTCTTACAACGATGTTTTCAAACCCAAAGAAATACCTTTGGATAAACTCGAAAAGGGTCCAGAAAGAATTTTAACTTCATCAGGTATTCAAATCATCAATATTGTTAAGTCTGTTGGTGGTCAATCCGAAACTTTTATAACCCGGCACCCACTCAATCCCAATGTCATTGTGGCTGCAGCAAACGATATGCAGTATAATTCACCTGCCAGTAGATATCGAATGGCGGCATATTATTCCACGGACGGAGGTCAAACCTGGAATACATCTTTAACCCCGCCAAATGCTGATGTGTTTGTTCCAACGCCAACCAATGGCGGAATGACAAATGTTGACCCCGGCTTGGCGTTCGATTCAAAAGGCACGCTGTATTATTCATACATCTTTACGCAAGTATCAAATGAGGGTAATATTGAAGATGGCGGCGTGTTTGTTAATAAATCGACCGATAATGGTGCTACTTGGAGCCAACCTATTCCTGTTGCTCTCTCTGTTGGTGGTGGAGCTTCGCAAGATTCACACGACAAGCCATTTATTGCTTGCGATGCTAATCCAAATTCGCCATTTAAGGACCGTGTCTACGTCACTTGGTATTTGATTTCGCCAAGCCAAGGTTCAACGATAGGCTTTTCCTATTCAGCTAATGGTGAAGATTTTGCCCCAGTAGTAAAGGTTCCCGGAAGCATCGGAATGGGTGGCGTTCAATCGCCAATGCCAATTGTTGCATCTGATGGGACTTTGTATGTTGTTTGGGAAAACAAAAACAACAATTATACGAGCATTATGGTCCAAAAATCCACAAATGGTGGAGTAAGTTGGGCCTGGACAAGTCCAAAAGTCGCTCAAACTGTTGTTACTATTGGGGAAAAAGTTAATCTTCGTATGGCATTGCCAAACAAGGGGAATATGCGTGTTTCATCGCATCCATACATTTGTTTTGGCGATAATCCAAATAAACTTTTCATTGTTCAAGCGGGCAAAGACGATAAAAGTAAATATGGGATTTATCTTGCAAAATCAACCGACGGCGGTGAAACTTGGACGAGTAAGATTAAAGTGGATGATAATCCTTATGGCAATGATATGTTTTTCTCGGCAGTGGCATACGACCCAAAAACGAAAATTTTAGCAGTGGCTTATTATTCTTCACAAATGGACGCCCAAAATAAAGCAGTTGATTTGTTTGTTTCGGTGTCTTTCGACGAGGGTAAGACTTGGAAAAGCATTCGTGTTACCCCAGAATCTTGGTATCTTGACCACGCAAACGCTGTGATAGATGCTGGTGGAGCTTCTCTTGGCCGCTATTGGGGCGATTATCTTTCGATGATAGCATTCGATGGCAAAATTATGCCTTGCTTCTGGATGCCTAATAATCCAAGAGGTACTTTTTATTCTAACAATGCATATGTGGCTATTTTAACGACAGCACCTAAACCCCCTGATAGTTTGAATTACATTAATTCATATAAGGAACCAAATAAAATTGTTTTGAAATGGAAAGACCCTAAAGAAAATCAGTTGGGCGGTGCCCTTGGAAATTTCAAGATTCATATTTACAAGGATAACACGAAGATTGCTGAAGTTAACAAAGGTGTCGAAACTTATACCTATGAAAATCTTGTTGATGGCGAATATTTTACTTTCAATTTAAAAACTGTTGATGAGACAGGCTTAGAAAGTCCGTTTGTATCTATTTCAGGGGTTGCTGGTGGTGCATTGCAACCACTACCTCCCGAGATTATCTCGGCTAAACCAAACGAAAACGGAATACTTTTGACTTGGAGGTATCCATCAACACATATCGACAGTTCATACTTCCACGATTATGAGGCTTTGGAAGTTTTTGCCGATACAACAAAAGTTTATTCTATCGATAAAAGTAATTTGACCGTTGGTGAGGTTCAAACGGCGGTTATTCCTGTGCCAACCAAAAAGTTTTACAAAATCAAAATTCGGGCAGTTGGGAAGCGAGGAGACAAATTGATCCCGAGTGAGTTTTCAAATGAGCTTCTTGCTTATTCTGGTGCTCCTTTGAGCACTTTAAATGAGAATTTTGATGATATAAATAATTTGACCCCTTACTATACTCAAGGCACTACTGGAACTTGGGGCTTAACAAATGTGGCTTTTGTTTCGCCTCCAAATTCGTTGACAGATTCTCCAAATGGTGATTACAAGCCAAAGTCCGACAATTTCGTTATTTTCGCTCCTGTTGTTGTCAAAGCACCAAATTTGACTTTAAGCTTCGAAGAGATTGCAATCATCGATAGCTCAGGTGATGCGGGTATAATTAGTATTTCTCGGGATTTTGGTCGAAGTTGGAAGGATATTGCATTTATCGATATGAGAAGGTCGGCGGGCTTTAAAGATAATGTTTCCCAAAGTCAGTGGTTTACCGAGCATCGAAGTTTGGCTGATTTCGAAAACGATACAGTTTTGATTAAATTTACTCTGACTTCAAATCCATTAAAAAACAAGGATGGTTGGTATATCGACAATTTGAGGCTGGATGCAAGCGTCGACTGGGTGAATGATTGGTTTACTTCCGCAGAGCAATTCGATGCTAATGTAAGCCCAAATCCAACTTCGGGCAGTTCTTCGTTGTATTTAACGATTTATTGCCCCGGAACTCTGGAAGTTGAATTGATTGACATATTAGGCAGGAAGATACAAACTATTTTCCCAACACAGAAAGTTTTTGCTGGTCAGGTAAAATTCGATTTGACATTCGATAACCTTATTCAGGGAATTTATTTCGTTCGTATTAAGTTTAATAATTTAATGCGAAGTTTGCCTGTTGTGTTGATGCATTAATAAAGTTGTTTATATTGAAGGGATTTCCAAATTTACCGTCGGAAAAGAAAATCATTAAAATTTTCCCTCAAAACATAACGAAGGAGTTAGGCTCTTTTGCAATAAACTTTGCAGGGAATCCTTTTATTCAAAAGTTTATTAGGAACTTAAAAGATAATTTGCTCATCGAGCCTAATTCGAAAATTTTGGTTGGGGTCAGTGGGGGAGTGGATTCTGTTGCACTTCTGGACGCTTTGTATTGCACAAGACATTATATTCCATTTGAAATAGCAATTGCCCACCTAAATCATTTATTAAGAGGTGAGGAATCGGATGCTGACGAAGAATTGGTGAAGGAACTTGCCGAAAAGTATGCATTGTTGCTTTTTCTCCAAAGAACAAATGTCAAGGAATTTGCCGAAAAGCATTCGTTGAATCTTGCAGAGGGGGCTCGAATTGTTCGATACGATTTTTTCCGAAGGGCAAGCCAATCTTTTTCGGCGAAATATATTGCCACTGCACACAATGCCAACGACCAGGCAGAAACCGTTTTGTTTAATTTATTCCGTGGAACTGGAATTGCTGGATTGCGTGGTATTGCCGAGAAGAACGAAATTTCAAAAGGTTTGTATTTGATTAGACCATTTTTGAATTTTACACGCGAAGAAATTCAGAATTATGCAATTACGCGGAATCTGACTTGGCGGGAAGATTCTTCGAATCAATCATTGCAATATGTTCGAAATCGAATTCGTTTGCAGTTAATTCCACTTCTGCAAAAAGATTTTAATCCCAATATCTTAGAAAATTTGAATCGAACAGCAAAACTGGCTCGGGAAGTTCAACGAATTGTGTCGAATCAGATTCAGAGCCTATATGATAGGTTTGTTATCGAAAGAAACTCAAAAGAGATAGAGCTGCAATTGCAAGGTCTACAACATTTTGATGATTTCCTTATTGGAGAGTTGCTTCAGGAAATTGTAAGAAAGAATTTCGATGAACTTTTATCTTTTGGGAAGATACAAGAGTTGAAAAAACTATTTAACGCAAATCCGGGCAAGGTGGTTTCGTTGCAAAAAAATTTGTTTGCTTTTAAGAATCGTGATAAGATATTTTTCATTCAGCGGGAAATTATTAAATCGAAGCAAAAAGAGATAGTGATAAAAAAGACTGGGCATTTCGTTTGGTTCGATTCTGTTATCGAACTCACTGAAGTTCCTACGATTGAGTTTAGAATTGACCCAGACCCAAACGTTGAATTTTTCGATTACGATAAGGTTGCTGAAAATATAGTTGTTCGAACTTGGAAAGAAAGCGATAGATTCGTTCCGCTTGGAATGAAAAAATCGATAAAACTGAGCGATTTCTTTGTGAATCAGAAAGTGCCTGTGTTTCGGAAAGAGGAATATCCTTTGTTTGTTTCCAATGGTGAAATCTTTTGGGTTGGTGGGTTGAGAATATCCGAGAGATTCAAGGTTACCAAAAGAACTAAAAGAGTTTTAAAAGGAGTGATAAAAAAGTTAAATTTGAATGAAAATGACAGCAGTTTTTGAAAAAGAACTTGTGAATATCGATGGTAAAGTTTTTTTTCCGTATCTTTCTAATAATGTGATACGGAAAAGAATAAGGGAATTAGCGTCGGAAATTGAAAGAGATTACAAGGGCAAAAATCCAGTGTTTTTAGTAGTTCTAAAAGGGGCAATTTTTTTTGCTTCGGAATTGATGCAAAATGTTTCTCAGCCGATTTTCGTTGAAATTTTGAAAGCGGAAAGCTACGGAAACCGACTCGAAAGTTCGGGTAAAGTTAATTTATTTTTAACTAATAGAAATTTTGGTGGAAAGGACATTGTTGTGGTCGAGGATATTATCGACACTGGACTTACGATTAAAACGATAATGGATGAATTAGCTAAATTTGAGCCAAGTTCGGTAGAATTGGCTGTGCTTCTCTTGAAGAAAGAGAAATTGAAATTCAATTTAAGTATTAAGTATTGTGGTTTTGAAATTCCCGATAAATTTGTGATTGGTTTTGGCTTGGATTTTGCTGAGTATGGAAGGAATTTAAAAGATATTTACATTTTAAAGGAATAAAGTCGATGTTTGCTGGAATAATTGACGAAGTTGGCAAAATTCTTTCGATACAGCGACGGGGCGAAGCAGTTCGGTTTAAAATTTCGGCAGAAAAAATTATTGATGGTATGGAACTTGGGGCTTCGATTTCTGTCAATGGTGCCTGTTTAACTGTTGTTAATTTCGGGGAAAAGTTCTTCGAAGTAGATGCCGTTGAAGAAACTATTCGCAGAAGTAATTTGGGCGAGTTGAATGTTTCGAGCTTTGTGAATCTGGAAAGGGCAAGGAAATTTTCCGACCGAATTGATGGTCATATCGTTCAAGGGCATATAGATACAATCGGGAAAATCAATAGGATTGTTCCAGTTGGGATTAGCAGAATGTTCTTTGTTTCGTTTCCAAATGATTTTAGGCAATATTTAGTTCCAAAAGGCTCAATTGCAATCGATGGGATTAGTTTAACGGTTGTTGATGTGCAACAAAATATTTTTTCGGTGTCTGTTATTCCATTTACATTTGAACGTACCAATTTAAAATATAAAAAAGTAGGCGAGTCGATTAATTTGGAATTTGACATTATTTCTAAATATGTTGTGAATTATTTAAGTCTGAACAATAAACAGGAAAATAAATCGATTTTTGATGAGTTTTATAATCAAAAATAGATTTTAGAAATAGGTGAAAACAATGGAAGAATTTAGAAAAGAGATTGTGTTCGAGAGCCAAAATTTGGAACGAGAAACAAAGCTAACAATTTTTGGCTCTTATGGGTTTATTCTTCTTGCTTTTCCTTTGGTTGGGGATGAATACGATGAGCAAGTCGATTGCCGATTTGTCGAAGGGGTTTCGGATTACATAAAGAATGGGATTTTCCGAATTGTATATGTTCCAACGATTGAAAATAGGATTTGGAAGAATGGTGATAAAAGTTTGGAAGAGCGTTCGGGCTTGCATTTTAAATACAATTCCTTCTTGGTCGATGAAGTTTTGCCAAAGATTTTTAAGATGGCAGGAAGCCCAACACCTATAATAACATTTGGGTGTGGTGAATCGGGATACTTCGCTGGTAATTCATTTTTCCGCCATCCCGATTTATTTTATGGTACCATTCTAATCGATGCATTTTTCGATATTCGTAGGCTTTGTGGGGATTATTTCGACACCAATTGCTACTTTAATTCCCCACTGGATTTTCTTCCAAAGCTCGAAGAGGAATATTGGCTGATTCATCTTCGAACTCGTAAGCATATCTATCTTTGTGTTGATGAAAAGGATGATTTTTCGGTTTCGCAAGCCACTCAACTTAGTCAAATCCTGAATAATAAAAGTATCAAGCATACCTTCGAAAAGTATATTATATCTTCGGAAAGCAAATTTGACATTTGGAGCCATATCTTTTTCGATATTGTTAAAAGGTATTTTTGATGAAGAAAATTTTATTTCTAATTCTCTTGCCATTAATTTGGTCGTTTTCGTATGCAAAGAATGATTCTTTAGAAAATGTAATTGAAATCCAAGTTCAAAAGTTTAAAAATATCTTAGAAGTAGTTTCGGCAAATTATTACAAAGAGATTATCGATATAAGTAAAATCTCAGAAAATGCTTTTAACTCTTTGTTGCAATCTTTGGATAAGTTCTCTACCTATTTTAATGCATCGCAATACGAGAAAATAAAAGATGCTTTCAAAGGCTCTGGCGAAGGCATTGGCGTCCAGTTTTTCCGTCGAGGCGATTCTTTAATGGTTTTTAATGTCTTAAAAGGAAGCCCTGCTGATTCTGTCGGTTTAACCGTTGGAGACCGCATAATTTATATAAATCACGAATATTTTGTTGGGAAAGATGCACAAAGTGCATATAGAAAAATTTCTGAATCTCAGAACAAAAAGTGCATTCTTACAATTAAAAGAGGAGGATTTTTAAAAGAAGTCGAAGTGCCAATTGCTGAAACTCAAATACCTTCTGTTGTAGTTTCGGTTGAATTCAAAGGAACCAGCGTTGGCTTATTAAAACTAACCCGATTTTCGCTTTCAACTTTCTCTGAATTTTCACGAGCTTTCGATAGTTTAGTTAAAATAGGTTGTAAACGATTTATAATTGACCTGCGAGGCAATCAGGGTGGCTATCTGGACGAGACAGTGAAACTTGTTGAGTTGTTTTTGAAGAAGGGGGATACAATCGTTGTAGTCTCGGGTCGCGAGGTTCATCGCAAAGTTTATATTTGCGAAAAAGATGGGAAATATAAAAGATATCCTTTGATTGTTTTAGTCGATAAGAATTCTGCTTCTGCGAGCGAGATATTTGCCTCGGCAATGCAAGACAACGACCGTGGAATTGTTGTTGGAGAAAGAACCTTTGGCAAAGGCTTGGTGCAACGGACTTGGGAATTCAAGGATGGCTCTGCTTTTCGCTTGACTACAGGGGAATATGTTTCACCATTGGGCAGAAATATACAAAAGCCCGAAGTCGAAAATGTTGACCTCGGAGCGTTTGCCGACTTGACGCTGGGCAAAGAACAAAAAGAAATGATTGAGGAATTAATCAAAAAAACTGGCGGAGCGACAAATTTGCCAATTTATTACACAAAAAAGGGCAGGGCTTTGTTTGGTGGTGGGGCTGTTGTTCCCGACTACTTCTTCCAATATGACACATTGCCTCCATATTTGAATAAATTAAAAAACAATGGCTTGCTCAATGATTTTGTATTGAGATATTTTTTCGATAACCAACAAAATTATTTAGAAATATCTAAACTTAATTTTCAAAATTTTTTGTTTAAATTTGAAGTTTCTGATAGGGTGATGTTTTCTTTTAAACAATATCTTATGCAAACGAATAGTTATTTGGAAAAATATTTCGATGAAGAATATTACAAAATAAAAAGCGAAATTAAAGCGACTCTGGGATATATTCTTTTTGGCGATTCTGGGTATTTTTCGACTTTGCTTCTGCAAGATACAATTATTGGCAAAGTACAAAACTTGTTTGGTGAAGCAGAAAAACTTGTTCAACAATAGTCTGTGTCAATATGGTCAAAAGTATTTTATTTTGGATTCTTTCAATTTTGATAATGATTGCTTTGGCAGCTTACCAAAGGATGACGGGTCCAACTTATCCAAAGTCGGGTAGCGTTGTCGTTGGAAACGAGAAGATTAAATATACTCTTCCGCGGTCTTGGACAAATACTTCCGATGCACGAATAGAAATTGAGACAAGCAACAAAAATCTTAAAGGCATTTTGGTTTACCGAAGGCATCCCAGTTTTGACGATTGGACATCCAAACCAATGGAATATGCATCGGAAAAGTTAGTCGCGGTGATTCCGCGTCAGCCTGCTGCAGGGAAGATAATGTATAAAATCGTTTTGCAAGACGAAAAAGGGAAGGAATACAATTTGACTGATGAACCTGTTATTATCAGGTTCAAAGGCGATGTTCCGCCTTTTGTCTTAATTCCTCATATTTTCTTTATGTTCTTTTCGATGGTTTTTGGTGTCAGAACATTTATCGAAGCTGTTTTTGTTCGTAAGAATGTTTTTAAATTGGCTCTTTGGACGCTTATACTGTTGTTTATTGGCGGTGGAATTTTCGGGCCGCTTGTCCAGCATTATGCTTTTGGAGTTTTCTGGTCTGGTTGGCCCTTTGGTCACGACTTAACTGATAATAAAACATTGATTTCGCTAATTTTCTGGATTATCGCATTAATACAGTTGAAGAAAAATCCCGCGAATTACAAATGGGCAATTATCTCATCAATTGTTATGGTCGTAGTTTACTTGATTCCCCATAGTGTTTTGGGTTCAGAAATTGATTATAGAAAAGTAGGGTAAATCAGTTTTAATCTTCCTTTTTCAATGCTTCGTTAATTATTCTCTGGCAAAGTTCGGGGAACTCGATACCTATGGCTTTTGCAGCCTTAGGTACAAGAGATGTTTCTGTGAAACCCGGGGTTGTGTTGACTTCCAGAATGAACGGTTGGTTGTCCTCGTTTAGCCGGAAGTCGACTCGGGCGAAGCCTTCGGCTCCAATGATATTGTATGCCATCAAAGCCAATTCTTGGGTGAAACTGGCAACATCGTCTGGTATTTCCGCTGGGCAGATGTATTCAGTTTTGCCACGAGTGTACTTGTGTTCAAAATCGTAAAATCCGCTCTGTGGGACGATCTCGATAACGGGCAGTGCTTCGTTGCCTATAATACCAACGGTGATTTCTCTCCCTTCGATGTATTCTTCGACAATGACAAGGTCGGAGAAACTTAATGCCAATTTCACTCCATTATGAATTTCATCAAGGTTTCCATCGGTAACAATTGTCACTCCAATGGTTGAGCCTTGGTCGTTTGGTTTTATGACCATCTTTTTCCCAAATTCGTCACGCAGTTCTTCGGCTAATTCGAAATTTTCGGCATCTTCTTTCCGCACAACTGTCCAACGGGGTGTAGGAATTCGCACTGATGAAAAAAGTAATTTGCTAAGGTTTTTGTCCAAGCCAATTGAATGGGCTTTGGGCTTACTTCCAGTGTATGGAATATCTTTAAAATCCAGTAATGTTTGAATGGTGCCATCTTCGCCATATTTCCCGTGCAGGACGATAAAGGCGAGATTAATCTCATTGAGGTTAGAGGACGAGATACATTCCAGATACTTCTGTTTGTTATGAATTTGCGCGTCTAATTCTGCATATTTGGGAAGGTTTTCGGCTTCCTCGACCGAATGAAGAAATCCATCTTTGCCAAGTGCTGGGTCGACCAGAATAGCATTGTAATTAAGTTGTTTCAAGGCATTATACACAGCGATTCCGCTTTTGATTGAAATGTCTCGTTCGGTAGAAATACCACCAAAAATTACACCTATGTTCATTTTTTACCTTTCTTTTTTGTTAGTTCTGGAAAATGTTTGAAAAGCAATTTTAAATCTTCGATGAAATCTGCCTCCCAATTGGGATTTCTGAGTAGGGCTGCTGGATGATAGGTAATTATTACAGGGATTTTATTGAAATGAATAATTTTCCCGCGAAGTTCGCCCATTTTTTTCTTCAAATTCAATAAGCCTTCGATTGCAGTTGAACCAAGTGCAACAATAACCTTTGGTTTGACTAATTCGATTTGTTTAAGTAGATACGGCTTGCAAAGTTCTATTTCCGAAGGTAATGGTTTTCTGTTGTTCGGAGGGCGACATTTCAATATGTTGCAAATATAAACTTCTTCTCTCTCTAAGCCCACAACCTTTAAAAGCTTATTCAATAATTGACCAGCGCGACCAACAAAGGGCAAGCCTTGAAGGTCTTCGTCGGCTCCCGGTGCCTCGCCGATAAACATAATATCGGCGTTAGGGTTTCCACTTCCAAAAACGAAATTTGTTCGGGTTTTTCCAAGACTGCATTTTGTGCAATGTTTAATTTTTTGCTCTAATTCCTCTAAGTTTTTTGAACGGAACCAATCGTTTTCCGATGAGAAAATGTCGATGGAATGCGAAAGTGTGGCAGAGTAATTTTCTAAAGAATCTTGTGGCTCGGCAAAGCTTTGAGACCCAAAGTTTTGAGTGTAATTAGTATCTACGATGATGGTCTCGCCGTAGTTTTCTCTTAAAAAGTTAAAAAAGTCTATAAGTTTATTTGAAAACTCATCCATAATAAATACAAAAGTAAAAAAAACAAAGGAACATAGAATACAGACGATTCTATGTTCCTTTCAAAATGTTCGAAAAGAGTTTATTCTTTCTCGGCGAATTCGAGTTTTTCTTCGGAATAGGAAGCCTTTAAGTAATCGCGATTCATCAGGGCAATAAAGCGAACAGAAATACCTTTGGGGCAAGCGGCTNCACATTCATAAAAGTTACTGCAATTCCCGAAGCCTTCTTTTTGCATTTGTTCGACCATAGCGAGGACCCGCCGTTTTCGTTCCGGCTGGCCTTGAGGTAGATAAGCAAAATGGCTTACTTTTGCAGCCACAAAAAGCATTGCAGCTCCATTGGGGCAGGCTGCAACGCAAGCTCCGCAACCAATGCATTGGGCTGCGTCCATTGCATTGTCGGCGTTTTGCTTTGGAACAAGGATGGAGTTGGCTTCGGGAGCTTGACCCGTATTAACGCTAATGAACCCACCAGCCTGAATTATCCTATCGAATGCCGAACGGTCTACAATTAGATCCTTAATCACTGGGAAGGCACGAGCGCGGAAAGGTTCGACCCAAATTTCATCTCCATCTTTGAACTTTCGCATATGGAGCTGGCAGGTTGTTGTATTCTTTTCGGGACCGTGAGGAATGCCGTTGATGGTCAATGAACAAGCACCGCAGATTCCTTCGCGGCAGTCGTGGTCGAAAGCAACAGGCTCTTTGCCCTCGGCTACTAATTTCTCGTTGAGTACGTCCAACATTTCGAGGAACGACATATCCTCGATAACATTATCTAAATGATATGTTTCGAAATGTCCCTTATCGTTTGAATTTTTTTGCCTCCATATATGTAATGTGATTTTCATTATTTGTAACTCCTAACAGTTAGTGGAACATACTCGAAAACAAGAGGTTCAATATGGCGGATAGGTTTGTTACCAACACCAGTAAATTCCCAAGCAGCGACGTGGCAGAAGTTTTCGTCGTCGCGTTTGGCTTCGCCATCGGGATACTGATGTTCTTCTCGGAAGTGTCCACCGCAGGATTCATTTCGTTCCAAAGCGTCCCAGAGCATTAGTTCAGCAAATTCAAGGAAATCGGCAACGCGAAGTGCTTTTTCCAAAACAATATTCAAGTCGCCTTCTTCACCAACCATAGTCAAATTTTGCCAAAATTCTTCTCTTAACTTTGGTACCAACTCCAAAGCGGTTTTCAACCCTTGTTCGTTTCTCGACATTCCGCAATAGTTCCACATTATTTTGCCAAGTTCGCGATGGAATTGAGTTGGGGTTTTCTTTCCATTTATCGACATTATCTTTTTAATTCGTTCCTCAACCTCTTTTTCCACTTTTTTGAATTCTGGGTGGTCGGTAGTAACTTTTTCCAGTTTTGTTGTTGCAAAGTAATGGCCAATGGTGTATGGAAGGATAAAGTATCCGTCGGCAAGCCCTTGCATAAGAGCACTTGCACCAAGCCTATTTGCACCGTGGTCCGAAAAGTTTGCTTCGCCGATAACATGCAAGCCGGGCAAATTGCTCATTAGATTGTAATCGACCCAAAGACCTCCCATTGTGTAGTGGGGGGCTGGGTAAATTCGCATTGGTGTTTCGTAAGGATTGTCGCCTGTGATTCTTTCATACATTTCGAATAAGTTTCCGTATCGTTCTTCAATTACTTTTTTGCCCAGTCGTTTAATTGCATCGGCAAAGTCCAAATAAACTCCGTTTCCTGTTGGACCAACACCGCGACCTTCGTCGCAAACTCGTTTTGCAGCGCGAGAAGCAATATCGCGAGGTGCAAGGTTGCCATAGCTTGGATACATTCTTTCAAGGAAATAATCCCGTTCATCTTCGGGTATATCTCTTGGGTCGCGTTTGTCGCCTGGATTTTTCGGTACCCACACTCTTCCGTCGTTTCGTAGCGATTCACTCATAAGAGTCAATTTCGACTGGTGTTCGCCACTCTGCGGGATGCAAGTTGGGTGGATTTGGGTAAACGCTGGGTTAGCAAAGAAAGCGCCTCGTTTATATGCTCTGTATGTGGCTGTTACGTTGCAAGCTTGGGCGTTTGTTGATAGGAAGAATACATTTGAATAGCCACCAGTTGCAAGAACAACTGCATCCCCAACAAATGATTCTATTTTTCCGTTCAAGAGATTTCTTGTAACAATTCCTCTGGCGACGCCATCGATTACCACAAGGTCGAGCATTTCGGTTCGTGTATGTAAGATGATTTTTTTCAATCCAACTTGACGCATCATTGCTGAATAGGCTCCTAAAAGAAGTTGCTGTCCTGTTTGCCCACGAGCGTAAAAAGTACGAGAAAGTTGTGCCCCGCCAAATGAACGATTTGCCAAATATCCGCTATATTCGCGTGCAAAGGGAACACCTTGGGCAACGCATTGGTCGATGATATTGTTGCTTACCTGAGCCAGTCGGTAAACATTAGCTTCTCGGGCTCTGAAGTCTCCCCCTTTGACAGTATCGTAAAAGAGTCGCCAGATGCTGTCTCCGTCGTTCGGGTAGTTCTTTGCAGCGTTGATACCCCCTTGGGCAGCGATGCTATGCGCCCGGCGTGGGCTATCGTGGTAGGTGAAGACTTCAACGTTATAACCCAATTCAGCTAAGGAAGCTGCGGCAGAAGCGCCAGCAAGCCCTGTTCCAACAATTAAAATTTTGTACTTTCTTTTGTTTGCAGGGCTAACAAGCTTCATCTCGAAACGATGCTTGTCCCATTTTTCCTCTATTCGTCCCGAAGGAACTTTTCCATCAAGTATCATATTCCACCTCCAACCAAACCTAACAAAATGCTAATAGGAATAGAAATTAAACAAATGACAATAATAATAGCTAAGCCTGTACTGCATTTTTGAATTGTCGGGAAGTAATGCTTTTGATTATACCCGAGAGTTTGGAACATACTCTGAATCGCATGGTCAAGATGAAAGCCAACTATGATAACTCCGACAATGTAGACCAAAGAAATAAGGGGATTTTTAAATCCAAGCACGACCATTCGGTAAACATCGAACCTTTCGAGAATAACAGAGCTGACGGCGTTATGTGGTTGGTAAAATTCAGGGTAGTAGTGTTGTGGGTTTGTGGTTCTAAATGTGAAGTGAAGTAAATGATAAACAACGAAACACAGAACCATCAAGCCAGTCCAAATCATTGTGCGCGAAGAGAACTTTGCTTTAAGATACTTTTTCACCGCGTATTTTGTGGGTTTGGCGCCCCAGTTCTCGAATTTTAGCTTTATCGATGTGATGATGTGTAATATCGCCGACAAAATTAGCACTACTCTTATTATCCAAAGTATGGGACCCAAACTGTGCAAGAAAGCCGAGTAGGAGTTTAGAGTGTCCTTGCCAAAGTAAATTAGCAAATTCCCTGCAGTATGGACAATAACATAGAGCACTAAAATTGCCCCTGTTATTGCCATTACTATTTTGCTTAAAATTGAAGAACGGAGATAACTGAAAAAACCCATATAACCTCGACCATTTGTCTAACAAATTGAATATGTTTTCAAAATCTCTAAATTATGAAAAAAATATTTAAAAGTTACAAAACATCGGATATTCAAACACTTTTTTGCTTTTTGTATTCAATCTTGTGGTATTTTCGTTTTACTCTACGAAATCGACATTCAAGGCAATATCGATTTCTTCCTTTTTGTTTCTTGATTTTTTCAACTCCTCGTTCAAATTTTGGATTTCACTATTGATTGCATTGTAGGATTGAGTTAATTGGTTCAACTCCCGTTCCAACTCGCTCCGTTCCTTCTCGATTTGGTTTAAGAATTCCTCCACTCGATTGATGCTTTCTTTTTTTGTCTTGGAGATTGCAAAGTAGTCAATCACAAAAAAGGTTATAATTGCTATTAGGAGCAAGGACAAAATTTTCAGAGAAACCCCAAGCCCTCGAACAGCTTCTGAATCGTAATTTTCATCAAAAAAGTAAATGATATTATTCCCAGCCCAAAAGAAAACCAAAGATATAATGGCTAAAACAATAAAAGTTCTCCAAGTGAATCGCTTGGAAAAAGTATTCTTCTTGTTCTTTACATCTATTATTTGATTTTCAAGTAATAATAATTGGTCTTTTTTGGTCAATATTTCCAAATGAAGATTATCGCTTTGTTTTTCCAGTTCGGCTTTTTTCTGATTTAAATTCTCGATTTCAGATTCAAGATTTTTTTGTCGAGATATTAACTCATTTTTATATGTCTCTACTATATTTTTGATGTATTCTCTTTTCTGTTCAAATCTTTCCTTATCTACAAGTCGATTGAATTCCAATAGAACATTTCGCAATTCATCTGGTAGGCGAAAAACCTTGTTTTCGGCGATAAAGTAATCCTTTTGGGATTTGACAAAATCGATAACGGACTCGGTGTCCTCTTTGAAAATGTTATGCAAAATATCTCCAATTTGAAACTCTTTGAAGTATGCAAGATTGCGAAGTATTTTCCTTTCAATGAGTGGAAGATTCTCCAATGTTGCGAAACCTTTGAGAAATTGTTCTTTTGTTTTTACGATAAGTTCAAATTTGTCGGGCATATTTTCTATGATATAATTTGTAATAAAATACTGGTAGTGGTCTTTTATTTTGAAAATCTGGTTTTTAAGCCAAATGACCTCGGATAAATCGGAGTTCGCACTGAAATATCTAAAGATTTGCGGATAGTTCTCAACATCATCTGTGGCACAACGGATAGCTTCTTCGCTGTATTTTTCCAAAAAAGCAAGGAACTGCAAAGTCTTTTCGAGATTATGTGGAATACGGGAAATTATCTTCTGATAAACAATTTTAAACAGTTCTTTTTTACTTGGCTCATCAATTTGGAAATTCAAAGTGTTTTGGAATTGATTGATTACAAAAGGAATTCCTTGCGTTATTTTGAAAAAAGTATCTCCATCGAAATTTGAAGAAATCTGGGAAAGGTAATCCAAACATTGTTCCTTTGTGTATGGCTCAATATGGATTGTGTGAATTTTTTCTCTGTTTTCTTTTTTAAGAAGAAATTTCAGAACAAAATCATATCGAGTTGAAATAATGAATTTGAAATCGAAAATGTCTGAAAGTTTTGTTTTATCAATTTCCAATCGAATTTCATAGGATTTAAAATCGAAGATTGTTTTTGAATTTAGATATTTGTAAAGGTGATTGTAAATCCAATTGTCAATTGTTGCAGAGCAATTTTCATAATTATCGAAAAAGAAGAAAATTTTGTATTTGTTGTTGAAACCATATTGATTTGCTGTTTGCAGAATAGATTTTAATATGGCTTCGGTCAAAACATCGAAAAGAGTTGTGAGTATTCTTACATCGCTTTTTTTACTAAAAAGGGTTTCAAGCTTTTTGAGAACAGATTCAGAGCGAATTGTCTCCAAAGATTCCGACAAATCGAATTTGAAGTAATCTTTGAGCTCATAAGTTTCAATTAATTTTTCATATAAGTTAATATCGTAGTTGGAAACCTGCTTTTTCAAGGAAGAGAAGCGGCCGAGGAAAAAGGGCAGGTCGTCCAACTCAATGTTGTTTGTTATTCCAGCGGAAATAAAAGAACAGGTCGTTGCTTTCGATAAATCTTCAATTTCTTTGATGTTTTCAAGGTCGAAGTGAATAATGAAGATGTTTTCTTCTTTGTTTTCGGCGATTTGTTCCTTTATTTGTTCAACCAGAAAGGATTTGCCAACGCCAAAGGTTCCTGCAATAATAAAGAAAGGATGGGAAAAGTCCCAGAGTTCGCTTAGTGAAATTTTATCAGTTAATTTATTCATTTTTTAATAATAAAAATCATTTCTACAATTGTGCCTTTTGAACTGGTTGTAATTGTAACAGAATCGGAAAGTTGACGGATAAGAAAAATGCCTCGCCCTCGCTCCTTCAAAATGTTTTCTGGTGTTCTTGGGTCTTCTATCGTAGATGGGTCGAATCCACTACCTTCGTCTTGAACGATAACTTGGATTTTATTTTTGCTTGCAGTAATGTTTAAAGTAACTTTCTTGTTAGGGTCAAATTTATTTCCATGTTGAATTGCGTTTATAACGGCTTCGGTAGTTGCTACGAGAATGTCGTGAAATTTCCCCTTTTTCAAAGTAATATGATTATTAATTCGGTTCAAGATTGCTTCTATTTCAGCTAAAATTTTCTTGTCAGAAGTAAATTCCGTGTAATAATTTATTTGATTTTCCAAGTTCATATTTCTAAAAAAATATGTTCAAAGTAACCAACAAGTTCGGAGTTTCACCAATCAACTTATAGTCTCCAAATTTTAACTCATACCAACCTTGCAAAAATATCACATTGTTGTTACTTAAAAAAATTTTTATTTCAGTTTCGGGCGAAATTGAGTAGAATGTATATTGATTTTGTAGGTTTAATCCTCCTTTCGATTCTTGTTTGATGTTGTAGATTCTCAAACCAATTCCAGCTGTATTTTGCCTGCCAATTCTGTAATTAAATAGTTCACGGAGAAAAAGTTCGAAAATCTCGGTTTCTTTGGTCATTGCGAAATCGTTCCAAAAAAGCAATCCTCGTTCGGAATACTTGTAAATCATATAGCCACTAAGAAAAAATTTTCGTGTTAAATTAATCAACAAGGTATCTCGGTAAATGAATTGCCTGAATGCATAACTTTGGATAGAAGTGCTTTTGAACTCGAAATCGTAAGAAACATAGTTCGAAATTATTTCAAAAGTTGGCACATATCGGAAATATTCACTCGTGTATTCAGGCGAAAGCGAAAGGCGGAGTATTCTGTTCCAGTTATTGAGCGAACTTTTGCTCGCTTTGATGAAAACCAAATGATTTGCTTGAAATTCAAGTTCTGAACGAACTTTGAGCAATTTTGAAAATTTAAGTGAATACGTGAAGTTGAACAAAAAATTTAGTTCATCTCGGTCGTCATCGTTGAATTCGGATGGGGTATCGTAGCGAAGAATTCCGATGTTGCCAGAAAATGCAAATTTGTTTTTAGTATCAATTTCCCACTGAAAAAAACTAAACAAATTGAACCTGCTTTGGTAGTTGTTTTTTTGCGATTCAATTAATGCTAATTGATTGAAACTTTGTTCATCGATTTGGAATTTTTTGTTCAAGATATTTTCCTCATTTCGATAAAATAAGTTAATCCCAATAGATGGAAATATAGACTTACTTCTGTAATCAAATCTCAGGGTGAAGTCGAAGATTTGCTCCGAAAGTGTTCTTTCTATTGCTGTCTGAGGATTTGTAATTATGAGATAATTATACGATTTCCTGATTTGATAGGAATTAACATTGCCATTAAATTGAACAAAAAGGCTATCGAATAAATTATATGCTATGGAAAACATCGGGTTAATTCTATTTTCGATTCTCCTTTCGAAAAGGTCATTTAAAGTTGGCGGAAATGCAATATAATCTCGCTGGTTCCTGCCATAATTTAAGTTCAATTCAAAAGAATTATTTGCTTCGAAATTGCCCAAGAGCTTTGCTTGGGCGATAAAGTCGCTGTTCCTTTTACCTTGATTTAAGTAACTATTTTCGCTGAACAACAAACCAGAAAAATTGAAGTCCGAAAATTTGAGATTAAGATTTTTCAAAGAAATCGTTATTTGTGGTCCATAATTTACTATCGTTACTTGTTTATTTCTTTCTATTCCAATGGCTGTGGAAAGTTGAAAGTATTTGGGGTTGTCTAACTCAAAGCCCAAATCACTTTTCATTCTTTCTGCTTGATTTAATCCAATGGACTTCGAATCGGAATTCAAAGAGTAATCGGCTGAAAGGAAGATTTTAAGATTTTCCCTAATGGGTTGGAAATATTGTAGATTGAAGTTTTCTATGTCTCGAATTGCATTTTCGTTTGTTTTGATTAGAAATCCATTGTAATCGTTTTTCAAAGTGAATTCACCATCGAAAATTTTTTTACTTAATGCAAAATAGTTAGTTAAGCGGTAAATATTGAATTGTTTATCGAGGGAATTAATGAAAAGGTTCGAACTTTTTTGGGCAGTGTCTGTTAAAAATAGGAAAGTTGGTTGAGCAGAAAGTGAAAAATAATAGAGATGCAAAAGGAGTAGTATTAGCGAAAAGGTATAAAATTTAGATGGTGTTATCTTCAATTTTTATGTTTGGTTGATTGCACTTTCTTTTGTATTCTATCACTTTTTCCGTTATTTGTTCGTAAGTTTCTCGAACGATATATTTCTTCCCACTTCGCAAACAAAGAATGGAGTTTATTCCAATTTCTATGGTTTCGATTTCTTCGGCATTAATTACGATTTGTTGTCCATCAATTTTTGTAACAAGAATCATTGGATTCTTACATATATTTTGCCAATAATTGGGTCGGTTTTAGCAATTGTTTGAATTCTTTCCACACTTTCGGGAGTAAGGAGTGTTCCAGCAACTGCGACTTTCAGTCCTGAATCGGTAACAACGTTCCTCGACAATGTCATCCCTTCTTTCAAATCCTCAATTTCAATCGGTCGTTCTGTTGGAACTTTGAGCTGTGATGAACGAAATGCTAAATATTGGGCGAGAAGCACAACAACTCGAAAATCGTAGAGTCGGCGGGATTCTGCTTCGAGCATCGAAACAATTTTGTTTGTTTCATATTTCTTTTGATTGTAGTAATCATCGTAATCAATAACTACTCGAAGAATTCTCGATGCAAGCGGAATTTTCCCTTTTTCGAGTTTGTCGGGCATACCGCTTCCATCGTAATTTTCGTAAATATGTATTACAACATCTGCAACATCTTCGTAGGAACGGAAAAACGAAAACAATTCTTTGGCGAAAAGAGGTATTTTTTCCATTTTTTCGTTTTTTAGGTAACCATTTTGTGTTGGTATTTCCCCGATATTCCTTTCGGGAAGAATCAATCGCCCAACGAAGCAAAGTTTGGCAGCGTCTTTGATGATGTTTTGCAAATTCAAATCGTTTGGGTCATATTCGTTTGCAATCCAAAGGGCTATTTCGGTTATCCTACTGATTCTTTCTGCACCATCGGGAATTCGCAGGCATTCGAACAAATAGAGTAAATCCCGCATTCTTAAAGTATCTTTTCGGAGTTCTTCTCGGAGGTCATTTATGATAGCATCTCTGTTGAAAATTTGCTTGTACAAGTGCATAATTCTGTATGCATTCTGAAATTTGGCTATAACTTCGTCAATCAAGAAGGGCTTGTTAATGAAATCATCGGCACCAACTTGAAGTGCTTTGAAATTTAGCTCAACATTTGAATTTGAAGTTATAAATATGATAAAAATATTTCGTATCTTGGGGTCTTCCGATTCTCGAATGTTTTTAACAAGTTGTTCTGTGTGGTATTCGCTTTCGAGATAATTTGCTATAATAATCATTAAGTCGTTAAACTTTTGCACAAGGTCCCAGCATTCAATTCCATTGTCGACGGTAAAAATCGGGGATTTACGAAAAACACGCTCGATAACCTTTTTCAAGGCATTTTTTGTTGATTCGTTTTTTTCGACCAAACAAAATGGAATGAATGTTTCTTCCATAGGATTTATATTTCCACGCCTTTACTTTTAAGCTCGCGAAGAAGAGCCTCGCGTTCGATTTCCAACTGCCGTATCTTTCGTTCGATTGTGTCTAATTCCTCGGGCATCGATTCAATTTCCAATTTGATTTTGCTTGCAGCTTCGTCAATCAGGTCGATTGCCTTGTCGGGAAGGAACCTGTCCGTAATATACCTATGCGATAGCTCGGCAGCAGCAACAATTGCGCTATCGGAAATCTTGACGCCGTGGTGGACTTCATATCGTTCTTTTAGTCCTCGAAGAATTGAGATTGTTTCTTCAACTGTTGGTTCGTCGACGAATACTTTCTGGAAACGCCTTTCGAGGGCTGGGTCTTTTTCGATGTACTTCTGGTATTCATCCAAAGTGGTTGCTCCGATGCAACGTAATTCACCACGTGCAAGGGCTGGTTTTAATATGTTCGCAGCATCCATACTGCCTTGGGTTGCTCCAGCCCCAATCAAAGTGTGTATCTCGTCGATGAACAAAATAATTTGGCCCTCGGAGTCGACAACTTCTTTTATTACAGCTTTCAAACGTTCCTCGAATTGGCCACGGTATTGTGTGCCAGCGACAAGGGCGCCCATATCGAGCATAACAACGATTTTGTTCTTCAGATTTTCGGGAACGTCGCCAGCAACAATCATCTGTGCTATACCTTCGACAATTGCTGTTTTACCGACGCCTGGTTCTCCAATCAATACAGGATTGTTCTTGGTTCTTCGAGATAAAACTTGCAAGACTCTGCGGATTTCTTCCTCGCGTCCGATGACGGGGTCGAGTTTTCCTTCGCGGACTTCGTCGTTCAGAATTCTTCCATATCGGCGGAGGGCTTGATATTTTTCCTCAGGGGATTGGTCGGTTACTCGTTGACCACCGCGTATTTCTTTCAATATTTTTAAAACATCGTCGCGAGTTACATTGTAAGAGCGGAGTAAATCTGCTATGTTCGATTTGACAGAGATTAAAGCAAGGAGTAGATGTTCGACACTTACGTATTCATCGTGCATAGTCTTTGCTTCTTTGAAAGCCGTATCGAATACTTCATTCAACGATGGACTAAGATATAGATTCCCTGCGTAACCACTGATTTTTGGAAGAGCCTCGAGAAGTTCATTAACTTTGATTTTAAGTCGTGAAAGATTTACTTCGAGTTTTTTTAGTATTTCTACAACAAGACTGTCTTCATCTTGAATTAAAGCAGCGAAAAGGTGAACAGGCTCAAGTGCCTGATTATTGTAATTCAAAGCGATTTCCTGTGCTGTTTGAATTGCTTCTTGCGATCTTAATGTAAACTTTTGTAAATTCATTTTATCCTTTAAAATATCTAAAAATAAAAACGAACCAAAAATGATTTTAATAAAAAAAAGTAAATTTATTAAAAATATTTGTTTTAAAAAATAGTTATTTAGATTGATTAGGAGAAACATTATGGAAAGCAAAGGAAAAATATTGTGGATTGACGATGAAATTGAGCTTTTAAAGCCTCATTTGATACTGCTTCGTCAAAAGGGGTATGAGGTCGAAACTGCAACAAATGGTGAGGATGGAATTGAACTTGCCCGAAAAAATTCTTTTGGCTTGATTTTCCTCGATGAAATGATGCTTGGTATGAGCGGGCTCGAAACTTTAGGGGTTCTAAAAGAAATCAATCCTTATGTTCCAGTTGTAATGGTAACAAAAAACGAAGCAGAGACATTAATGGAGGAGGCAATTGGTCGTAAAATAGATGGTTATTTAACCAAGCCTGTTAATCCTACTCAAATTCTTGCCATTTGCAAAAGATTTCTTGAGTATGATAAAATTAGTCAAGAGAAAATTGTGCAAAATTTCCTTTCTGAAATTTCTGCCATACGAAATCTTTTGAATGAGCATTTGAGTTGGAACGAATGGGTCGATATTTATGTTAAACTTGTTAATTGGGCTCTGGAATTAGATAAATACCCCGCATTGGGTTTGAGTGAGCCTTTGCGGGACATTTTCCGTGAATCGAATACTGTTTTTTCAAATTTCATTGAGAATCATTATCGCGATTTTATTCATTCTTCGCCAAACGAGGAGTTGCCTTTGTTTTCGCCACAGATTGTTGATAAATTTTTGATACCACACCTTGATTCAAATTCCAGCGTATTTTTCTTTGTAATCGATTGCCTTAGGCTCGACCAGTGGCTTGTTATGGAAGAAGTATTACAGCAATTTTACAAAATCAGCAAGAGTTATTATTGTTCAATTCTTCCTACCGCAACGCCTTATGCTCGCAATGCAATTTTTGCAGGCTTGTATCCTTTCGACATCCAAAAACACTATCCGCAGTATTGGGTTGGGGAATTAAACACCGAAGACCACAAACAAAATGCTTACGAAAAGGATTTGCTTGTAGAACAATTGAACCGAAAACGAGTAAAATTGCGAAATCCATTGTCTTACATAAAGATTCACGAAACGGAATTTGGGAAAAAGATTGAAAACGAAATAGTTCGCTATGTTCAAAACCACTTAACTGCAATCGTTGTGAATTCGGTCGATATGATTGCTCATTCTCGTTCCGACTTTGCCATTTTGAAAGAAATTGCCCCCGATGAATCTGCTTATAGGTCGTTAACGCGTTCCTGGTTTAATCATTCGAGCCTTTTGGGGATGCTCAAAACACTATCGACATTTCCCAATGTTAAGATTGTGTTGACAACAGACCACGGTTCGATTCGTTGTATGCGTGGAGTTAAAGTGCTTGGAGACCGCGAGACTTCGACTTCCCTTCGGTATAAGTTCGGGAAAAATGTTAAAAGCGACCCACGCTATTCAATGCAAATACAGGATTTAACTGAACTTCGCTTGCCAAAGATTTCCATTACTGTAAACAACATAATTGCGAAAGAAGACTATTATTTTGTGTACCCAACAGATTATCATTACTATTTGCAGAGGTACAAGGACAGCTTTCAGCACGGCGGGATATCGATGGAGGAGATGATTATTCCCGTAGTTTTACTTGAACCACGCACGTAGTTTTGAAATTTGGAAAAATTTTCGTAATTTTGCTTCTAGATAGTGGGCCCGTAGCTCAGTTGGGAGAGCGCTAGAATCGCACTCTAGAGGTCGTGAGTTCGAGTCTCATCGGGTCCACTAAATTTTTTCTTTTCTATAGCAATATGGTAGGCGGGCGCGAAGGAAAAGAAGCAAGGCTCCTTCGAGGATTTCGATGGTGATATTAGGTCCCGTTGCGATATTTCGAGCACCTTCGCGATAGCCAAGTTCAAGAACTTCGTTTGTCAGATTCCATCGGAGGTTTTGTGTTTTCAGTCTTGCTTTGGGTTGCGGAATTAATGAAATCAGCTCGCCAGATTTTGTTTCCATAGTAAACGATCCGTTGAGCGGAATTCCATAATTCCCATTGTCGTATATGCAAAGATTGAGTTTGTTGAAAAATTTGATTAGAATGCTCCAGTTGTTCAAGGTATGGTCGAGTTCACCGCCTTGAAATCCAAGCACAAGGATATTTCGGAAGTCTTTTTGCTCTGCTAAAATCAAAGCCTTTTCGAAATCATTAATTTCTTGGTCAGGGTTGAAAATAATCTCAGCGTTTTGGAAGTGTTTCTCTATCTTTGCACTTCTAAATGTATCTAAATCGCCGACGACGTAATCGGGAATAATCCCCTTTTCGAAAAGCCTAACAGCTCCTCCATCGGCTCCAACAATCGGGATATCCTGAAAGTATTTAATAAAAAAGCATAATGGGGGTAGTTCTGCGTTTAGACATACCAAACAATCAAATTTTGCATCGAATTTTAATTCGGTCATAAAAATTTTTTACCTTTGAATTTGAAAAAATTTCAAATCCAAAATTACAAATTCAATCTGCGTATTTCACTATTAAAGTTTTAGAAATAGGATATTTTTAAGCCTATTGTTTAACTTAATTCTTGCAAGATATAATCCCGAAGGTATTATTGACATTGAATTTGATGTAATTTTTTTAACTACAATCTTTTACTCGGCTTTGCAAGGAGAGATTTCTTCGAGGAAAGTATCTTTGAACAAGTTCTTTGCATCCAACAAAATCTCTTCGGCTTTGTCTTTTTGGTTGGTTTCGCAATATATTTTGTGCAACAAAAAGTATGTTCTTTGCATAATATTACTGGGGATATTGTTGCTGTGGCGAATCTCTTCGAGTTCTGTAACACTTTGTTCGGGATGATTTAATTCATACAAACATTCAGCAGTTTTAAGTCGAGCAATCCAGTAGTTGTTTGTGCGTACCATTGAATGGCGATTTAGATAACTTATGTAAAGTTGCAGAGCATTTCTGTAATCCTTATTGACAAATAGCTCGTTTGCTCTGCTTAATTCGACATCTGAATTTTCGGTTATGTCGATAACAATAGTATCTGGTGGTGGAACACTAATTTGTTTAGGAGGTTCGATTTGTCTTTCGGGTTGAACTTGGTCAATGACTATTTGAGTATTGGTATCGGAAAGCCCTGTTTGATTTGCTTCGAGAGTTTTTGGAATTTTAATATTGTATCGAGTGTGCACCTTCGATGTGCAGGATATTTGAACTAATGCCAAGATGAGAAAAAATAAAAATCTAAATGTTTTCATTCTACTTTATTGTTTTTAAAACATAAAATTAAAACAAAGAAAATTGCGAATCAACATCAATTATCAATTTATTTTTTTGTGGATTGTATTTTTTGTTAAAATCTTTTGAGAGGAATTTTAATAAGGAAATAGTTTTAGTAAGGTTCGGGTCTTGGGATTTTGGAACTTTCATTAGAATTACTTTTCGGTGCCATCCTCGAAGCTTTGTTATCAATGGAGTTACAGGACCAAGAATTATGCCAAAACTTAGCTGTTCTATGTATTTTATTACAAAATCAAGGACTTGTTGTTCGATTTCACTTTTATATGAACGAATTTCAATTGAAATCAATCTTGCGAATGGAGGATAATTCAATTCTTTGCGAAATTTTATTTCAGTTTCGTAAAAACTTTCGTAATCTTGATTCAGAAATGATTTGATGGTATAAGAGTCTACTTCCGATGTTTGAATAACAACTTCTCCAGGAAAGAGGGAGCGCCGACCTGCCCGCCCGGCAACTTGAGTGAAAAGCTGGAAACTTCGTTCATTTGCCGAAAAGTCGGGTATATTAAGTTGCAAATCTGCATTGATGATTCCAACGAGCGTAACCCTTTCGAAATCTAATCCTTTTGCTATCAATTGAGTGCCAATTAGTATGTCTATTTCTCCGTTGTAGAAATCTTTCAGTATTGTCGAAGTATTTTGTTTGTTTAAAACCACATCCAAGTCGAAACGGGCAATTCGGGGGTAGAAATTCAATTCATTAAGCAAAGAATTTAGGTCCTCTTCGATTCTTTGCGTTCCATAGCCAAGAATCAACATCGTAGGCTTGCCACACTTTGGGCAAGTCGATTCAAAAGCTCTTTCGTAACCACAATAATGGCACTTTAATTTTTGGTCAACTTTGTGATAGGTTAGTGAAATTTCGCATTCTGGGCATTTTGGAATATATCCACACGAACGGCATTCCAGAATTAGTCCAAAGCCACGCCGATTTTGAAAGAGAATGATGCCTTCTCTTTTCGTTAGCCTGTCGATGATTTTGTGGATTAATGTGTCCGAAAACTGACCGAACATTTTTTTTTGTCGACGCTTTTCCAGAATATCTACTAGAATAATGTTTGGTAATTGAGCCCCATCTGCTCGATTTTGAATTCTCAAAAGCTTATGTTTCCCTTTGGTAGCAGAAAAGTAGGAAGTTACTGAAGGATTAGCACTTCCCAGAACAACCACTGCGTTTTCGATTTTGCCTCGCATCAGGGCAACATCGCGAGCGTTATATCTTGGTTGAGGTTCCTCTTGCTTGTATGTAGGCTCGTGTTCTTCATCAACAATAATTAAGCCGAGATTTTTGGTGGGAGCAAAAATTCCCGAGCGAGGACCTACGACTATTTTCTTTTCCCCAGTCCAAATGGAAACCCACTGTTTTATTCTCTGGCTAATGGTGAGTCGGGAATGAAGCACAGCGATATTATCTGGAAAAGCATTGTTGAACCTTTCGATTAATTGTGGAGTTAATGAAATTTCGGGAACGAGAACAATTGCCGACTTGCCTTGTTCTAAACATTTTTTAATAGCGTGCATATAGACTAATGTTTTGCCACTTCCAGTAACACCAAAAAGCAGGAAAGAATTGAATTTACCTTTTTCGAGTGTAGAATTAATGGATTCCAGGCATAACTTTTGTTCATCGTTTAATTCAAACTGTAACTCGTTTTGAAAGTTATATTCTTTGGGGAAAAGCTTTTGAAAATCGCCTCCAGTTTCTTCCAGATAAACGACATTAATAAAACCTGCTAATTCAAACTCTGAAAGATATTGATTTAAATTTTTTGTTGGGAATTCCTTTTGCAACTCTTTTACAGGTAATACATCGATATTAGAATTAACTTTTTCGTAAAAGAATTCAAGCAGTTCCAGAATTTTTTTTCTCCTTTTGTAAATTTCCCCGAATGCTTCGCAATTCTCAAGGGTGAACATATTTTTGTTGAATCGGATTACCTTCTTGGTGGGTATTTTTCCACTAAATCGGCGCGAAAGGGAAATTATTCCTTTCTTTTCTAATTCATTTAAAATTGACTCTAACTTTCGAATTTTCAAAATCTTTTTTAGGTTTTTCAAGGATTGTGGAGATTTTGTTTTGCCGAGTGCTTCGATGATTTTGAGTTCTTTTTTGTCCAAAGAGGGAATTTTCGGAGATTGTGGGCTTGTCAATTGAATGTATATCTCTTCCTTGGTGGATAGTTTAGGGGGAATAATCGCCCGAAAAACTTCGCCCAATGGGGTGACATAGTAGTTTGAAATCCAGAAGCAAAGTTCAATTATCTCTTTCGAAATAATAGGATTGGAATCTAATATTCTGATAATTGGTTTCAGTTTTTCTTTGGGGAAGTTTAAAGGCTCAAGGTGTTCTTTAATTATTATTCCCGTGATTTTTCGATTTCCAAACGGGATTAAAACTCGATAGCCAGTCAAGTCCTTTATTGTGAAATTGTTTATTTTGTATGTGTATGTTTCATCCACCCCTGATAATGGTATAACATCGACGAGTCTGGCTGGTTGTGAATATGTAATTTTTTTCTCATGCATTCGTTTACTTAATTTTAAATTTTTTACTTGAATATGAATCCAAAAATAACTATTCTGGGGTTAGTAATTGTATTTCTTTTCAATGGAACTGGATGTTCGGCAAAAGAAAGCTCCAGCTACGGGCAAAAGCCTGTTAAGATTTACGAGGAAAGCAATTTACCGCAAAGAGACAGTGTTTCGAATAGCCTAAACTTGTCGAGAAGGAATGCCATCACGCGGGCTGTTGAAATGGCTTCGCCTGCCGTTGTTGGAATTAATGTTATGCAGTATGTAAAAGTACCTGTTTGGGACCCGTTCGATGACCCAATTTTTGAATATTTTTTTGGAAAAAGGCAAAGACGCTATCGAATGTATCCCGTCAAAGGACTTGGTTCGGGATTTTTAATCTCCCCCGATGGTTATATTTTAACTAATTACCACGTTTCTGGCGATGCTTCTGAAATTATTGTTACGACCACCGACGGAAAAAAACACAAAGCCAAGGTCGTTGGAAGCGATGAACTTTCGGATATTGCTCTTTTGAAAATCGAAGGCGAAAATTTCCCATATCTTAAATTGGGCAATTCCGACGATGTAATTGTTGGCGAGTGGGTCATTGCTCTTGGGAATCCTTTTGGTTTGTTCGACTTAAATAGTAAACCTACTGTCACCGTTGGAGTGGTTTCGAACAAAGGTGTTAATCTTATGTTAGATAACAAGTATTATAAAGGAATGATACAAACCGATGCTGCGATAAGCTCTGGAAATTCGGGTGGTCCTTTGATTAACTCTCTTGGTGAGGTCATAGGAATTAACACAATGATTTATTCCACTGCAACAAGTTCAAGTGGTGCTGGAAGTATTGGCATTGGTTGGGCAATCCCTATCAATAGAGTAAAAAAGATAATCAACAGGTTTGTAACAAATAAACTAAATAGGGCAAATATTAACAGATTAGGTTTAGGTGTTGTTGAACCAAATTCCGAAGAGGCTCAACTTTATAGACTGAATTTTGAGCAGGGATTGTTTGTTGTCGAAATTAAACGCAATTCACTTGCCGATAAAGCTGGATTTCAAGTTGGCGATGTTATCATTGAAATAAATGGTGAGAAAGTTAATTCAATAGAGGAATTTAAAAGTATTCTTTTGGATACTTTTGAAGGGGATGTGTTGAATTTTAAATTAAGCAGGAACGACAGGATAATAAATCTAAAAATAGAATTTTAAAGAAAAGCATTTGATGCACCAGTCGTTTTTAGAAGCAATCGGATTAGTAAAAAAATACAAAAGACGGGCAGTTGTTCGCAATGTAAGTTTGAATGTTCGGCAGGGCGAAGTTGTTGGGCTTCTCGGTCCAAATGGGGCGGGCAAAACCACAACTTTTTATATGATTGTTGGAATGATTAGCCCAAATGATGGGAAAGTGCTTCTTGATGGAGATGATATAACTTCTTTTCCAATGTATAAACGAGCTCGAATGGGAATTGCATACCTTCCACAGGAGACATCTATTTTCCGTAAATTATCGGTCGAAAAAAATATTCTTGCAATTTTGCAATTACAAAAGATGTCGAAAAAAGAGCAGAAGAACCGATTAGAGGAACTGCTTGAAAGCTTCGGTTTAAAAGACGTTAGGAAGCAAATGGGCTATATGCTTTCGGGTGGTGAGCGTCGTCGTTGCGAAATTGCCAGAAGCCTTGCTTCGAACCCAAAATTTATCCTTCTCGATGAGCCTTTTGCAGGGATTGACCCTCTTGCTGTCGAAGAAATTATGAAAATGATTCTGAAGTTGAAAGATAAAGGCATTGGGATATTGATTACCGACCACAATGTGCACGAGACTTTAACCATTACGGATAGGTCGTATATTTTAATCGATGGAGAAATATTCTGTTCAGGTACAGCCGAAGAAATCGCACAAAACCCAGACGTAAGAAAGCTTTATCTGGGCGAAGCCTTCCAGTTGGAAAGGTACAAAATTTCCTAACCGTTTTGTTTCGATGTTATCTTGATTTTGATTTTATCGACTTTCCGTTGGCTTGAACTTAATGTTTCAATGTAAAAATTATCGAAAGAGAGGCGTTCGCCTTGTTTTGGAATTCGCCCCAGAAAGTGGGAAAACAAGCCTGCAATTGTGTTATAATCTTCCATTTTAGGCAAATTTATGGGTAGTTGTTCGTTGATGTCATCAATACTTGCTTCTGCCAAAACCTCGTATTCCGAATCATTTATTTTTTTGATTAAAGGCTGTTCCTCGTCGTATTCGTCTTGGATTTCGCCGACAAGTTCTTCGATTATGTCTTCGAGCGTTATCAAACCAGCCGTACCGCCAAAGTCGTCCAATACAATTGCTATATGAATTTTGTGGCGTTGCATCTTCCGTAAAATTTCGTCGATGGGACTGTTTTCGTTGACAAACAAAGGATACCGAAGAAGATTTTCAATCCGAAAGTCCTGCGTGTTCACTTTGTTTTGATAACTTAGTAAATCTTTTGCATAAATCACTCCAACAATGTTGTCTATGTTAGAATCGTAAACTGGCATTCGGGAGTATCCTTCTTTGAGAAATTTGTCAATAATTTGCTCGAAGGAAGATTTGAACTCAATTGCAACGATTTTATTTCTTGGAACCATTATTTGTTTGACTTTAAGTTGGGTGAAATCGAAGACATTTTGCAAAAGTTTTTCTTTCGAGTTATCAAGTTTCCCTGATATATGGCTGGATTTTAGAATTTCGCGAATTTCGTCTTCTGTATGCAAATCTGCGGAGCTTGAAATTTCAATTCCAAGGATTTTTAGAGTAAGATTTGCCGATTCATTTAAAAGCCAAATGAAGGGCTTAAAGATTACATAGAAAGTTCGGAGAGGGAGACTAACCAATAAAGCCGTTTGTTGTGGTTTAACAATCGCAAGCGATTTTGGAGCAAGCTCACCAAATACGATATGTAATGCGGTAATTAGTATAAATGCAGTTGGCAAAGCAATGCTTTTTGCAGTTTCAGTAGCGATTTCCACTCCAACTAGAGCAAACAAGAAGAGAATAATTCGGGACACAACAGGTTCACCAATCCATCCCAAGGCAAGACTTGCAATTGTAATTCCAAGCTGGCAAGCGGAAAGGGACTCATTCAAATGTTCAACAAGGTGCCGAGTGATTTTTGCAATTTTAGAACCTTCTTTGATTTTTAAGTCGATTTGTGTACTGCGAACCTTGACAATGGAAAATTCTGCTGCAACAAAGAAGGCGTTCAGAAAGACGAAAAATATTGTGATTAAAATGTTAAATAACATTGTTAAACAATTCGATTGTTCTAAATATTATTTTTTTGTCCAAATAAAACGAAATGTATTTTTCGAAAAAGGTTAGCATTTCGATTATGTTTATGTCTATATGTTCGATTTGATTCAACCCATCCAAACCTAAATTGTTCAGTTTACGAATTAATTCAACTGTCCCTTTTTTTAATCGGGCGAAATTGTTTTGTGATGGAGTCGTCGAAACATTTCCGTTGGTTAAGTCCAAATAAACAAAATTACCTAAATTTTTGAGTTCATTAATTTTTTCAACAAAGTCTATTCCAATATCTTTCAGAAGGAAAACAATAAAGTAAGTTAAAATAAAGTAAGGATTTATATTTTCTCTTTTAAGCTTTTCCAGAGTTTGAGTTGTTAAGTTGAATAACCTATTATTTGGTTCTCCAATGGGTTGAGTCTGATGAATTAACTCCAAAATCATCAAACCTGTGAGTAACTTCTGGTAATTGTCGGTAAGTTTGTGGAAACTTTGAATAGTTTCGACTTTGGAAAGCAAGTAAAGGCTTTGCGAACTTTTTCGGTAATAACTAATGAAAACGATATTTAAAGGTTCTAACACACCGAGTGTTTTTTTATTTTTTCGGACACCTTTAGCAACAAGGGAAATCAATCCTTCTGCTTCGGTGTAAATGTCCACAATCTTGCTTGTTTCTCGGTAATTAAAAGATTTTATTACAATTCCTGTTGTCGAGACAATCACATTTAAAATACAATTATTAAATTGAATCTAACCAACAAAGCAAATATACAACCAATTTTTTTAATTTGCATATTTTGAAAAATAAATTTGTTCAAATATTTCGATGAAAAAAATTTTAGTAGTCGACGATTCAGATTATATATTAGAAAGCGCCAATGTTCTTTTAAGTTTAGAAGGCTACGAAGTTTTCGTTGCCTCCAATGGCGAGGAGGGCTATCGGAAAGCTTGTGAAATTCTTCCGGACTTAATTCTTTCGGATATTCAAATGCCTGTGATGGACGGATATGCTTTTTTGGAAAAAATTCGTGCGAATCCAGCTACCGAGCATATCCCTTTCATATTTTTAACGGCATTTGGAGAAAAGCAGAATATTCGGGAGGGTATGATTCGTGGGGCCGATGATTACATCACCAAACCGTTTACACACGACGAAATTGTTCAAGCTATTAACACCCAATGGAAAAAATTAGAAACTGTTCAGAAGCAACTGAAAGAAAGAGTCGAAACTGTTGGCAAAGCCATATCTTTTGCATTGCCCCACGAGTTCAGAACAGTTTTGAACGAAGTTATTGGTTCGGCAAAGTTTATTATATCTTCGTTCGATGAATTGACCAAAGAGGATTTAATCGATATTGCCAACGACATTGTCAAATCTTCAAATCGGCTTTTGAAGATTACGGAGAACTTTTTGATTTATACCAAAATTGAAGCCCTTGCAAATATTCCCGAAAAAAAATCTCAACTTCGCTTGCATTTCACCGACGAACCCTTTGCTATCATACAGGACATTGCCTTGTTGAAGGCTGCAGCTTACAATCGAACTGCTGACTTGGAAATTGATGAGCCTGCTTATAATATCTCTGTCGAGATTTCAACTGATAGTTTTTATAAGATAATTGATGAGTTGCTCGACAATGCTTTGAAATTTTCCGAACCGGGACAGAAGGTGAAAATTTCATCCTCTTTGGACAAAGGTATGGTGGTTTTCTCTATTTCCGACCAAGGAAGGGGAATTAGTTACGATAAGATTAAGTTTATCGATACCCTTACTCAATTTGAGCGGGAACTATATGAACAACAGGGAATTGGAATGGGTTTGGTAATTGCTAAAAGGCTTGTTGAACTTCACGATGGTAAATTCGAGATTTTCAGCGAGGTTGGAAAAGGAACAACTGTCAAGTTTTGGCTTAATTATAGAGAAAGAAACTTTTAGTTATTTTGGAGTTTTAATATGGAATACAATATTCTTTCAATTAATCCGGGGTCAACTTCAACAAAAATTGCAGTTTACAAAAATCTTGACGAAGAATTTACCGTTACAATCAGACATAGTGTCGATGAATTGAGGCGTTTCGAAAGGATTTTCGACCAATATGAATTTCGCAAAGAAATAATTTTAAAGACGCTCGAAGATGCTCGTATCGATTTGAAAAAAATCAATGCTGTTGTAGGCCGGGGTGGCTTGGTTCGCCCTATTCCAAGCGGTGTTTACCGGGTAAATCAAAAGATGCTCGACGATTTGAGAAATGAACTTTACGGTGAGCATGCTTCTAATCTTGGGGCTGTGCTGGCACACGAAATTGCGAACTCGATTGGAACAAACATTCCTGCATTCATTGTCGACCCTGTCGTTGTTGATGAATTAGATGAGATTGCTCGAATTTCGGGGCATCCGGAGCTCCCAAGAATTAGCATATTTCATGCATTGAATCAGAAGGCTGTTGCACGGCGGTTCGCTCGTGAACAAGGGAAAAAGTATGAGGATTTGAACCTTATTGTTGTTCATCTGGGTGGCGGAATAACAATCGGAGTTCATCACAATGGAAGGGTAATTGATGTCAACAATGGCTTGGATGGCGAAGGTCCTTTTGCTCCGGAACGTTCTGGGACCTTGCCGGTTGGACAACTTGCCCGGCTTTGCTTTTCGGGGAAATATACTTATCCCGAAGTTCGAAAGATGATTACTGGCAAAGGCGGTTTGGTGGCTTATCTTGGCACAAATAGTGCTTTGGAAGTCGAAGAGCGCATTGCTTGCGGGGATGATTATGCCGAATTGATTTACAAAGCAATGGCATACCAGATTTCGAAAGAAATTGGCGCTGCAAGCACAGTGTTGAAAGGCAATGTTGATGCTATTTTGATTACTGGCGGGCTTGCCAATTCTCCAGTGCTTGTTAAATGGATTCAGGAGCGGGTTTATTTCATTGCACCTATTCATATTTATCCCGGAGAGGACGAAATGTATGCTCTTACCGAAAATGTTTATTTTGCTTTGAAAGGCGAACTTCCAATTCGGGAATATTAAAATAATTTTGTTAAAATTCCACTAGCTATTTGTATAATTGTTTAATTATTTTTTTGGAGTTATTATGAAAAAGTTATTTTAATTCTGCTTGCTTTGCTCGCAGTTTTACTTTTTTCTTGCATAAAGGATAATAGTTCTTCTATTACAAATTCGATTTCCGAGAATGCAGTGGTGCTACCTCCTCCATCGACATCGTATATTGTGATAGTTGATAAGGATGGCAATCGATTTGAGACCGAAATCCAAGATAAGGTGCTTGACGATGGTACGAGAATTTCACAGAAAATTCAAGACTGTATCAATAATTCTCGCAATCACGGTGATTTTGTCAGTTGTATGGCACATTTGACTAACTGGCTAATGAAAAATGGGTATATCACGAATAAGGAAAAAGGAATTTTGATGAATATCGCTGCTCGAGCGAATTTGCCTTAATCTATTTAAGCACAATCAGTTTGTAAACCTTGCTCCCGCTACTTGCTTGTATTGTTACAAAATATACGCCCGAAGGTATTTCCGCTGTGTCGAACATAAAAAT
>RCNO01000025.1 GCA_003731685.1 Bacteroidetes/Chlorobi group bacterium MS-B_bin-24
GACAGCAAGATTAGCATTATCGAGTATAGTTTCCCAGTTTTTCCAAAGAGTAAATTTTTCGGCTTGGTCGGAACCAACAAGAAGGAATAATTGTGCACTGGGGAATTTGTTTTTAAAATACAGAATAGTTTGGTAGGTATAAGATATATCGGCTTTGTTGATTTCAAATGTGTCGATAATAAATTTTGGATTATCCTCAGTTGCTAATCTAAGCATTTCCAATCGGGTATGCGAAGGGATTATCTCATTGTCGCCAATTTTGAAAGGCGAAATATAATTGGGAACGAAGTAGCAATAATCGAGGTTCAATTCCTCGACGAAATGTTGTGCTATTATCAAGTGTCCAATGTGAACAGGATTGAAAGAGCCGCCGAAAATACCAATTTTAGTGGGATTCAGTGTGTCCATTTGAATCAATTTCGTCGATAATTTGAGGAATTTCTTTCCAAGAAGTTGCTATTGCATCAGCGAGAGTGTGAACTTCCGAATCTTCATTAAGAAAATCAAGGTGATTGCCAATAAAGCGTATGGCGAACATTTGCAAATTTTTGGCTCCTTGAATATCTGTCTCCTCAATATCTCCAATATGAAGAGCATTTTGCGGTTCGCAATCGAAATGATTCAAGACACTTAGGAAAGCTTTGGGGTGTGGCTTGGCGACGCCAGTTTCATTAGAAAAACTGAAGTAAGAGAAATAATCGTATATTCCCGAAATTTTAAGAAGTTCCCTTAAAATCGAGCCCGGCGAAAATCCTGTGTCGGATACAATCGCCAATTTGAATTTTTTCGAAAGACTTTCCAATGCTTCTGGGACGCCTTCGATTAATGTTGGGGGGTGAACCAAAATGCTTTTTTCGAATGTATCGACAACGTCTTCGATAAGTTCTTCAATAACGGGGGCTTGGAAGTAGTTCCAAAAAAACTGGATGGCATCTCGGGTGGAAATTGTTCTTTGTTCATTTCGCCAAATATTATTGAAATATTCCCAAGCGTCTTGCATTGCTTTTTCGTAATCGGAGTCAGAAATTTCCAACCCAATCGATTCGAAAGCAGATTTCAATTTCTTTATGCGATGTTCGTTTCTTTCAATTCCATTTGAAGAGTCGAAAAGTGTGTTCCAAAAATCGATAGTTACAACTTTGATTTTAGACATAATAAAATTTACATTATTTACATTACAAACTTACAAAAAAAATTGTATTTAGAAGGGCAATGGAAGAATTAGACTTATCGAATTTTACCAAAGAAATTGGGTTAGAACTAAAAGACAAGATAAAAAACTTGCCCAGTAATCCTGGTGTTTACATTTACAAAAACAAGAATGGGAAAGTAATCTACGTCGGCAAAGCCTCGAACATTAGGAATAGAGTTCGTTCGTATTTTCAATCGAACAAGCATTTCGACGCAAAAACCACGGCATTGGTGAGAAATATTCACGACTTGGAATACATAATCACCGACACCGAAGCGGAGGCTTTGATTCTCGAAGATACTTTAATTAAAAGGCATAAGCCTCGATATAACATAATGTTAAGGGACGATAAAACNTATCCTTACATTANAATTACNAATGAACCTTACCCGAGGATTTTCTCAACAAGAAGAGTAGTNCGTGATGGTTCAAAATATTTTGGACCTTACACTGATGTGAAAAATATGAAGAGAATGATTCGCCTTGTTAGAACGATATTCCGTTTAAGAAGTTGCAAATTGAACTTGTCGGAGGAAGGAATAGCCAATGGTAAGTTCAAAATTTGTCTCGATTATCAAATTAAAAAATGTGATGGACCTTGCGAAGGTTTTATTTCGTTAAAGGATTATCAGGAAAATGTAAAAAATGCAATAAGTTTGATTAACGGGAAAACTAACGAGGTCGAGAAGTTGTTACTTCAAAAAATGGAAGAAGCGGCGGAGTATCTCGATTTTGAGCAAGCCGCTTACTTTAGAAATCAATATCTGCTTTTGAAAGAATATTCTGCTTCGCAAAAGATAGTTTCGACAGAGTTGGTCGACCGAGATGTTTTTGGTTTCGCCACCGAGAGCGATTTTTCGTGTGTNCTAATTTTTACAATCCGAGATGGCAGATTAATTGGAAAAAGGCACTTTGTTCTAAAAAATTCTTTGGAATACACCGAGAAGAAGATTTTGCAGATTGCCCTCGAAAAATGGTATCTCGAGAATGATTTTATTCCACAGGAAATCTTGTTACCATTTGAGTTGGAGGAAGAGAATTTTATTCGCGAATATTTGAAGGAAAAGAAAGGTAAAAAAGTTGAATTGATTATTCCGAAACTTGGTGATAAAAGAAAGCTGGTGAACCTTGCAAACGAAAATGCTGAATTTCAGTTGAAGGAGCACATTTTAGCTTTAATGAAGAAGGACGCTGAGTTGCCAAAGCGTATTTTGGAATTCCAAAAGGACCTACAACTTCCAAAACCCCCACGAATTATTGAATGTTTCGACAATTCCCATATTCAAGGCTCTGAATTTGTTTCGAGCGTGGTTGTTTTTAAAGATGGAAAACCTTTGAAAAGCGAATACCGAAGGTTCAAAATCAAAACAGTTCAGCAAAACGATGACTTTGCTGCAATGAAGGAAGCTGTTTACAGGCGGTATAAAAGGTTGCTCGAAGAGGAAAAAAGCTTACCCGACCTTGTGATTATTGATGGTGGAAAGGGGCAACTTAGTAGCGCAATATCTGTGCTCGAAGAACTTGGGATTAAGGATAAAGTTCCTATTATTTCGATTGCCAAAAAAATGGAGGAAATTTTTAAGCCCGAACTAACTGAGCCCATTCAACTTTCTCGAGCATCCCAAACTTTGCAACTAATCCAAAAAATTCGGGATGAAGCACATCGCTTTGCGATTACTTATCATCGGAAACTTCGAGATAAACGAACCTTGACTACTGAACTCCTTGATATTAAAGGTGTTGGTCCTAAAACCACCCAAAAACTACTTGAAACTTTTGGTTCGGTGAAGGAAATAAAAGAAAAAAGCTTAGAACAACTTGCAGAAGTTGTTGGGAATAATTTGGCACGGAAAATTTATAATTTTTTTCATTCACCCGTACAGGCTTGAATTTTATTCGGATTTGAGCAGGCGATTGACAATTCTTTCGAAATCTTCTTTTCCGTAGTATTCTATGATAATTTTACCTTTTTTGTTCCTATCTTCGATTTTGACCTTAGTTCCTATGGTTTTGGAAATTTCCTGCTCAAAGTATCGAAGATTGCTGTCGACAGTAATTTTTTTAGGTTTTGTCTCCTTTGGTTTATTAGTCAATAGGCTCGTAATCAATTTTTCGGTTTGACGCACAGAAAGATTGTTCTCAATAATCTTTTTCCATGCTTGTTTTATTAACTCGTCGTTNTCCAGAGATAATAAAACCTTAGCGTGTCCGATGGAAATTTCGCCTTTTCTTAGGCTATCTTGAACAACGATAGGCAATTTTAAAAGCCTGATTATGTTTGTAATTGTCGACCTGTCTTTTCCAACACGATGGGCGATTTCTTCCTGNGTAAAATGGAATTCTTCTGCTAACTTTTTGAAACCATTTGCCAAATCNATTGGGTTTAGGTCTTCGCGTTGAATATTTTCTATCAANGCNATTTCGAGCATTTTATAATCTTCGTCCACCGAGATGATAAATGCTGGGATTTTTGTAAGCCCAGCTTTAAGTGCTGCACGAATTCTTCGTTCTCCGCTGACTAATTGAAAACCTGTTTCGGTTTTTCGTAGTGTAATTGGTTGAATCACTCCATTTATTTTGATTGATTCAGCAAGCTCTTCTATGTTTTTGTCGTCAAAATTCCGTCGAGGCTGATAAGGATTAAATTGAATTTTGCTTATTTCCACCTCTTGAAAAATTTGGGCAAGAAGTTTCGCCTTTTCGTCTGTTTGTTCCAGTGTCTCCAAGTTCGTTTGAATCAAAGAGCTTAATCCTTTGCCTAATCCAAATTGTTGCTTTTTTTCTTTCATATCTATTTATTTTACTTATTATTTTTCAAGATTTCCTTTGCAAGGTCAAGGTAATTTTTGCAACCCACACTGGAAGGGTCGTATAAAATAATTGGTTTGCCATGGCTCGGTGCTTCCGAAAGCCTAACATTTCGATTTATAACAGTTTTGAATGCCTTATCTCCAAAGAGCTTCCAGATTTCCGCAGCAACTTGGTTGGAAAGCCGTAAACGTGAATCAAACATAGTCAACAGAACACCTTCGATGCCAAGTTCAGGATTTAATGCCTTACGAACCATATGAATTGTGTTCAATAATTTGCTTAGACCTTCGAGTGCATAATATTCACACTGAACGGGGATTAACACACTATCGGCACAGGTTAAAGCATTCACTGTAAGCAGGCCCAACGATGGCGGGCAATCAATGATTATAAAATCATATTGATTTTTGATTGGTGCGATTCTTTGCTTCAAAATTTTTTCGCGCCCAACAAAATTAACAAGTTCAATTTCTGCTCCAACAAGATTGATATTTGCAGGGAGCAATGAAAGATTTGGTATTTCAGTTTGTAAAATAGCATCTTCGATTTCTTCTTTCCCGATTAGAACCTCGTATGTAGTTTTTTCGAGTTTGTTTTGTTCAAAGCCAAAACCATTGGTAGCATTTCCCTGCGGGTCAATATCAATAAGGAGAATCCTTTTCCCTGTTGAAGCCAACGAAGCAGATAAATTTATTGCTGTTGTAGTTTTGCCAACACCACCTTTTTGATTCGCTATTGCAATTGTTTTACTCATAAAATTTTGTTTTTCTTATTTAGAAAATAAAACAAGAAAGCATTAAGAACAATAGAATGCGTAATTTTCCCTGAACGAATGTAATATTCAATTTCGTTTTCATCAACAAGCAAGATTTCTATATCCTCGTTTTTGTCGAATTTTGTTTCGAACTTCTTTTCAACATTTTTCCACAAAAATGTATAGCACGAATTGTTAAGGAATGCAGGATTTGGATGAATCATACCCAGAAGGATAGCAGGTTCAGGCGAAAAGTAACCTGTTTCTTCCATACATTCGCGTGTGGCTGCCGAAGAAGGTTCTTCGCCGTGTTCAACTAATCCTCCTGGAATTTCGAGTGTGATTTCGTCTATCCCTTGGCGATATTGCTGAATCATAACGATTTTATTATCGGTTGTTACGGGAATTATGTTTACCCAGTCCTTCGAGTTGAGAACAACAAAGTCGGAAGTACTTTTGGTTTTCGGATTTTCCCGTTTAATCAATTGAGCAGCAAAAATTTTAAGGTCGATGCTTTCTATCACTTTTAGGGTTTTCCACTTTTCCAAGATTTTTACCAGATTTTAAAAAATACAAATTTAAAATATAATGTTCAAATACTGGGAATAGTAGTTAAGTATTATATTTACAATAATCTTGGCAAAAAGATTTTGCATTGATTTCGATATACTAAATAATTTTGAAGATACTCATTCGTCGTATTACCATTAATTCAATTTTTGGGTCTTTAGATTAGACTTTTAAATTATGAAGAAAGAGAAAGAAATTCTTTCAAAAACATTGGAAACTAACGGATATATAAAAGTTAAAGGTGCAAGAGAGCACAATTTAAAAAACATCGATTTGTCTTTGCCTCGCAACAAATTCATTGTGATAACAGGATTGTCGGGCTCGGGGAAATCGACGCTTGCATTCGATACAATTTATAGCGAGGGACACCGAAGATATGTTGATTGTCTTTCTGCCTATTCCCGACAATTCATTGGAAATTACAAAAAGTCCGAGGTTGACCTTATAGAAGGAATTTCGCCATCAATTTCAATAGAGCAAAAGACAATTAGTCATAATCCCCGTTCCACCGTTGGAACTGTTACAGAAATTTACGATTATCTTCGATTGCTCTTTGCAAAAATAGGGGGTCAGTATTGCCCCGACTGTCATATTCCTGTGGAAAAGAAAACATTAGACCAAATTGTTGAGAGCATTTTAACAAACTTCGATGGCGACAAAATCCAAATTCTTGCCCCTGTGGTTCGTGGAAGGAAAGGACATTATCGCGAGCTTTTTGAACAATTTTATCGGCTTGGATTCACCCGNGTCCGAGTGGATGGTGAATTCCGGGAACTTGTTGAAGATATGAAAGTAGCGAGATATCAAACGCACAATATTGAACTTGTTATCGATAAGCTTCAGGTTAGCAAGAATCAAGAGCAAAGATTATATCAATCCTGCGACCTTGCATTGAACTATGGCGAAGGCAACTTAATTGTGTTCGAAAATGAAAGCCAAAGCGAAACCATAATGAGCATAAATTATTCTTGTCCCAAATGTGGTCGGGCTTTCGAACCGTTGGCACCGAATAGCTTTTCGTATAATTCCAAATATGGTGCTTGTCCAAATTGTGATGGAATTGGCGAATTGTTTGATTTCGATGTAGATTTACTAATCCCCGATAAAGAGCAATCGATTTCAGAAGGTGGGATTGAAATTTTGCAAGATTCACGATTCGTTTGGCTTTTGGAGCAGGTAGTTGCTTTTGCACAAAAGTTTAACATTGACTTGTCGAAGCCATTGAAAGAATTTACAGAACACGAATTGAATTTGCTACTTTATGGAGACCCTGACGAACCAATTGAGATTTTTTACAAGCCAAAACCAGATTCTACGCTTTATAAGCATACATACACGGGAATAATTAATGCTCTGCGAAATCTTTACAAGACTTCCGAAGCTCCAACGATAATAAAGACACTGGAAAAATATATACGAGGCTTCCCCTGCTCGGTTTGTAACGGAGCTCGACTGCGGGAAGAAAGTTTGAATGTATTTGTTCACGGTTTTTCTATCTATGATATTTCGAGGAGTGATGTAATCAAAGCCCGAGCCATTTTGAAGCAAATTTATGACTCTTTGACCGAAAGGGAAATGTTGATTACAAAACTAATTTTCAAGGAACTTGTTGATAGACTTGGATTTTTGGAAAAGTTAGGTATCGGTTATGTGTCAATCGACAGGTCAGTCCGAACTCTTTCCGGCGGTGAATCACAGAGAATTAGGCTGGCTGCTCAACTCGGGTCCGAACTTGTTGGTGTTACCTATGTTCTTGACGAACCGAGCATTGGTCTTCATCAATATGATAATCATAAATTAATCGATTCACTAAAAAAATTGCGGGACATTGGCAATACGGTTATTGTTGTTGAACACGATAAAGCCACAATTGAAAATTCTGACTATATTGTCGACTTAGGACCACGAGCAGGAATCAATGGGGGTGAAATAGTTTTTGCTTCCTCGCCGCAAGCTCTTTCAAATCTGGATAAGGGAACATTAAAAAAATCTTTAACAGCTCAATATTTGCTTAACGAAAGGCGAATCGAAGTTCCAAAGAAAAGAAGAAAAGGGAATGGCAAAGCGATTATCCTTCGAGGAGCTCGTGGTAACAATCTAAAAAATATTACTGTTAGAATTCCTCTTGGATTATTCATTTGTGTTACTGGTTTAAGCGGCTCTGGTAAATCTACTTTAATCAACGATACCTTATATCCAATATTGGCAAATCATTTTTATAGTACTACGAAGAAACCATTGCCATACGATAGCATCGAAGGTATCGAAAATATTGACAAAATAATTGAAGTAGACCAATCGCCTATCGGGAGGACACCGCGTTCGAACCCTGCAACATATACAGGAGTTTTTACCGAGATTCGGAATTTCTTTGCAATGCTGCCTGAATCGAGACTACGCGGGTACAAAGCAGGACGATTTTCTTTCAATGTGCCCGGCGGAAGATGCGAAGATTGCTTGGGCGCCGGGATGAAAGTTATTGAAATGAACTTCCTTCCCGAAGTTTATGTTGTTTGTGATACCTGCGGGGGGAAACGTTACAACGACGAGACTCTTTCTGTAAAATATAAAGGAAAATCCATTGCCGATGTTTTGGAGATGACTGTTGCCGAGGCTGTCGAGTTCTTTAAGGATATACCGAAAATTAAGAAAGTGCTTCAAACATTGAATGAAGTTGGGCTTGGCTATATTAAGTTAGGACAGCAGGCGCCAACTTTGTCGGGCGGAGAGGCTCAAAGGGTTAAACTTGCTACGGAACTTTCTAAGCGCGGTACTGGGAAAACACTTTACCTTCTCGATGAACCTACGACTGGTCTACATTTCGAAGATATTCGGCTTTTACTTAATCTTTTGAATGAACTTGTGGATAAAGGAAATACGGTCATTGTTATTGAACACAATCTTGATGTGATTAAGTGTGCCGATTGGATTATTGACCTTGGACCAAAAGGTGGGGATGAAGGTGGCGAAATCGTCGCCGAAGGTACACCCGAAGAAGTTGCTCGAAATCCCAAAAGCCTAACCGGAATGTTTTTAAAAAGCGAGTTAGGAATTGATTAAAATTTTCTACAATATCTTAATTTATCTTCTATACCTTTTAAGACCATTAATTTTTTTGTTCTCGCGGAAGTTTAGAACAAGGGAAAGAGAGTGGAAATCCCTATTCAAGAAGAACAAAAAGATTTTGGAAAGTCTGAAAACAAAAAAGAAAGTGTGGATTCATTCAGCTTCTATGGGTGAATTTGAACAGGCAAAGCCAATAATTGAATATCTTAAAAACAACAACTCCGATATTGCTATTATTGCAACTTTTTTCTCTCCATCCGGTTACGAACACCAAAAGAATTATCCATTTGCAGATGTGATTTTATATCTTCCTTTCGACACACCAAAGAACGCCAAGGAATTTGTATCTGCTATCAAGCCCGATTTTGCGATTTTTATCAAGTATGAACTTTGGGTAAATTTTCTGGTGGAGTTAAAGAGGCAAAGAATACCAGTTTTTCTCGTTTCTGCTTCAAAACCTTTTCGTTTTGCAGACGGATGGATTAATCGTGCCTATTTTAAATATGCTTACAATTTATTTACTATGGTTTTTCCTGTAAGTGAAAATGACTTCAATTATTTCGAGAATTTAAAGTTGAAATGTCCGCTGGAATTAATCTACGACGCTCGTTACGACCGTGTTGCTCAAAAAATTGCTTCCCCAAAAACTTTGCCATTCGATAGAAGTTGCTTCGACAATCAATTTGTGCTCGTGGCAGGGAGTATTTGGGGTAAAGACATCGAGCTAATTGTTGAGGCAAAAAATAAGTTAGAAGCAGAAATAAATCTAAAAATAATTTATGTTCCTCACGAGCCAACTGAGCAGAGGCTCAAATTTATCGAATCCCTTGACCCCAAGACTATAAGGTTTAGTAGCTTGGTTTCTATGATTGAGGGAAATCATAATATCGAGGATGTAATTTTGGGAAAAAACATTTTAGTCGACCGAGTGGGCTTGTTACTCGATTTGTACTCTCTTGGAGATGTAGCGTATGTTGGAGGGGGTTTTGGCAGAGGAATTCACAGTGTAATTGAGCCGTTGGGCTATGGCTTGCCAATTTTTTGCGGGGGTAACATTTCTAATTCCCCAGAGGCTGTAACTCTCGAAAAATCAGGCATTCTTAAAGTTGTTCAGAATAGTGGCGAACTCGAAAACTGGTTGAGGAAGTTTTATTTCGATAAAAACTTATTAACAAAAACTTCTGACGAAGCAATGAAGTTCTTTTCTAATAGATTGGGTTCAACCGAAAAAATTGTTAAAAGAATATTGTTGAAAATATAATTAAACTGATGAAATAATTTTCAAGAATTCGCTCGATTTTTTGAAATCTTCTTCTAATTCAAAAGTAAATTTTTCGAGGTCTAAATCTTTGAGGGAAGGAACACACTCAACCAGAATTTTCCACGAGGGTTGCTCCTCGAAGTTAACAATTTTGTAGCCTTCGAAGAAGTCGGCTCCCCACATTTCGCAAAGCAAATCGGAAAATCTAATTACAGCGGCAAGCTCAACATCTTCTTTGAGAAAGTTCAACTTTGAGTGATATCCCATTACATTAACAATTGCGTTAGGAAGTTTCCATTTCTTTGCAATAAAGGAGCCAACCTCCAAATGGTCGAAACCAAATATTTTTTTCTCTGCTTCAACATCTAATATTCCTTCGGTTGTAGTAAGTTCGATTGCTTTTACATAATCGCTAAGCCTGTATTGCATAAGGATGAGTTTGCCGAAATCGTGAAGCAAGCCACCGATAAACTCCATTTCCTTGTAGTTTCGACCAATTTTGTTGGCAAGTGATTTCGAGACAACCCCTGTCGAAGCAGAATGCCACCAAAATTTTTCCATAAGTTGCTTGGCGTATTCCTGGCTCCGCAACATAAAACGGGAAAATATCGAAATTCCAATTACAATGTTGGCGAGTCGGTTTAGTCCGATTGTAATAATTGCTTGTACGATGTTAGAAACAGGGGTTCGCAAACCATAAATTGCCGAATTAGCAACTTTAAGAACCTTGGCGGTCAAGGGAGCGTCGGTTTCAATAGTGTGTGCGACCTTACGAATATCGACATTATTGTCTTCGATTTCTTGTAAAATTTTTGTAGTAACAGTAGGTAATGTTGCTACTTCGGGTATATCAAGCAATTTTTCTAAAGTTAACATTTGCTTTTCTTTTATAACTTTATTACTTTTTGTATATATCTTTTTCCTTCAAATTCTAAAATAATAAAGTAAATTCCCTTTTCCAAATCAAATAAATCAAGTCGTATGGAATTGCCTTGTGCTTTTGCAAAAGTGTATTGTGCAAGTGACTTCCCAAGTATGTCTTTGATTTCGATTTTATTTGGAATATTCCCATCTGGGAATTCAATCATAAGATAATCGCTTGCAGGAATGGGATAAATTGTTATCGTAGATAAAAATTCATCGACAGAACCGGGTTGGCTTTGAGTTTGAAATTTCCAAGTCTCAGACCAGTTACCATCTCCTTGGGCAGTTTTCCCGCGAACTCGCCAATAATATGTTGTTTCATAGGATAAGTCGGAAATATCGAGTTGAGTAGAAGTTACCATATCGTTTTGGAAAACAATGTTTTGACTGAAATTGGGATTTGTGCTCAAAACAAACTCGTAAAATTCGGCACCTTCTACTGGCTTCCACTTAAATGTGAAGTATAGTGGCATATTGGTTGTATCGTTGGGTGGGAAAAGGAGTTTTGGAACACCAATTGACGTAGCGAAGGAAAATGTTTCGCTCCATAAACCGGCATAGTTGTTTACGCGGTAACGCACACGCCAGTAATATTTTGTATTTGGTTTGATATTTTCGAAAGAGAAACTATTTGTTGTAAGATTAGAATCATTAACTACAAGATTGTTGAAATTGTTATCTGTTGCAATTTGAATATGGTGTTGAGTTGCCTTTTCCCAATTTGACCAATTCAAGACGATAGGAGATTTTAGGTTTTTGGAATTGTTTGATGGCGAAATTAATTCAGGCGCCTGAATAGTAGTAATAAACCACCAAGTTTCGGACCAATCGCTTGGGGCATATTCATCCGAAGCACGAACCCGCCAATAATACTTGGTGAAGTATTCAAGCAATTTTGTATCGAAATGGTCATTTGCTTGGCTAACACCATCGAAAAATTTATTTTCGAAGTTTTCATCAAGAGCGATTTGGATTTCATAAGTACTTCCACCTTCGGTTGGGTCCCACCTTAACGTTGCAACAAGAGGAATACCATAGGTTGTGTTTGCAGGAGAACGTAATTTGGGAGCTTGCACCTTGGTTCTAAATTTCCAGACCTCGGACCAGTCTGATTGTGATTTACCAGATTTTGCAGCAACACGCCAGTAGTAATCGGTTGCATAGTTCAGTTTGGCATTGTCTGCGTATGTTGTGTCGTTTATTCGACTTAGTTCTTTGTTGATTACTAATGTCTTAAAATCGGGTGTTTTAGATACTTGGAGAATGTAGCCAGATGCGTCTTCAACTTTTGACCAAACGAAAGTTGGTTGAATGGGGTGCCCTCCGGTATTGTTTGGAGGAGAAATAAGTTTAGGTGGAGAGATTATGGTTGTGAAAGCAAAAGTTTGGGACCAGTTGCCCAGAGCATTATTCAATCTTGCTCTAACTCGCCAAAAGTATAATGTATTGTAGGACAAAGTATAATAGTTTGTCCACGAAGTATCGCCAAATATAATTCGCTCTTTCACATTATTGAAATCGCTCTCGTCGGAGATTTCAAATTCAAACAAGTCGCCATAAGGAATTTTTGACCATTTGAAGGATGTTGAAAGGGGAATACCTTGGGAAGTATGCGGAGGCTCAAAAAGTTTTGGAACTGGCAAGCCATTGGGGTCGATTCCGCGATAAATGTTTGTATTCGTAACAATCCACAAAAAGCCGTTATTATCGGACAAAAGGGAAGCGATATTTTCCTTCAAAAAGCCAAAAGTGATATGAGTAGAATCCCAACTGGCACCATTATTGATAGAAGTTTGGAGCCCTCCATAGTAACTACTAAACAAAATTTGGTCAAATTTAGAAACAATTACCGAGCGGAGGAATTGAAATTCAGCAGAAATTGGTTTCGAACTCCAAGTTAAGCCATCGTTTGTAGAACGCAGCAAAGCAAAATCTCCTGCGACATAAATTGTGCCATTTCTGGTGAATGCAATATCCCGATAATTGTTAGCCGACTTATTTAGAGCAATAGACCAAGTATTCCCATTATTTGTTGATTTAATTACGCTATCAGTCAAAGAAATGTAAACTGTTCCGTTAGTATTAAAGCCAATAGCACTTATGCCTTGTGTTGATTGGGAATGAATTCCTAGAATTGTCCACGAGGTGCCCCCATCGGTAGACCGCATAACATCACTGGAAGGGGAATTCGGATTTTTGGGGTCTGCTGGCTGGAAGGAAAGGCCAAGAAAATATAAGTTGTTTCGATTGGCAAGAACAGTGAATGTTGTGTCTTGTTTGGTTAAAACTGTATCCCAAGAGTCCCCCAGATTTGTAGAAACCAATAAATACCCTCGCGGAGCCAGTGTTGAACGGCAAATGGCAAAGAGTCGTCCAGAGGAATCATTAGCTAAGCGGGTGACCCAAAGGTTACTTATTGAAATATCTTGCCAAGACAATCCGTAGTCGGTGCTACGATATAAGTTATAGGAACTTGTTGAGAGAAAAAGAACATTGTTGAATGAATAGAAAGCTTTTATGTTATTTTTTGGTGAAATGATACTGGACCAATTGGCGCCGCCGTCAGTGCTTTTAAAGAGTGAACCATCAATGGTAGCAGCAAATAGAATTCCTTGACGGCTCCGCCCAAGAGCAGTTATTCCAATGTCACGCAAGCTTGTAAGTCGCCAGTCCTCTGTTGCTCTGGAATCAAAACGAAGGACACCAATCCGGTCTGTACCTGCGATTGGTTCCGCATTTTTGTAATAAGTAACAGCAGTAACATTTTTTAGGGTGTCTTTTCGTTTGAAAACCACCCAAGATAGGCCATGGTCGGCTGAGGAGAAAACACCTCCTTGATATGTTCCACAGAAAATTTCTCCAAATCCATTTTTTGCAAAGGAGGTTATGACTTTGAAATTATCTGCGAAACCACTACGACGCCACGAATTGCCATTGTCGTTCGAGTAGTAAATGCCACCTCCGTTTGTTCCTGCAACAACAGAACCATTGTCGCCAATAGTTAAACAGTTAACATCTCGGAACCAGAGTCCACTGTTGACAGCAGTTTTATTTCCGCCAGTTCCAACAAATCTATAAATTCCATAGCCTTCGACAGAGACAAAAATTGTATCGGGATATTTAATTTTTAATGCTTTGATTTTTAAGCTTGGCAGGCCAGAGTTAATCGNCGACCAAGTTGCCCCGTTGTTAGTTGAAACAAAGATACCGCCTCCATAAGTAGAGGCAAAAATTCTTCCTTTCTGGTCGAACTCGATTGAGGTCACAAATTTGTTTGTTAAACCATTGTTTTGTTCAGTCCAGTTTTGACCAAGATTCAATGAACGGAAAATGCCTTGTCCCCAAACTCCAATATACATAACATCGCTGCTATCGAAAGAAATCACTCGAATGTGGGATTGGGTTGGAACTGGGATGGTATTCCAAATAGGAGCCAATGTATCGCGTGCTGGCTGCGAGAAGGATAATTGAACAAAGGCTAAAAAAAGTGCAAAAAAGAAAGCACATTTTGGTATTATTTTTGTCTTCATATTTTCTCTATTGTAAAATTTTACATAAATTACATTGTAAATTAAGTAAATTTTGGGAAATTATATGAAAGGAATTCAGAAAAATTTAAAAAAGAACGGCACTCAAAGCAAAGCGAAAATAAATAAGTTGTTCTTTAATCGTGAGTTAAGCTTTTTAGAATTCAACAAGAGAGTTCTTCTTGAAGCACGCGATAAAAACCATCCTTTGTTGGAAAGATTAAAGTTTCTATCGATTTTTAGTTCCAATCTTGATGAATTTTTTATGATAAGAATTGCTGGTTTGAAAAGACAGTTGGAATCCGGTGTTGTTGAGCTTTCGATGGACGGCTTAACACCAAAAGAACAACTTGAGGAAATCAGGAAAAAGGTTCTGGAATTGTACTCACTGCAAGAGGAAATATATTTTAACGAAATTCTCCCCGAACTACAACAAAACGGAATTTATGTATTAAATTACAAAGAATTAACAGAGGAAGACCAACTTTATCTTAAAGATTATTTTTGCAAATATCTTCTGCCATTGTTAACTCCAAGAATAATAGACCAAGCTCATCCTTTCCCAAATTTGATTAATCGAGCTTTGAATATTGTTTTTGTGCTGAAAGAAAAGGATAATCCACGTTCCCCATACTTTGTTAACTTCGTGCAGCTTTCAGATAAAATAGAACGATTTGTTCGACTTCCTCGTTCAAATCCCCACGAATACCATTTTGTTCTTGTTGAGCAAATCATCAAAGCGAATCGGGATTTACTCTTTCCCGGCTACGAAGTTGTATCGGCAAACACATTCAGAGTCACACGGGATGCCGATATTGAAATTGCCGAAGACGAAGCGGAAGACTTGCTTGCAGAAATCTCCGAGCAAATTAAGCTCAGGCAGTGGGGGACCGCCGTCGTTNGCTTGGAAGTGAGCACCCGAATGGACGACCGACTCCTGCAATTTTTGATGGACCACCTTAATATTAGGACCGACTCGGTTTATCGGCTAAATCGTCCATCGAAAATGCCAGATTTTATGTATTTCCTTTCTATTGATAGAAGGGAATTAAAAGACATACCGTTTCAAACACGAATTCCAACAGAATTACGCGACCCAAACAAAAGTATTTTCGAGGTCCTTGCCCATTCCGATTTGCTGGTTCATCATCCTTTTGATTCGTTTACCAATAGTGTGCTTCGTTTTATTCGAAGTGCCGCCGACGACCCCAACGTCGTTTCGATTAAAATCACACTTTACCGCGTTGGAAAGAATGCCCCGATTGTAGATGCTTTAATGAAAGCAGCAGAGAACGGAAAAGATGTTGTGGCTTTTGTTGAACTTAAAGCTCGCTTCGACGAAGAAAGCAACATCGGTTGGGCTAAGGAGCTTGAATCGAAGGGAGTGAATGTTATTTATGGTGTTGTGGGATATAAAACACACTGCAAAATTGCATTAGTCATACGACGGGAAGGAAATCAATATCGTAAATACATTCATCTAAGTACAGGTAATTACAATTCTGTTACAGCAAGAATCTATACCGATATTGGCTTGTTTACTTCCAAAGAGGATTTCGGTTGGGACGCTATTCATCTTTTTAATGTGCTGACTGGTTATTCTAAATTTAGAGATTGGAGGAAGTTCATTGTTGCACCGTATCAATTAAAAGATAAACTTATTGAACTAATTAGGCGAGAGGCTGAATATTCCACACCCGATAACCCCGGCTTGATATTTGCAAAGATGAATTCGATTGCCCACGAAGAGGTTATTAAGGAACTTTACAAAGCCTCGCAGAAAGGCGTCCAAATTAAACTTCTTGTTCGTGGCATTTGCTGTTTGGTTCCGGGAGTCAAAGGGATAAGCGAAAATATTGAGGTCCGAAGCATTCTTGGTCGATTTTTGGAACATAGTAGAATCTTTTACTTCAAGAACAATGGAAATCCCGAAATTTATCTTTCAAGTGCAGATTGGATGACTCGAAATTTGCATAGAAGAATTGAATTAATGTATCCTGTCGAAGACCAGAAATTGAAAAATGAATTGTATAAAATTTTAGAACTTTATTGGAAAGACAATACAAAATCTTGGCGATTATTGCCCGATGGAAATTACGAGAAAATCACTCCTGCTCCCGACGTGGAAGAATTTTGTGCCCAAAAATATTTTCTTGAAAGAATTTCTATTGAAAAATCCACAGAAAAATTCCGCCTATTCACCATTCCAAGAACATAGGATTTATGGAAAAACAATTAAATGTATTTATTGTAGCAGGTGAAAGCTCGGGCGATATTCACGCTTCGTTGTTAATGGAGGAGCTTAGGAGGAATCGCCCAAATTTGAACTTCATTGGAATTGGCGGAAGCAAAATGGCTAAATCGGGACTGGAAACCATCGTTGATATTTCCAAGATTTCTGTTGTTGGCTTTGCAGAAGTTCTCAAAAATTTGAAATTTTTTAAATGGGTTTTTAACAAATGTGAGGAAATTTTTAAGACACAAAAAATTGATTTGCTTATCTGTGTTGATTTTCCGGGCTTCAACTTGCGATTGACAAAAATTGCAAAAAAATATAAAATTCCCGTTTGCTATTACATTGCACCTCAACTTTGGGCTTGGGGACAAAGAAGAATAAAGACAATTCAGAAGAATGTTGACTTACTCCTTGTAGTTTTCCCTTTCGAAAAAGACTTTTTCTCCAAGTATTTGAAGAATGTGGAATTTGTTGGACATCCTTTGTTGGATTTGCCAATTTTTAAAGAGCTATTTTTAAATTTTGAGGAAAGGGACGATACGATTGCTCTTTTGCCGGGCTCAAGGAAAGTGGAAATATTGCACCATCTAACATTAATCTCAAAATTGGTAGAATTGATTAAATCATTTAGTTCTAAATATGAGATTGTGATACCAATATCAAATTTTGAGAACGAAATTCTTTTGAAAAATTATTTAGGAGAGCGTATTAAGTCTGTAAGATTTGAATACGATTCACTCGAAGTTTTAAGAACAAGCAAGGCTGGGGTAATTAAGTCTGGAACTTCGAATCTCGAGGCTGGATTACTTGGGTTACCTTTTGTGATGTTTTACAAAACTTCCGTGCTAACATATCTTATCGCTCGTCGATTGGTAAATTTGGAGCATATTTCAATTGTTAACATTTTACTCGATGGGAACTATATCCCAGAGTTCATACAAGAGTTTGCACAACCAGAAAAAATTTTTGCTTCGCTCAAAACAATTTTCGAAGATAGGGAAGTTTATCATCAAATGCAAAATTCATTCCTTAAATTGCGACGTATTCTTGGGGAAGAAGGAGCAACCCAGAAAGCTGTTCAAAATATTTTGAATTATTTTAACTTGTGAAATGATTTTCAGTTTAGTTTTCGAGAAAAATACTTTGCCACTCCGTATCGTAGCCCTTTATCGCTTACAATGATTGAAGGCAAGTTGAATAATTCGCAGAACTTTTCCAAAATTATAGTTCCAGCCAGAATAACATCTGCACGTTTTGGTGGAACGTAAAGTTTTTCGATTATTTCGGATACTGACAATTGCAAAAACTTCTCTTTTGCCCAAATAATTTTTTCGTATGTTAAAACAAAGTTTTCAATCTTATCTTTTTGGTATTCTTTCAAGCCTTGAACAACTGCAGAAATCGTTGTTGGAGTTCCTGCAACTGCATAAATTTTGCCTTTAATAAAGGAGGAGTCCACTTTTGAGAGTTCATCTATTATGTTTCGATAGGCTAAATCAAGTTCTTTTGCTTGTGGAGGGTGAACTTTGAAATACTTTTCAGTGAGTTTTACAGCCCCTATTGGTAATGATTTGCGAAACTTGATGTTTTCGCCTTCCCCAGCGATAATTTCTGTGCTACCGCCACCAATATCGAGAACTACAGAATAACTATTGTCCGAAATTGTTCCAATAAAACTCAGAAACGCTTCCAATTCGCCGTCGATAACTCGAACTTCTATTCCAGTTTCTGCTCGAATTTTTTCAATAACCTCAGCCGAGTTTTTGGCATCACGAAAAGCAGCAGTTCCAACACAAAAGATTTTACCAACTCTCAATTCATTGGAATAAGTTGAGTAGGACTTTAAAATTTTGATGGCTCTCTGGAGAGCTTCATCCGAAATTTTGCCGTTTTTGTTCAAGCCTTCGCCCAATCTTGCTATCTCGTGGAAATCTCGAATAGGAATTATTTCACCTTGTTCGTTAACTTCGGCAACAAGCATAAGGATTGTGTTTGTTCCAATATCAATTGCGGAAATTTTCATACTTGGCTCAAATTGTTAATGCAAAAGCCGACCACTCTTGGTCTGTAAGTTTGTCTATTATTTTGAAACCTTTTTTTAGTGCAATTTCTTCTAATTCACTGGAGTCGTAAATGAGAATTCCACTAATTAATGCTACTCCTTTTTTTGTCTCAATTGCAGAATGAAATTTGCCAAGGTTCCTAATAACCAACTCATGATTAAGATTAGCAAAAATGCCATCACATTCGGGTAAGTTTGGTAAGGTGTCTAAATCCATTTCAATTAGGTCAATACCCGAATCGATATTGTTCAACCGAAAGTTCTCGCTTGCGTTTGCTATTGACCAAGGATTATTATCGAATGCTAAAACTTCTTTTGCCCCAAGTTTATTTGCTACAATAGCCAAGATTCCTGTTCCAGTGCCAACATCAATCCAAAAAGAATTGGGTTTCAAATACTTTTCTGCCAATTGAACCATTAGTTTTGTTGTGGAATGATGCCCAGTGCCAAAAGACATTTTAGGGTCGATGATTATCTCGATGGGCTTGCCCGTGCTACCTTTTCGCCACGAGGGTGCCACAGAAATTTTATCGGACAAAATCACAGGGGTAACATTTTTTTCCCACTCCTCGTTCCAGTTCTTCTCGATTTCTTTATCAATTTGGCTTATCGAAATATTTGGGTCGGCAACCTTTAATGCTTCGAGAAGAAATTCTTTGTCGATTTTATCCCAGTTTTCCTTTTTAAAAGCTACTTTCAAATTGTCATCGATTTCCTCGATACCAAGTATAGGGAAATTGCTTAATATTGCTATTATTTTCTCGAACAGCTCTTCTTTACTCGAAAGAGTAACATAAAAATACTCTTGATTCATTTTATATTTCCAAATTTCTCAATTTCATTTTTAAAAACTTCAAAATTAGTGATTGGTTGCTTGCATTGGAAATTGCTACAAATATAACCTGTGGGTTGGTTGTCAATCATTTTGTAATCTTTCCAGAAAAATTCGCTGTGATTTGATTTATCGTTAATGTTAAACCAGATTATTAGGGCGTTGGGTAAATTGTAATCGCTTAATAGATGTTTATATTCTGTTATTTGATGCTCATCGGAATAACATATAACTATTTCGTCATTTTGCATCATTTTTTGTTGAAAGGCAAAATTGAAAAAGTTGTATGCCGAAGGATTTTCGGAAACTAAACCAGAAAATGTATTTTCCAATTTTGAGGAGATTTCCTGAAGATGTTTCTTTCTTGTTAACTTGTAAAACGAATTTAAATTGTAATACATCACCGAATTTCCCGAAGGAGTTGCTCCATCGAAAAACTCTATTGGATTGTATACAATGTCGGTGGTATTTTGTGGTGCAAGACGAAATGCCGAAACCTCTTCGTCCCAAAAAAATTCGATTGCCTTTTCCAAAAGTTCTAAACCAGTTTGAAGACATTTCACTTGCGATGTTGCTTTGTACATTTCGAGTAGTGCCAAAATGGTATAAGCATAATCATCAATGAAACCTTCAATGGTACAATCTCCATCTATAAAGCAGTGGAACAATTTTCCATCTTCGTTAATTAACTTGTTGATAAGAAAGGAATGGTAATTTGAAAACAAGTCAAGTATTTTAGGATTTTTAGTAACCGAAAAGAATGCAGATAATCCTGCAAACATTAAACCGTTCCAATCAGTTAGAATTTTATAGTCTTTGAAAGGCTTTGTTCGAATGTTTCTATATTTGGCAAGCTCGGTTCTCCATTGGGAAAACTTGTTCGACAAATGAATAAAATCGATTTGCTTTTCTTTTGCAATTTCCTTTAAATCCTTTGATAGGTACAGAATGTTCTCTTTTCTTTCTGGAAAATGTGGGTCGTAAAAGTTGCCATCGGGAGGGACATTGAAAATCTCTTTGAACATTGGGAAATCTTCTTTCAGAATTGATTCGAGTTCGGTGAAGGTGAAAAGGTAATATTTGCCTTCCATACCATCGCTGTCGGCATCCAAACTGGAGTAAAAAGCTGTTCCATCCCATAGAAACTCATCGAATACAAATTGGGTTATTTCGTCAGCAGTTTGCAGAAAAAGTGGTTCTTTGGTATGTTGATATGCTTTTGAAAATGTCCAAAGAAGCATTCCTTGGTCGTAAAGCATTTTCTCGAAATGTGGCACTATCCATTTAGCATCTGTTGAATAACGATGGAAGCCAAAGCCGATTTGGTCGTAAATACCACCAAGTCGCATCTTGGTTAAAGTTGTTTTGACCATTTCAAGAGCAACGGGGTTTTTGAAAAAGTATGCATAATCGAGGAGAAAAAGAAGGTTGTGGGCAACTGGAAATTTCGGAGCAGAGCCAAATCCACCATTGATTTTGTCGAACGAAAATTCTAAGCTTTTAAATGAATTATGAATGAGATTTTCATCAAGCTCCTCTTTCTTGGTCTCTTTTTCGGAAGTTTTTATATAATTCAACAGGTTTTCCGTTGAATTTTCAATGTCCTGCCTGCGTGTTGTCCAAACTCTGATTACATTAAGCAAAAGTTCCTTCAAACCAATGCGTCCGTAAACGCTTTCTTTGGGGAAATATGTACCAGCGAAAAAAGGCTTTTTGTCGGGTGTCATTATGATTGTCAGGGGCCAGCCGCCACTTCCAGTCAAAGTTTGGCAGACTTTCATATAGAAAGCATCTATATCGGGTCGTTCTTCTCTGTCGACTTTGATTGCAACGAAGTTGTCATTTAAAATCTGGGCAATTTCGTTGTCTTCGAACGATTCCTCTTCCATAACGTGACACCAATGGCAGGTCGAATATCCAATGGAGAGGAATATCGGTTTATCTTCGGTTTTTGCTTTTTCGAATGCTTCGATGCCCCAAGGAAACCAATCTACTAGATTACTTGAATGTTGCAATAGGTATGGGCTTTTTTCATTGATTAATCTGTTCATATTCAATGTTTTTGATAATGTGTAAAAAATTTCTTTTCAATCCTTCGAATTTTGCTCTTTTAATAGGTGAGCCTTTGAAACGCTCTTTAAAGATTTCGGGGGTTAAGTTTTCCAAAAAATTCTTGTCCAGATTTGTTTGATTGTAGCGGGGAAAAAATGCAACATCGTCTGTAATTTTGACTTTGTTATTCCAAGGACAAACTTCTTGACAAATGTCGCATCCAAAAATCCAACCATTTAGGTCGATTGATGAAGGAATTTCATATTCAGGCTTTGCTTCTATTGTCCAAAAGGAAATACACTTGCGAGAGTCTACTACCTTTGGTTGGACAATCGCATTAGTAGGGCAACTTTCGATACATTTAGTACAAGTTCCGCAGTAATCTTTAATTGGTTTATCCGGCTCAAATTCAATATTTGTAAGTATTATTCCCAAAAAGATATAAGAACCATAAGTTCGAGAGATAATCATACTATTTTTGCCTTGCCAACCAATCCCAGCGCGGACTGCCCAAGATTTCTCGAGTAAAGGACCAGTGTCGACATAAATTTTATACTTAAAATCATTGATTTTATCGCTAATAAAATCAACAAGTTTAGTAAGTTTATCTGCTAAGATTTTATGATAGTCTTCTCCCCAGGCGTAACGAGAGATTTTAAATAAATTTGACGAGTGTTTGAACTTATTGTAATAAGGATATGCTGTAACGATGATTGTTCTAACATCATCTATAATTAGTTTTACATCTTCTCTTTTATCAATATTTTTTTCAAGATATGTCATAGTAGCAGAATAGCCATTTTTAAGCCATTGGATGTAATTTTGAATCTCTTTTTCAAGCTTTTCGTAGCGGGCGAAACCTATTTCACAAAATCCCAATTCAAAAGCACGATTTTTTATGATATTTTTAAGTTGTTCCATTTATTTCTTTGCATTCTTTCTACTTAGGTTTTTCAAAATAATCTATGTGGATTAATATTACTCCATCCTTCTCAATTACCTCGTATGTTTTGAGTTTTTTAATTCCTTGCTTTTGGTTGATGTTCTCTCCGGTGTCGAGTCGATATGTCCAGAAATGCTCGGGACAAGTAACGCAACCGTTTTCAACGTAGCCACGATAAATTGAGGGTTGATGTCGATGGGGACAAATATTTGAGAGACAAAAGAGTTTTCCTTGGTGTCGGAAAAGTGCAACTTGTTTTTCAATTTCTTCACCAAGTCGAATTAAAGTTCCTTTGTTTTCGCTTAGGTTCGAAGTAAATTCGACAGCGATGAATTCTTTACCATTTTCGAAAATTCTGTCTCCAATTTTCACGCTCATAAATCAATTTTTTCTTTGATGAAGTAATTTCCATCTTTAAGACCAACTTTTGCAGCTTTTACAAAAGCATCGTGTTCGAAAATTATTATCCAATCCTCCTCGACTGCTTGTTTCAGGATTTCTTTTTTCTCTTGCAATGTAGTAAGTGGGAAATTGTCGTAGGCGAGAATGTAGGGAAGATGAATGTGTGCAGAGGTAGGGAACAAATCGGCAGCGTAGAAATAAATTTGGTCGTTGAGATGAATTTTAACACCTTGCATAGCTTTGGTATGTCCATAGAAAGGAATAACTTCGATTGTGTCAGTTAAATAACCCCTGCCTTTGGTAAATTCAATTTTGTTGTGTTCGGACAAGGGGACGAAGTCATCTCGAATGAACGAGGCTCGGTCTTTTTCGGTGGGCGATAATGCCCAATCCCACTGCTCTTTTTGAACATAATACTTTGCATAAGGAAAGGTTGGAACTAAATTGCCATCGTTCCAGATAGTCGAACCACCGCAATGGTCGAAATGCAAATGGGTTAAAATGACATCGGTGATATCTTCTGGACGAATATTGTGCTTTGATAAGGCATTAATAATATTAGACTTATCCAAATCGATTTTATAAATCTTTTGTTGCTTCTCGTTGAATTTATTGCCGTTTCCTGTGTCAATCAAAATTTTTCGTTTGCTTTCCAAAATTAACAAAGGTCGGGAAGCCAGAGGAATTCGATTCATTTCGTCGGCTTCGGAATATGCTTTTGTCCAAAGAGGTTTGGGAACAACTCCGAACATTGAACCCCCATCTAATCCAAATGTTCCTGTGTCGATTGTGAACATTTTAATTTCATTTACCATAGCAACTCCTTTAAATAACTTCGGTTATGATTTCCATTTGATACTACATCCTAATGAAGGCTTTTGTGGTATATCAATAGCTTTGTTGTTCAAAAGGCAATCCATTGCATATGTTAAGTCTTTACCTGTAGGTGGAATATTGTTCCCGGGACGGGAATCATCGAATTGCCCACGATAGACAAGCTTTAAATCTTTGTCGAAAAGGAAAAAATCTGGGGTGCAGGCAGCATCGTAACTTCTTGCTACTTCTTGTGTTTCATCAATTAAGTAAGGGAAAGGGTAGTTAAACTTTCGGGCGTATTCAACCATTTTCTCGGGGCTATCCTCGGGGTAGGCGATGTAATCATTTGGATTTATTGCAACAATATTTACACCTTTTTTTATGTATTCGGATGAAACCTCGACTAGATTGTGAATTATGTGCATTACATAAGGGCAATGGTTGCAGATAAACATTACAAGCAATGGTTTGCCATCTTTTAAGTTGTCGAGCGAATAATATTTTTGGGCTATTGGGTCATAGAGATTGAAATAGGGTGCTTCGGTTCCTAATGGTATCATTTTCGATGGTGTCGCAGCCATTTTTTGTAAAAATTAATTGAACATAAAATTAAATGACGAGGGAAACTAAATTTTCTTTTTATTAGAACAAGAATAAATTTGGCATTTGAAATGTTTTAAAAAAACGGGCAGATAATTTCTGCCCGCAAATCTGATTGTAATCGAAAGAATTCTTAAACCAAGCCTTTTGCCATAAGACTGCAGATACAAGACACGTTTATCATATCGTCAACACTGCATCCACGGGAAAGGTCGCAGTAGGGTTTGCTCAATCCTTGAATGATTGGTCCAACAGCCGAAGCTCCAGCTAATCTTTCTGTTAGTTTGTAACCAATATTTCCAGCATCAAGGTCGGGGAAAATAAGGACATTTGCTTTGCCTGCAACAGGGGAACCTTTGCACTTCCGTTCTCCAACGGAAGGCACAAGTGCAGCGTCAGCTTGCATTTCACCATCAATCATCAGTTCCGGTGCCTTTTCTTTGGCAATTCTTGTGGCTTCAATCACCTTGTCTACGTGAGGATGGGTTGCACTTCCTTTTGTCGAAAATGAGAGCATTGCAACGTAAGGCGTCAAGCCAGAAACGGACTGAAAATTCTTTGCCGATGTAATTGCAATGTCGGCAAGCTGTTCCGCTGTTGGGTCGGGATTAACAGCACAATCGGCAAAACACAGAAGTTTATCGGGAAAAACCATAATGAAATAACTGCTGACGATAGAAATTCCGGGTGCAACCCCGACGGTGTAAATTGCAGATCGAATTATGTCGCCCGTAGAAGAAACATTTCCACCCACAACGACTTTGACATCGTCGTTGTCGAGCATCAATCCTGCAAAATATGTAGGCTTAGCTGTTAACTCCCGAGCCTGTTCGAAAGTCATCCCTTTAGCTTTCCTTTTTTCGTAAAGTTTTTGGGTGAAGTTCTCGAACAAAGCCGATTCAATTGGATTAACAATTTCAATACCATCGAGGGATATTTTGTTTTCTTCTGCAATTTTTAAGATATTTTTCCAATCACCAACGAGCACTGGTTGTCCAAGGTTATTGTCTTTCACAAATCTTGCAGTTTGAAGAGTTCTGATATCTTCGGCATCGGGATAAGCGATGCGATAATTTAATCCTTTCGCCTTTTCTCTGATTTCTGAGATGAAGTTGTTGCTCATAGTTACTCCAAATATTTAAAATAATTACCAGATGCGAGGAACATTTAAAACAACACGCAAGGTATCGCGTGCAATAAGTAATTCTTCGTTTGTAGCGATAACATAGACTTCGATTTTACTATCTTCGGCGGAAATTTTCATTTCTTTCACACCAACAGCTTTTTCGTTCAATTCATCGTCGAGTTTTATTCCAAAGAAATCTAGGTTCGAAAGACAGCGGCGGCGAACCTCGGGCGAATTTTCTCCAATTCCGCCAGTGAAGCAAATTGCATCGGCACCATTCAGTTCAGCAAGATATGCACCGATATATTTTTTCACTCTGTTGCAGAAAATATTGATTGCTAAACTGGCTCTCCGGTCGTTGTGTTCGCGTTCTTCTTCTAAAAGGTCACGCATATCGTTGGTTAAACCAGAGATACCAAGTAATCCAGAGCGTTTGTTGAGAACATTGAATACATCTTCGACAGAGGAGCCTTCGTTGTGAATTAAAAATTCAATTATTGCCGGGTCAATGTCGCCGGAACGAGTTCCCATTACTAATCCTTCGAGCGGCGTCATTCCCATAGAAGTATCGTGGGAGAAGCCATTTTTAATTGCACAAGCCGAGCAACCATTTCCGAGATGTAAAGTTATAATGTTGACCTGCTCTCGTTCAATATTTTTGATTTTTCGGTATCGGTAAGCAATGTAGCGATGGGATGTTCCGTGAAATCCATATTTACGAATTTTAAATCTACGATAAAGTTGATAAGGAATAGCATAAAGATAATTTTGTTCTGGCAAAGTAGAATGGAATGCAGTGTCGAAAACTGCTACCTGTGGAATGCCCGGAAAAACATCGCGAGCAGCATAAACTCCTTTTAGATTTGCAGGATTATGCAAAGGTGCCAATGGTATGCACTCTTCGATTTGGTCAATTACTTCATCATCAATAATGACAGATTTTTTGAGTCGTTCAGCTCCGTGAACAATCCGGTGGCCTATTGCATGAATGTCGGAAAGGTCTTTTATGCCTTCTATCTTTGTATTAGGGTCGTTAATCCACCGAATAATATAATTCAAAGCTGCTTTATGGTCGCGAATTGGTTCAGCAGTTCTTAAAGGAGGATGTCCAGTAGCTTGCAAAGTGATGATTGCTAGGCTACCAATTCTTTCCAAGTACCCCTTTGCAAGCATTTTGTCTTGGTCATTCTTAATTGCCTCTAAGTCTGTTTGAATTATTTGAAATTTAACAGATGAACTACCACAATTCAAAACTAAAACATTCATTTTAACCCCGTTAAAATAAAATACAAAATTACAATTACTTTTTCCGTTGTAAAAAGGTTTTCTTGGTTTTCATTTACTATTGTTGCTATTTTTTGTTTTGCAAGTCCTTGATAAAGTTGATAAGACCAAGACAAAGCCATTTTGCGAGTGTTTCTCTATTTGTGTTGTCAATAAACCGATATTGGTTGCTTCGATTTTTTATGTTCCCTAATTCGATATAAACGGTGGGTGGAAGCGAGTTTTTCAACATAAAGAGGTTCCTTGTTTCAACTGTTCCGCTATAACCTCTTCCCGGTTGGTGCTTTTCATATTGTTCTTCTAAAGTTTTTTGCAAGGTTATTGCAATTTGCTTGCTCGTTGGGCTTTGTTCTTGATAATAAAAGAAAACATCCACTTTTTCAGTTTCGGAACGAGAATCTAAGTGAATATTAATTGAAATATTATGTTTCTTCTTATTTCGATTTGATTTGTACAACTTGTTGACAATATCGGCGCAGGTTTGAAGCCGTTCTTTTTGATTCAATGGGATTGGCACACCACCATAGAACACTTCGCGAGTACTTGTTTCTAAAAACTTGTCATCTCGGATTCCATCAACTGTGTCGATAGTTATCATATAGACAGTGGCACCGTTTTCTTCCAGATGCCGTGCTAATCTTAATGTAATGTCGTATGCATATTCGTCTTCGTCGAGTTCCTTCCCTTCGAAGTATCCAATAGCACCGGGGTCGGGACCACCGTGCCCACTAACAAGATAGAACGCACAGTTTTTAAGTATTCTACTTTTAACTTTAACTTTTTGATATTTTTTCCCATAATATGGTTTGAAAAGCTTAAAATTTTCTTTAGATTTTACATTTTCAACTTTGGAAACAACCTCTTTCTTATCTTCTTTTGGAACAGTTTGAACCTGTGCAGATAAATAATTGTAGGGAATTAAAAAAGTTGATTTTGGAACTGCAACCCCTTGTTTTCTAAGCAACTTTGTATAATTCAAAATGCGTTGTTTTAATACTTCTAAGTCTTCGTTTGGAACTTTGTCTTTTAAAAATTTAGTCAAATTTTGGCTTTCGACAATGTAGATTGGAAGGAAATATTTGACACCATACAGAAGTTGAAAATCTTCATCAATTTTCTTTTTGTTGAGCTCAGCAAATTTTTGCTTTGTATTTTTTGTAACAGGAAGATGGTAGAATCGAAGGATTTTATCCAATTTGTCGCCTTTTTTGGCTTTGAATGATAAATAAGAATCTTGAGAAAGGGAAAAAACAAACTGGAAATTAACAAGGATTAAAATCAAAATTGATAATGTATTAATTTTAATTTTCATTTTTTAATTCTTTTTGCAATTCTTCCAAAAACATTAAAGCTTGAATAGGAGTTAAATTGTTCAAATCCAATTCTAAAATCTTTTCTTTAAGCTTTGAATCGGAGAAATCAAAAATGGCAAGTTGGCGGGTTTGAATTTCCTTGCCTATGGCTTTTATTTTTTTTGGATTTGGTTTAGCAACACTGATGATTTCGTCTTGGGATGTTATGCCGCTTTCGAGTATTTTCAAAATTTCTTTTGCTCGTGTTGTAACTTCATTGGGTATGCCTGCCATTTCTGCAACATAAATTCCAAACGAGTGATCGCTATGACCGGGTTTCAGTTTGTGGGTAAATATTACTTTGTTGTCTTTTTCGAGTACTTCGATATGATAGTTAACAATGTTATCGTATTTCTTTTCGAGTTCGTTTAGTTCGTGGTAGTGGGTGGCGAAAAGAGTTTTGGAACCAATATGGTTATGAATGTATTCCACAATTGCCCAAGCGATGGAAATTCCATCGAATGTAGCAGTTCCGCGTCCAACCTCGTCCAAAAGAATCAAACTTTTCCGGGTTGCATTGTTCAAAATGTTTGCAGATTCTTGCATTTCGACAAGGAAGGTGCTTTCGCCTTGGAAGATATTATCCTGTGCTCCTACTCGGGTGAAAATTCTATCGACAATGCCAATTTTTGCTGAATCGGCAGGAACAAACGAACCAATCTGGGCGAGCAAAACAATCAGTCCAACCTGACGCAAATAGCAGGATTTACCGCTCATATTCGGACCGGTTATGATGTGGATAACGGAGTTCTGGTCCATTTTCGTGGAGTTCGGGGTAAACTTTTCGCCAATGGGAAGATTTCTTTCGACCACAGGATGGCGACCATTGATGATTTCCAGTTCAAAACCATCAGTAACGATAGGCTTGCAGTAATTGTATTTCTTGGCTATGGTGGCGAAATTTAATAAGCAATCCAGTTCTGCGATAATATTTGCGGCAGTTTGAATTTGCTCAATATACTTTGAAATTTCGGAAAGGATTTGGTTGTATAATTCAACTTCAAGGGCTTGGATTTCCGATTCAAGATTTAGCAGTTTAAATTCAAGTTCCCGAAGTTCAGGAGTTGTATATCTTTCAGCATTAGTTAAAGTTTGTTTCCTTTCGTAATAATTGGGCACTTTATTTGAGTGGGCTTTGGTAACTTCGATATAATATCCAAATACATTGTTATATGAAATTTTCAACGAGGGGATATTTGTTTTCTTTCTTTCTTCCTCTTGGTATTTTTGTATTAATTTTCGCCCGTTATGAGAAAGGTTGAGCAAATTGTCGAATTGTTGATTGAATCCTAACTTAATTGTGTTTCCACTACCAACATTTACCGAAGCATCTTCGCGTATTGAATTTGAAATAAGTTTTCTTATGGGATCGAATGTATCTAATGATGAAATCTTTTCTTTTAGAAAATCATTTTGGGAGGAGCTTAGAATCGTTTGTAATGTTGGTATAACATCCAAAGAGGATTTGAGGGCAAGAACATCTCGGGGATTAGCTTTGAATGAACAAATTCGTGAAGCAATTCGTTCTATATCGGCTATTTTGCTTAGTTCCGTTTTTAATGCTTCGCGTATCGAGACGTTTTGGTAAAAGAAATCAACAGCATTAAGCCGTTGATTTATTTTTTCAGAATTAATTAACGGCTGATTTATCCAATTTCGCAAAAGGCGAGCTCCCATTGGAGTTAAAGTTTGGTCTAAAACAGCGAAAAGCCCTCCAGCTTGGTCATTAGACAGCGAAGAATATATTTCCAAATTTCTTCGGGTCGATAAGTCGAGAAGCATAAATTCGTTGGGGTTGTAATACTTAACTCTGCGTATCTGGTTGAGATATGCTTGTTGTGTTTCTTTGATGTAATAAAGTAGTGCGCCCGAAGAAATAATTCCATAGTGAAGATTTTCGACCCCGAAACCTTTGAGCGAAGTTGTTCCAAAGTGCCCAAGTAATGCTTCCCGGGCAAAAGTATGGTCGAATATCCAAGGTTCTAACTTGTTTACGATATTTCTCCTCGGAAGGGAATTGATAAGGTTTTCGAAATGTTGCTTTTGTTCTTTCGATATTATTATCTCTTTAATTGGATATGTTTCAAGAAATTCCCTAATTTTTCGTGTAGGGATTTCACCAATAAAAAACTCGCCAGTAGAAACATCACAAAATGATATCCCATAAACTTGCAATCGCTCGGGTCCGGGTGAAAGGAAAATTGAGCATAAGAAGTTGTTGGATTTATCGGTCAAGAGTCGTTCGTTCAATATAATGCCCGGGGTAACGACCTCGATTACTTCTCTTCGGACAATTCCTTTTGCCTTTTTTGGGTCTTCGACTTGTTCACAAATTGCAACACGATAGCCAGCAGAGACAAGTTTTGGCAAATAATTTTCCAATTGGTGGTAGGGGAAGCCGGCAAGAGGAACATCGCCAGCGGCGCCGTTGTTTCTTTTGGTCAGAATTATGTTGCAGGCTCGGGCAGTTTTTTCTGCATCTTCAAAGAATGTTTCGTAAAAATCCCCGATGCGATAGAGGAGTATATGCTCGGGATATTTATTTTTTATTTCCAAATATTGCCTTATAAGGGGAGTATTCGGGTCTTTCATCTTTGTAGAATAAACACCTCGTTAAAACCTACAAATTTACTAAACCATATTTAAATATTATCAAATGAAATTAACTAAAACTAATTACAATATTTTAAAAAGCCTACCAAATATTTACCGAATATTTCTTATTTTAGAATTTTTATTATCCACAACTAAAAGAAGTTTTATGGGCAAGAAGAAGGAAAAGAAAGTGAAAAAATATGTTTATTACTTCGGTGGTGGCAAAGCCGAAGGTAATGCAGAAATGAAAGACCTCCTCGGCGGTAAGGGTGCAAATCTTGCTGAAATGACAAATTTAGGGCTACCAGTTCCCGCTGGTTTCACTATTACAACTGAAGTTTGTCGCTACTATTATGAGAATAACAAAACATATCCGAAGGAACTTTATCCTCAGGTTAAAGAAGCCTTAGAGAAAGTCGAAAAGGAGATGGGTGCCAAATTTGGCGACCCCGAAAATCCGTTGTTAGTTTCTGTTCGTTCGGGGGCAAAAAGTTCTATGCCCGGAATGATGGACACAGTATTGAATCTTGGACTAAACGATGTGACCGTCCAAGGTTTAATTAAACAGTCTGGCAATCCTCGATTTGCTTACGATGCCTATCGTCGATTTGTTGCAATGTATGGCGATGTTGTGCTTGGGTTGAAACCGCAAAGCAAGGACGACATCGACCCGTTCGAAGAAATTTTGGAGAAGAAAAAGAAAGCCAAAGGTGTCCATTATGATGTTGAGCTGGATGTCGATGATTTAAAGGAATTAGTTGTAGAGTTCAAGAAAGCAATAAAAGACCGGCTTGGTGTTGATTTTCCCGAAGACCCCGAGGAGCAACTTTGGGGCGCTATTGGTGCAGTGTTTGGTTCTTGGAACAATCCCCGAGCCATTGTATATCGTAAATTGAACAATATCCCCGACTGGTGGGGAACTGCAGTGAATGTTCAGGCAATGGTGTTTGGTAATCTTGGTGAAGATAGCGGTACAGGTGTTGCTTTTACTCGTGACCCAGCAACTGGCGAAAACAAATTTTATGGTGAATTTTTGATGAACGCTCAAGGCGAGGATGTCGTTGCTGGTATTAGAACTCCTTTGCCAATTGAGCAGCTGAAAGAACGCGACCCGAAATCTTATGAGGAACTTCTCCGAATCCGTGATATTTTGGAAAAACATTATCGCGATATGCAGGATATTGAATTTACCATCCAGAAAGGCAAACTCTATATGTTGCAATGCAGAACTGGAAAAAGAACTGCTATCGCAGCAATGAGAATTGCTGTCGATATGGTCAATGAAGGACTAATTAAACCAAAGGAAGCTCTATTAAGAATTGAACCCGACCAGTTAAATCAACTACTTCGTCCTATTTTTGATGCCGAGGAAAAGAATAAAGCTCTAAAGAACAATCAGCTAATTGCTAAAGGTTTAAATGCCGGACCGGGTGCAGCTACTGGTAGAATTGTTTTCAATGCTGAAGATGCTGTTGAATGGGCAAAAAGAGGCGAAAAAGTCATTTTGGTTAGAATCGAAACTTCGCCCGAAGATATTGCCGGAATGAACGCTGCCGAAGGAATTTTAACATCTCGGGGTGGAATGACTTCACACGCAGCTTTGGTTGCCCGCCAGATGGGTAAAGTTTGTGTTGCTGGATGTGGTGCATTGTTGATTGATTATAAAGCTCGTGAAATTCGTGTCGAAGGTAAAGATGTTCTTCTGAAAGAAGGTGATTACATATCATTGGATGGTTCAACTGGAGAAGTTTTCCAAGGCAGAATCGAAACTAAGCCAAGTGAAGTTATTCAGGTTCTTATCGAAAAGACTTTGACCGAAGACCAGGCCCCGACTTATAAGATTTACAAGCAGATTATGGAATGGGCGGATAAATATCGTGTATTGAAAGTTCGAACGAACGCCGACCAACCAGACCAAGCCNGGAATGCTGTTGCTTTTGGCGCCGAAGGAATTGGACTTTGCCGAACCGAGCATATGTTCTTTGGTGAAGGGAAAATTGGTCCTATGCGAGAAATGATACTTTCTGATACACCAGAGGAAAGAAAGAAAGCTTTGGCTAAACTTTTGCCTTTGCAAAGGTCGGACTTCGAGGGAATATTTATTGCAATGGATGGCAGACCTGTAACCATTCGTACATTGGACCCACCGTTGCACGAGTTTTTGCCTCACGATGAGCAGGGACAGAAGGAAGTTGCCAAAATGCTCAACATTCCTTTGCAAAAGGTCAAGGAAAGGGTAGAGTCGCTCAAAGAATTTAATCCTATGCTTGGTTTTCGTGGTTGCCGGCTTGGAATTCTTTATCCCGAGATTACCGAAATGCAAGCCCGTGCTATTTTTGAAGCTGCTGTAAGTGTCAAGAAGCAAGGCTTTAATGTTTTCCCCGAAATTATGATTCCTCTTGTTGGAAATTACAAGGAATTGAAACACCAAGAGGAAATTGTACGCCGAGTTGCCGAAGAAGTTATGCAAGAGAGCGGAGTTAAGTTCGAATACCTTGTTGGAACTATGATAGAGGTTCCTCGTGGTGCTATCACAGCCCGAGAAATTGCCGAAGTAGCTGAATTCTTCTCCTTCGGAACCAACGACCTTACCCAAACCACGTTGGGACTTAGCCGAGACGATTCTGGTAGATTCCTTCCATATTACATCGAAAAAGAAATTTACAAGCGCGACCCATTCGAAACTATTGACCAAGATGGTGTAGGATTTTTGATGAAGTATGCTGTTAAGGAAGGACGAAAAGCTCGTAAGAAATTGAAAGTGGGAATCTGTGGTGAACACGGCGGCGAGCCAGCCTCTGTTGAATTCTGTCACCGTATTGGTTTGGATTATGTGTCCTGTTCGCCATTTAGGGTGCCTATCGCACGGCTTGCTTCTGCCCGTGCTGCTATTCTGGAAAAAAGTGAGAAAAAGAAAAAATAGTTTTATTTAATGATGAACTTTGAAAATGGGGCAGGCTTTGGCTTGCCCTTTTTTATTTTTCTTTTTTAAATTTTTTTATTTTTGAATTTTGATGTTTAACATTTTCTGGGAGTAATATGATTATTCGTTTATTTAGCATTTTTTTAATTTCTGTATTTGTTCTTTCCTGCGGCGGCAAGAAAGAAAGCGGTTCGAGCAAATTAAGCGAAGCAGAGGAAAGCGAACTTCTGACCAAAGCAAGTTCAATTTTTGGGGCATTGCCAAAAAAAATGCCCGGAAGCGAAAACGATACACCGGAATTAATCGAGCTTGGCAAAAAATTGTATTTCGAAACGAAGCTTTCTGTGAACAATACTATGAGCTGCAATACTTGCCACGATATTAATAATATGGCAGGTGTAGATGGGAAACCAACATCACCTGGTGCTTTGCCGGGAAAAATTGGAACAAGGAATACGCCAACAGTTTTCAACGCTGGATTTCAATTCGCACAATTTTGGGATGGTCGAGCCCCCGATTTGAAAGAGCAGGCAAAGGGACCTATTTTGAATCCTGTCGAAATGGCTATGCCAAACGAAAAGGAAGTTGTAAAGGTTATCTCCTCGATTCCAGAGTATCAGGATTTGTTTAAAAAAGCATTCCCGAACGAGAAAAATCCAATAACATTTGATAATATTGCTCATTCTATTGCAGCATTTGAAAGGACTTTGGTTTCCAAGTCTCGTTATGACCAATGGGTAACAGGCGACAAAAATGCATTAACAGATGAGGAAAAAATTGGTTTGAAGACATTTATTGAAGTTGGATGTATTACTTGCCACACGGGACCTTTGTTTGGGGGAAATCTTTACCAGAAAATGGGTCTAGTTAAGCCATACTCAAATACCAAGGACCTTGGTCGATTTGATGTCACAAAGCAGGAATCCGATAAGTTTATGTTCAAAGTTTCTATGTTGAGGAATGTTGCTTTAACTGCTCCTTATTTCCACGATGGAGCTGTTAAAACTCTCGAAGAAGCTGTGAAAATAATGGCAGATATCAACTTGGGTAAACAATTAACCGATGACCAATTGAAGTCAATCGTTGCATTTCTCAAAGCTTTAACCGACCCGAAGCTCGAAAAGAAAACTGCTTTGAAATAATAATCAGCTCGAACAACTTATTTTCAGGCTGTTGCAGATTACACCTGCAACAGCTTTTTTTACAATTGTTATCTATAAAATAGATTTGTTTTGAATTTCTGAATAATTTTGAATAATTTTGAGCTTTGGATTTGTATAACAAAGAATATTTTAAAATGAAAAGGTTTAGTGGCGACGAAAAAGAAAATAAAGATTATCGCTTTTTTGCTGGTGGTCGCTCATCCGATAGTTACGATGACTTTGAAGATTTCGAAGATGAAGACTTTTCCGAAGGCGAATTTCTTAGCGACGAAGATTTGCTGAACATTGAAACTATTGACGAGGAAAATTTCTTTAAACGGCAGAAGGATGAGCAAATCGACGATGAATTTTTAATTCCCGAAGACATTGCCGATATTGATATCGAAGACATTATCAGCTCCGATGACATTGGCGAGGATATTGATGACGATTTAATGGAATATGACCGATAAATGTTGTGGAGACGCTCGAATTAAATAAATATGGCTATTACCCGTTTAGCCCGTTCTACAAAAACGAAAGTTTTGAGCTGATTTTCCAAAAAATTAATTCTTTCTATCAATACCAAAGGGATGTTGCAAATCTCGATAGTTCTAAGCAAATTATTTCAATACCAGAAATAACAAAGATTTATGTACAACCAAGCGAACCTTTTGCACAAGGATTGGATACTACTTTTCTTTTGTTGAAACTTCGTGAGCCTTTACATCTTTTGCCTGAATCGAGTTTAAATGGCTATGTTAGTTTCCCGATAAGTCTGTCTTTGTTTGTCAGTGACAAAGAAGATAAGATTCATCACATTGATACATTTTCCATACTGAAACCTAAGCTTGCTCTTTATAGCAATCCCCACAATGGAATTATTTGTCGATATTGGGAAACATCCTTTTCGAGTGAGATTCCCGACGAAAAACTTTTTTCCACAGGAATTTTGGAGCTTAACATAAATAATCCAACTTCATCAAAAGTTGTAATTTCACAATTGGTTTTGAACTTTTCCTATATGGAAATTTATTTTAAACCTACAACTTGTAAAACTTCTGCCAGAGTTAAGATAATTTCCGATAAATTTGCAGAGACGGAGTTTATTACCCCAAGCGGACTCGATGGATACAATAAATCGATTGATTTAATACCTACGAAAATTCTTACGAGTTCAAAATATCTTATGGAATTTGGATTATGAAATTTTGGCAATTCATAACCCCTGCTAAACTAATAGAGATTGCAGTAATAGTTGTTATTTTTCTTGTTTTGCTTTTGGTTATCAACATCATACTTCGACGGTTGAGAATAATCCTCCGAGACAAATATTCAAAAAATACTTTAAGCATTTTAAATAAGTTAATAATTTATGGTTTTATTTTAATCTACTTTCTATCGGTTTTATCATATTTTGGCGTCAATCTGTCGGGGTTCATTGTTGCAGGTGGTTTTCTCTCGATTATTATTGGTTTAGCAACCCAGAAAGTGCTGGGGAATATGATTGCAGGCATTTTTTTAATTATCGAAAGACCTGTGAAGTTGGGTCAATCCGTGACAATTGGAGATGTTTCTGGTTTCGTCGAGGAAGTGCGGTTCCTTTCGACTATTATTCGTTCTTTCGAAGGGCAATTCATAAGAATACCCAACGAACAGGTATTTAATTCTGTAATAATTAACTTAGTTGAAAATGTTGCTCGCAGAATTGATTATCTTTTGGAGATACGATATTCCGATGACTTTTACAAAACAAAAGAAGTTATTTTGAACTTGCTTGCCGACGAGCAGTTTGTTCTTTCGCTTCCTCAGCCCGAAGTTTTTGTTGAAGAATTTGCTTCGAGCGGGGTAAGGGTGCGTGTTCGTTTTTGGTCGCCAACAGAAAAATGGTATGATACAAAGACGAAGTTGTTGCCTATGATTGAAAAATCCTTGGAAGAAAACGGAATCCAAATTCCCTTCCCGCAATTGGAAGTCAAAATTAAAAATTAGTATATCTTTACAAACTTCAAAACATCAGGATTACCTTCGTTTCTGAAAATCAAAAACAAGTAGGCTCCTTTGGGAAGACTTCCAATATTTAACCTATCGGAGAACCTGCGATTGGGCAGTGTTTTAAACCCGAATTATGCATTAGAAATATCCAAAGGGGGAGAAAAATTATCGATATTTTCAAACAATCCCTTAATCCAAGCTCTTCTTTCTGGCTTAA
>RCNO01000026.1 GCA_003731685.1 Bacteroidetes/Chlorobi group bacterium MS-B_bin-24
CCTCTTCAATTCGTTTTTCGAGGTATTGTCCACGATTAAGATTCCCGATGAATTGCCCATTGAAAAAAACCTGCGTCGAATCGTTAGCAGCAAGAACCCGATATAGGTCACTTCCGCGATTTGTAATCAATTTAGGTTGTGGGAAAGGCACAATATAAGCACTTTTCCCCCAGGCTTGAATTGGTGGCAGTTGCTCACAAAGGAAATCTCGCGATGGGTTAGTTGAAGTTTGGAAGCTTTCGACAGGAACAGTAGCTCGTTGATGCCCTGCAAAAACAGCAATTGGTTTATCTGCCGAGACATATGTCCCCGTTAAATCATTCAAAGGCAAGTTGTCTTCTATCAAAGCTTGAACCAAATAAACTTGTCCTTTGTTCAAAGTGATTCGTTGCCCAACAACACCATTGGCAAAAGTAGGTCCCGAAGGGTCAATGTTCACAGTTGTATTGTCTTCGGTTGCAACAATGGCAAATTGCGAAGGAGTTCGACCNCCTGCGGAATTAAAATAGCCGTCGCTTTTATATGCAAGAACGAAATACTCNTTGCCAAGNGATGGCGTGGGAAGGACNAGAAAAGCATCGCTGGATTTATTACCTTGGCTGTGGGCATATACATTCACAAATTTGTCGGTAGTCAAATGGAAAGACAATTTTGTCGGAATTTCGTCCATATTTTGTCGCCATTCAATGCCCATATCGTTGAATCCAAGTATTTCGAAATTATTAAAAGGCAATTTGAAAACATAAATTTTCGATGGGTCGGTAATCGAAAAGTTAGTAGTATAATTATTGCCCATAATGTCGAAATACTCGATTGTGCCATTTGTTGGTTCTTCGGCAGAGATGAAGATATATATGGAGTCGCTTTGACTGAACAAAGGATTAGCATTATACTTGTAAATATGATAATTCGGCATAAAAGTAATCCAAAAGTCCTTTCCCCGACTATCAATTACTTGCCCATTGGCATTCAAGATTGCTAACATTATTAGCAGAAAGAATAATAAATGCTTTTTCATAACATTTCTCCCCATTTTCCCAATTTTTCAATGTTTTAAATTAAAAAAATTTATTCAACAAGTTGGTGTAGGAAAATTAAATTTAAACAAAACTTTTCATAAAAAGTTCATAAAAAACAAAAAAAATGTGAACAATTCTTTACATTGCAAAAATTTTTTGATAAACTTCTTCAATTTAATTGATAAAAATTTAAAGCGGAAAGTTATTTTTTAAACTTCAACATTGATTAAATTTGCTTTTTGAAAAAGTGCAATATGCAGAAAAGTTTTATCGATAAACCAAAAAGTAATTGTGGTGTAGTTGGTGTTTTCAACCATCCCGAGGCATCTATAATAACATACTATGCTCTCCATTCTTTGCAACATCGAGGTCAGGAAGCTGCTGGAATAGTTAGCTTTTACTACGATGAGAAAAGCAAAAAGAAAAAATATGCACTCCACAAGGGCGAAGGGCTGGTGCTCGATGTATTCTCCGACCCAAAAATCCTGACTGATGTTCTGAAAGGGGATTCTGCTGTTGGACACAACCGTTATTCCACAACTGGCAGCGCCCGCCGTGTCAATATCCAGCCTTTCGTTATGAGCTACCACAGCGGAATTTTGGCTATCTCCCACAATGGTAATTTGACAAATACATTAGAATTACGGCAGAAACTTGGCGACAGTGGTGCAATTTTCCAAACCACCACCGACACCGAAATTTTCCTGCACCTGATTGCACACAATAGGAAACGAAACCTCATAGACCAGATTCTCGAAGCTTTACGAATTGTCCGAGGGGCTTATTCGCTTGCAATTCTTACGGAAGATGCATTGATAGCTGCACGAGACCCATACGGTTTTCGTCCGCTTAGCATCGGAAAAATCAAAACACAAAATGGAGATGCCTACATTGTTGCATCCGAAACCTGTGCCTTCGATATTGTGAATGCTGAATACATTCGTTCGCTCGAACACAATGAGTTAGTTGTGATAGACAAAGAAACAATTCGCACAGGCGAAATTAAATCATATAAAATTCAAGAAGTTACACCTGTGGCTCGCCACTGCATATTTGAATACATCTACTTTTCTCGCCCCGACAGCAAGATTTTCAATCACAATGTTGATAAGGTCCGTCGGAAATTAGGGAAAAATCTTGCTCTTGAATCGCCTTTGTTTAAAGACAACAACGAAAAGGTTATTGTAATATCTGTACCCGACAGCGGGAATACTGCCGCCTTGGGTTATTCGAGAGTAAATTCCGAACTTGGCCAGGCAACTGCCTTCGAAATTGGATTGATTCGAAGCCATTACGTTGGAAGAACCTTCATCGCACCAAGCCAAGACAAAAGAGAATTCCGAGTAAAAGTTAAGTTTAACACAGTCAAGGGTGTGCTTCAAAATCGTGTTGTTGTGGTGGTGGACGATTCAATTGTTCGGGGAACAACTTCAAAGGCATTGATAAAGCTGATACGGGAGGCACGACCAAAAGAAGTTCATCTTCGGATAACATCTCCGCCGATTCGTTTCCCGTGCTATTATGGAATGGATTTCCCAAGCAAAGAGGAATTAATTGCGAACTATTATTCATCGGAAGAGGAAATAGGTAAAGCAATTGGTGCCGACTCTTTGCATTATCTTTCTTTAACAAAATTGTTGGATTCTGTTCCCAAAGACGAAAATGTTGACTATTGCACAGCTTGTTTTACAGGAGATTATCCCGTACCAATTTTAGAAAATCACAACAAATTTTCTATTGAAATATAAAATTCAAATTTTTTTTGTAAATTGCAAATCTTGTTTTAGTAAATTTTGATAAACTATGTTTGCAGTTGTAGAAATACAAGGTTTTCAGTACGAAGTTGAACCGAATGCTGTCATAAAGACACAGCTTTTGGATAAGCAACCAGAAGAAACAATTGAGTTCGACAAGGTGCTCTTCGTCGAAAAAGACGGCGAAGCAATTGTTGGTACACCATATGTAAATGCAAAAGTCAAAGCAAAGGTACTTTCACACGGAAAAGACCCAAAGGTTATCGTGTTCAAAAAGAAAAGAAGAAAAAATTATCGCCGTTTGAAAGGGCATCGCCAACACTACACTCTTTTAGAAATTCAAGAGATTAGTTTATCATAATATAGAGGGATAAAATGGCACATAAAAAAGGTGGCGGCTCCTCGAAAAATGGACGAGACTCAATAGGTCAAAGGCGAGGAGTCAAAAAATTCGGTGGCGAGTTTGTTAAAGCAGGGAACATAATTGTTCGACAACTGGGGACAAAATTCCACCCCGGAAAAAATGTTGGCTTGGGAAAAGATTATACAATTTTCGCACTGATTGATGGCATAGTGAAATTTGAAAGGAAAGACAAGAAACGGCTAAAAGTTTCGGTTTATCCTGTGCAAAACAACTAATTTTTGTTCCGTTATTTTATTAACACATTCACCGCTTGCCGTCCGGCTTTCCAGCCGGGTGTTATTTTTTAAAAAGCCAAATGGAACAATTTCGTTTGAAACGGGTTTAATTTTAAAACTTGGTATTAGCCCAATACAACCATCCTTTATTTACACTTTAAAATTTAGCATAATTTGCTATATTGTTGGGGAAATGTATGAGTTGCTTCAAAAAAACTTTTTCAGACATCGGATATTTCAAAAACATCCGATGTCTTTTTGTAATGAATTCCATTAGGGTAATGTACGAGAGTTTTTGGTAAAACCACCAAAAAATTAACATTTTGTAGGGGCGAATAATTATTCGCCCCTACAAAAAAACACAATTTCCAACCTTTCAAAAAACATTACATTTGTGAAATTAAACAAAAAGGCTTCCTCGATTTTCGAGGAAGCCCCAAAGTTTAACCCGTTGAAGCAATCTATTTCGAGACTAAAAGGGCGTGTCGGATGGACATATAGCCAACAGTTCCAAAGCCAAGTAAGAAAAGCAACTGGAACGGAATGGCTGCAATTTCCAAATAATAAATCGAAATGCCTATGCCAATGACATAATAAATTGCAAGAAGTATTTCGAACAGAACAGTTGGGCTAATCTTTCGTTGAACGTATTTTTTGAAACGCCAATCGTCTTTGTTCGAAACTATTCGATATTTCGGTGTTCGAGTGAAGCCCGATTTTTTCCCAATCAATGCCTCGATTACTGCCTTAGTGTTGTTTATCGCTAATCCCATACTGCCAGCAAGGAAGACAGGGAACAGCAGAATCCGATTTCGCCAATCGATATGTATAGCCTTTTGCGAATACAAATAGAAAAGGAATGAAGCAATAGAACCAAGCACAAATATAGACATTGCATTATAATAAACATCAAAAGTGTCGAAAGTATTTTTAATTACAACAAGAGGAATATTAAGCAATGCAACAACAAGGATAAACGGGAAAACAATGTTGCTCGTAAGATGAACAATGGCTTCGAGCTTGACTTTCCAGTTGAGCTTGGATTTCAGAACAAGGGGGAGAATTTTCTTTGCAGTTTCGACAGCACCTTTAGTCCAGCGGAACTGCTGTGTTTTTAAACCGTTAATATCGGCAGGGAGCTCCGCGGGCGATACAACATCGTTGAGGAAAACGAATTTCCATCCTTTCAGCTGAGCCCGATAGCTAAGGTCGAGGTCCTCGGTTAGAGTATCAGGTTGCCAGTTCCCTGCGTCGATTATTGTTTCCTTCCGCCAAATGCCGGCGGTTCCATTGAAATTAATGAAGAAACCGGCTCGATTACGAACCTGTTGCTCCATTACAAAATGACCATCAAGAGCTAACGCCAATGCCTTTGTTAAGAATGAGTAATCCTCGTTAAGATGCCCCCACCGAGTTTGAACCATACCGACCTGCGGGTTTTGGAAGTAAGGCAAAGTTTTTTCGAGAAAATCTTCTGGTGGAACAAAATCCGCATCGAAAATAGCGATAAATTCACCCTTTGCTAATTCGAGACCATTCTTCAAAGCACCAGCCTTGAAACCTTCGCGATTGTCACGATGAATGTAGTGGATGTCGTAACCTTGTGCACGATAGTCTTCGACAAGTTTTTTAGCTACTTCCTGAGTTTCATCGGTCGAATCGTCCAACACTTGAATTTCCAGCTTGTCCTTTGGATAACGAATTTTGCAAACGTGGCGAATCAAACGCTCGACAACGTAAAGCTCATTGAAAATTGGTAATTGAATCGTAACTCGCGGAAGTTCTTTGGGCAACTCGTATTGGGGCAACGAGATTTTTTGAGTTTTGTGATAATAATAAAGCAAAACAAGTCCATGAACCCCAAAAAGAAAGAGCACGGTCAAAGAAAGAAAGTAGAAAATAAGTATAGCATATTCCATAGATTTTAAAACCTCGCATTTATGGACATACCAATTGTTTCCATTTAATTTTTCAAAAATTTACACATTTAAGAAAGAAAATGACGATTGGAGTAAATTATATTGCATATTACCAACCCGAGACTGTGGCTAATAAAATATCATCTGTAAGCTTATCAATAACTTCGGCAATCGCACGGTCGCGTGTTGCTGGTATTCCAGCAACGCTATAAATTGCAAAGTTCGAAAAGTTCCTTTTCCAAAAGCTCTTGTTTTTAACTGCATCAAAAAATTCCACAGATACTTCCATTGTAATTTTTCTTTCTTTTTCAACTTCGCCTGGCTTAACAAATGCAGTTTCGTCCCGGATTGAATTTATAATAAGTGATAACTTGCTATCGCCCCCATATTCAACAACTTTTAAGCTATTATCTTTTCTAAATTTATTTACCAACTCGCTAAATAACATATCTCGATAATTCGGATTCCCATAATTACTATTGTCAATAACGGGCGTGAACGATATCGTATTTATATGCTTCGGTAAACTTCCTCCTTTAAATGAATAACAGCCAACTATCAAAAAAAAGAAAAACAAACTTATGAACTTTTTTCTAACAAAATTGTGAAATAAAAATGAAAAAAAATTCATAATTCTCCCCTTCGCCAATATTAGATTGAAACTAAAAAGGGATTGAAGCTTTTTTCGAAACCAACAGTAGTTTCCTGGTAATGTCCAACGAATAATCTGTAATCGTCGGGAAGCTCATTAAGCAGGCGGAAAAGACTTTCTTGCAGCTGGTTTGCATCTCCACCCGGCAAATCCGTTCGACCAACCGAAAGATAGAAAATTGTATCGCCAGCAAAAGCCGCTTTCAAGCTGTCGACAACATACACAACACTACCTTCGGTATGCCCCGGAGTATGTAGAACTCTGACATCCGCAGTTTTGAACTTTAAAGTTTCCTCGTCTTTTATCAGATAATCAGGCTTGCAAGGCTCAATATTGAAATCGAGAGGTATAATAGTGTGTTCCATTGGATTTTCGAGACGATAACTATCCAAAATATGAACATAAACTGGAGCAGAAGTCCTTTCTTTGATTGTCGATAAATCGGCACAATGGTCCCAGTGGGTATGGGTTAGCAAAATTGCCTCGAGTTGCGAATTCTCGTTGCTTAAAATCTCGAACAATATTTCGGATGATTCAGGTGGAGCATCTATCAAAAGACTTGTTTGGCTTTGAGGATTTACTACAAGGTAACAATTTGTTTCCAACAAACCAGCAACAACTGGTATAATTCTCATAAAATTTTAAACTACCTAAAAAATCGACTGCAAAATTACAATAATTTTAAATAATTTAGTACTTGTTTTTTTTAATTTATTTCATTATGAAAAACACATTTTTAAAGGAATTTTTAGTCTGTATTTTCCTTTGTTCTTTTTTCAATCTCCACGCACAAAATCCAATCTCATTTCCGCTTGAATTCAAACCGCAACCCTACGATATTTTACATTACGATGCTTATATCGACTTACGCCAAGGAATGGACAAATTTGTCTCGGGCATCTGCGAAATCAAATCCATTTGGACACAAAACGTTACTTCCAGCAACTTTTACTTTCATCTTCGAGAGTTATCTATTGACTCTGTCTTTTACAACGACTCCCCTATCGATTATATATTCCACGAAGAAGACACATTGGATTACTCTTACTATTTAATTCCAAATCTACAAGGGAACTCTAACGACACTTTCCGTGTGAAGATATACTATTCTGGAACTATGACAAACGAAGGAGGCAGTAAACCATTTGGTGGAGTTTTTCTTGCCGATTCTATTCTCTTCGCTATTGGCGTTGGGATGCACAATCAGTATGTTTCGACCACACAACACTGGCTCCCTTGTTACGACCATCCCTCGGACAAAGCAACTTTTCATTTTCAATTTATTACACCAAAAGACTTTACCATAGCAACGAATGGAATAACCCGGCTTGCTGGCTTTACAAACGACGGCTACCCAATCTGGGAATCCTACTCGACTTTCCCAATCGCCACTTATCTAATGACATTTGCAATGGGCAAATTCAACACGATGAAATTGGACGAATGGAATTTGCCAAGTAATATTGAATCCATTGTTTATTACCCTCCGCAAGACGAAGAGGCAGTTCGGTTTGCTTTCAACAACTTCGCCAAATATTTTTATGCAATGCAAAACCGATTTGGAAGATATCCATTCGAAAAAATTGGCTATGTAATCGTTCCTTTTTCCGAAGGTGCTATGGAACACCAAACGATGATTACTTTCCCCAAAAGCGTAGTCCACGACATTTACAATTCGAAAGATACAAACAATATAATGGCATTGCATGAATTTTCGCACCAATGGTTTGGAAATTCCGTCAGCCCTTTGGATTTTCGAGATGCTTGGTTCAACGAGTCGTTTGCAACCTATTCAGAAGCAGAATTCCTCGAACTCATTTCGGGCAAAGACGCCTACCTAAAAGACCTCTTGCAAAAAAAGAATTATTACATCAACTATTCTACAAAATATGAAGGAATTCTCCCCATCTATGGATTTTCCCGCAAGCCGCCTTCATCAAATTATCCATCGACTATCTATTGGAAAGGTGCAGTTGTTGTTGGAATGCTTCGTTACTATCTCGGCGATGAAAAATTCTTCGACTTAATTCGAACCTACCTCGACCAATTTGCATATCAGTCCCGTTCTACATTTGATTTCATTAACTTCTGCAATTATTATTTAATCGAGAATATCAATTGGTTTTTCGACCAATGGATTTTTGGCAAAGGTTATCCAATTTTGAACATAAATGTAATTCAACATCCATTGTCCGATACCTTAAGTTCGATTGAAATTAAGCTCAGCCAAGTCCAACCAAAAGATTACGGGCTCTATATTCATTTACCTATCGAATTTAACTTCAAACTTGCAGAAAATCGTTCTATCGACACTGTTTTAGAAATGAACCAAATTGAACAGACTTTCGTGTTGGATTCATTCCCACGAATCCTTAACTTAAGTGTAAATCAGGGGAAAAAAGTAGTCTCGCTTTTTTCGGCAAATTTCTTTTTATCAACTGAAGAAGACCGACAAGAGAACACCCCGCAAATTGAAATCACACCAAAAGAAATAATAATTAAATCATCGGATGGAGTACAAACGCTAAACTATGCGATTTACGACATTTTTGGAAACGAAATTATTCGCCAAACAGTTATGCAATCGGAAGAAGTAGTTCCGCTCGACATAATTTCGCTTGCAAATGGTGTGTATTTTATAACTGTTGATACCAAAATTGGGAAAATCCACAAAAGCTTTATCTTTTGTCGATAAAAGCATCTAAATGCAATCCAATGAAGTTCCCCTGTTTCATTTTTATTAATTTTGACTTTTTATATGTAGCAAAATATGGAAACACAAATAGCAAGGTTATCGATTAAAGGAGCCCAATTTTATGCGTATCACGGCGTTAAAGCCGAAGAGAAAGACCTTGGCGGGCGTTACGAAGTCGATTTGGATTTGTGGTACGATGCTACCCAAGCCATACAAAGCGATAGCGTTGCCTTCGCTTTGAACTACGAGGAAGCGATGAACAGCATCGAAGAATCCTTTGCAGATGAATCATACAACCTAATCGAAACCGTTGCAAGCAAGATTTTAGACCTTGTGTTCCAAAAGTTTCCAGACCTCATCAAAGCAACTATTCGCATTAGGAAAATGAATGTTCCAATCCACAATGTCGTGGCTTATATCGAAACTGAACTTTCGAGGGAAAAGAATCTTGATAAATAAATCGGTACAGAAAAAAGAAAAATCCGAAGTTGTTCTTCTTTCGCTTGGCTCAAATTTGGGCTCAAAGAGTGAGAACATTAAAAAAGCAATAGAATTTTTAAAGGAACGGCAAATCCTCGAAGACATTCAAGTTTCTTCATTTTACGAGACTGAACCTGTTGGTTTCAAAAATCAACCAGATTTCTTGAATGTTGCAATTATTGGACGAACAAACCTTACTGCCGATGAATTGCTTCACGAATGTAAAAATATCGAAAAGGAATTGGGCAGAAAAGAAAGACCACGCTGGCACGAACGAGAAATTGACCTCGACATTATACTTTATGGCAAACATCAAATACGCTCCGAAACTCTCTCTGTTCCCCATCCACAAGCCGAAAATCGAAAGTTTGTCCTTCTCCCAGCAAACGAAATTGCACCGAAAATGGTCTTCCCAAATAAAAATAAAACTGTGGGCGAATTGTTGGCGGATTGCAAAGACAATGCAAAAGTTACAAAACTCCCCATTTACCCAGATTGATTCAATCCGCTTCGTCCAAAAAGTTGGATAACTCAATGTCATCTCCAATGTTCCAAATATCGAGCGGTTCCTTTTCTTTACCTTTGTTGGTTTTCTTCCCATCCAAAAGGATAATATTTTCGGCAACAACTTCAACTTTTTGAACTTTCTCGCCACTGCGAAACTGAATAGTTCGACTTCGCAAAACTCCTTCGACAAACACTTTCGAGCCTTTTTTAAAAATCTTATTCGAAACATCGCAAGATTTCGCCATGCAACAATCGTAAACCAATCATCTCGGTCGACAATCCGCCCATCCGATGTTTTGAACGACTCCGAAAGGGCAATCCGAAAAGTCAATATCGAAGTTCCATTGCTCGCTTTCCTGAAATCAGGTTCGGATGCAACAAACCCAATTAAAATAACTTTGTTAAAACACCTTGACATTGTTTAAACCATATAAGGCAACTCAAAAAACTTACTTACTAAATCTAACAACTAAACAAAAAAGTTTGGATAAAAATGAAAAATAATTAAAACTTTTAAAAGATAAAAAATAAATTTTGTAAAATTGATGTTGTTTAGTAATTTTGATTTTTTAAATGTAAGTAATTATGAAACATAATGAAAATAGAACTTGCATATATTGCCGAAGCAACAAAGTAATCCGCCACGGGAAAACTTCAACGGGAAATCGGCGCTACCGATGTCGAAACTGTGGACGAACTTGGGTGATAGAAAAAGCCGAAATTGTTCGACCCGACATAGGCAGTTTAACCGAAGCCTATCTTAGCGGTAAAACTTTTCGAGACCTCGTCGATATTTACCACAGTTCTCCATTAAGAATAAACAAAAAAGTCAGAGAATTTCTCGAAGGTTGTCCCGATTGGGAAGAATATTTGGATTTATGTTCACCAAAGCACAACGTTCGATTAGCATACTTGGTTGGAAGGACTTTCTCGGCGGCGACATCCGATAAGCCCGACCATACGATGTTTGCTGCTATGGCTATTGATGCCCTTTCAAATATTGTCCTTGGTTTCGAATTGTCCGAGGCCGATGATTTCGATACTTGGTTTATGCTTCTGGTAAGAATGCGCCGTAGGGGCATAGACGTTCCAACCTTTATGTCGAATGGTTCTATACACATAGAAGAAGCAGTTCAGTCTGTATATCCCAATTCAGCTGTTCGTCTGTTTTACCACCGTACATACCGCGATAAAGAAGTGCAATGCTGCCTTTCCCGCGCCCCAATAAATACGAAGCTAATCAACGATGCCATCCACGCTTATGAAATTTGCAATAACCACAATCTATCCCGTTATCTAAAAATTACAAACGATAAATTCTTCCACGAGATTTTGAAAAGTTCGCCCGATTACTTCTGCCGACGCTTGCGTGAGCGACTCGACAACAAGCCCAAAATTAGAATCGAAGGTCTATCGAACGCCTTTCAAGCACGTTTCGAAAAGTTCCATATGCTGAAAAGCGACCCGTATCCATTGGTTAACGGATGGATAGCCAAGTGGATGCTTCAGCCTCTCGATATTGGCTTTTCGCGTTTAGCAATTTATATGCAACTGCCAGTAATCACTTCCTTCCGTCAATTTGCTTGCGGGCNAGTTCCACAAGTTCATCTTTTGAGTGCCGATAGCCCTCGCCTTAGAACATTTATTGTCGAAATCGCAGCTCGTGCCTTACAAATACCAATTTTCTACAACCGCTGCGAAATGAAACTCGACAAATGCAGTTTGTTCTAAGCATTTAATAAGTATATTCATAATTCAAAATAATTTATTAATTTTGCATTTGGTGTGCACCCGTAGCTCAATTGGATAGAGCTTCTGACTACGGATCAGAAGGTTGGGGGTTCGAGTCCCTCCGGGTGTGCAAAATTTCTTTTTCGGTGCACCCGTAGCTCAGCTGGATAGAGCATCTGATTCCGGTTCAGAGGGTCGGGGGTTCGAATCCCTCCGGGTGTGCTGCTGAGAGAATTTGTAACTTTTTTAGACATCGGATGTTTCAAAAACATCCGATGTCTTTTTGGTAATGAACTTCGTTAAGGTCGAAAACGAGGGTTTTCGGTTATGCTTTCAAATAATTTAATATCTCGTAGGGGCGAATAATTATTCGCCCCTACATAACAAAACACAATTCCCAAACATAGTTGCATCCTCATTACCATTTTAGAGGCAGAGCCATATGTTTGCTGAAACAATGCTTTAATGAAATAAATTGAGTAAGTCCCTTTTAAAAAAATTTTTACTTAAAATACCTTTTAACCACACAAACCCTTTTGAATAGAAGCATCCGATTAACTATTTTTAAAATTTTGTTAACTTAAATTTTTAAAAATATAAATATGCAATTAGAAATTTCAAATTTGCGTAGCAAAGTTTTTAAGCCGCTTCTTGTGGTTTACATAATTTTATACATTGTTGGAATCTTTGGTCTTTCCAATCCTACCACTTACCAATTGTTTGCAAAAACAATTTCTTTTGTTCTTTTGTTAACTTTTTTCGGAGCTTTTTTCTTTCATTCTTTTCGTCCAAATCTAACCAAAAGTCTCATAATTTTTTCTGTAATATATTTCTTTTCTCTCGCAATAGAAATAATAGGTGTCAACTATGGTATTCCTTTCGGAAAGTATCACTATGGGAATTCTTTGGGATTCAAAGTTTTCTCAACTCCGTTGATAATTGGGCTAAATTGGTTATTCGTCGCCTATTCAACATCTTCGATTTTCTTTGATTCGAAACTTAAGCCCATATTTAAAGTTTTGCTTCCATCGATTTTGATGGTTATTTACGACATCTTGCTCGAGTTTAACGCCCCAAAGCTCAATATGTGGTATTTTGAAAACAACGAACCACCCTTGCAAAATTACATCGCTTGGTTTTTTCTTGCAATAATTATTCATTCTGCTTTTAGTTACTTCAAAATCAACACCAAAAACAGATTTGCTTCGTTTCTGTTCATTGTCCAATTTTTATTTCATCTAATACTGGCGATTGCTGGAATAGGTAATGATTAAACCAAAACACAATTTTTTTATCGAAAAGTTTTTTGAATTTTACACATTCCGATTGATTAGGAAAAATTTCCATAGTGTTCAAATACTTGGTGAATATAATTTAACCAATCTGCCCATTCTCCTCCTTTCTAATCATATCAGCTGGTGGGATGGATTCTGGTCGAAATATTTAAATACCAAAATCTTCAAACATAAGTTCCATTTTCTTATGCTCGAGCATCAGTTGAAAAAATATTGGTATTTTCAATATACTGGTGGATTTTCTATTAAACAAAATTCTAAAAGCGTGTTTGAATCGCTGGATTATACAATTGAATTACTTAAAGATAAAACGAACCTAGTGCTCTTCTTTCCACAAGGTCAGATAGAATCTCAATACAATGACCATATTGTTTTTCGCAGTGGTTTAAAGAGAATCCTTTCGAACATACAAAACCCTGTGAACCTCGTTTTTCAAGTAAATTTAATTGATTACTTAAATCATAAAAAGCCAAGTCTATTTATTTATTTTCTCGAAAATCTTATGGAAAAGACAACAATTGATGAAATTGAAACCAAATACAACAACTTTTTGAAAAATTCAATTTCTATCCAAAAATTGATTCACGTTTAATATGGATTTATTGTCTTTCCTAATAATTTCATTTTCAACAATTCAATTGATAATTGCATTAGTTAATTACCTGTATCTTAAATTCTTTGTCGCATCAGCATCAAAAAACGTTCCGAAAGATAACAATCCATTTGTTTCAATTTTAATTCCCGCAAGGAACGAGGAAAAGAATATCCCAAAAACATTGAAAGCAATAATTTCCCAGAACTACACAAACATCGAAATTATAGTTTACGATGACAACTCGAATGATAGAACCAAAGACATTGTTGCATCCTTTCAGTCGAACGATAGCAGAATCAAACTTTTAGAAGCCCAAATCTTGCCAAGTGATTGGAAAGGCAAAAATTATGCTTGCCACACTCTGGCTCAACACGCCAAAGGCGACTACCTTTTGTTTCTCGATGCCGATGTAACAATTCACAATGATTTTGTTTTTAAAATTGTTTCTCTTGCAAAGAAAGAAAAGTATGCACTAATTTCCTGCTTCCCTGAACCTATTACATTATCTTTTGGCGAGAAAATAACAGTTACAACTGTTTACTACATTTTGCTTTCCCTACTTCCTCTTGCTTTAGTTTCAAAAACAAAGTATCCATCGATTTCTGCAGCAAATGGACAATGTATGTTTTTCGAAACGGATACTTATCGAAAGATACAACCTCATAAAGTATTTAAAAGCAGTTTTGTCGAAGACATTGATATTGCCCGATACTTCAAAAAAAATCAATTGCGAGTGCTATGCCTAACAGGCTTGTCTGATATTAAATGCCGAATGTACGATAATTTAAAAGATGCCATCATTGGCTTCTCTAAAAATATTGTCAAAATTCTTGGTAATAATTTCCTTACCGCTATTGTGTTTTGGCTTATCACCACATTTGGTTTCGTATCATTTATTTTAACGAAGAACTACGAATTACTCAACTTGTGGATTTTTCAATTTTTTTTAACAAGGGCTTTTATCTCGTTAACCATTGGTAAAAGTTTAATCTCTAATCTGCTTCTATCTCCAATACAACAATTTTTTATTGGGGTTTTCATCTATAAATCTTTTATAAACAAAATCACTAAAAAACAAATATGGAAAGGAAGAAACTTATACTTTTTTTAGTATTCATTTTACAGAGCTTTGTTTCTTTTGCTTCATTCAAAGAAGAAATTTATTATGCATATATTTCGAACAAAATGGAATTATGGCAAGAAGTGATTGATAAAATCAATAAAATACCAGATAAAAGCAATGAAACAATCTTAGAGCAGTTGAACTATTGCTATGGCTTCGTTGGATGGTGTTTAGGACACAAAAAGAAAGACATTGCAAAGAAATATTTGCAACTTGGAAACGAGCTTATCACCAAACTTGAGCAGAAAAAGTATAAACTCTCCGTGATTTATGCTTACAAGTCAGCCTTCATTGGCTACGAAATTGGAATTAGCCCCTACAAAGCCCCATTTATTGGTTCAAAAAGTATTGAATATGCTTACCAATCCATTAAATTCGACAGTTCAAACTACTTTGCATATATTCAACTTGGAAATGCAGAATACTACAAGCCTGCTATTTTTGGTGGCTCAAAAAAGGAAGCTATTAAGTACTTTCTGAAAGCTCTAAAATTTTACAACTCCAAACGCAATGAAATAAATAAAGACTGGAACTTACTTCATCTACTTGCAACTATTGGTAAAATTTATTTGGAAATCAACGATTACAACAATGCAAAATTATATTTTGACAAGGCATTGAAAATCGAACCCAATTTTCATTGGGTCAAGAATGAATTATACCCTTTATTATCCACAAAAATTAGGTAACAATGAAACAAAAGGTAATAATCATAGGTTCTGGAATTGGAGGGCTATCGACAGCACTCCGCCTTTCGCAAAGGGGCTACGAAGTTGAAATCCTCGAGAAGAACGCCCAAGCTGGGGGTCGATTAAATCAAATTAAAATGGATGGCTTTACCTACGACACTGGACCAAGTTTCTTCAGTATGTCCTGCGAATTCCAGGAACTCGCTCGGGATTGCGGAATTAAGCTACCTTTCGACATTGTCGAACTCGACCCGCTTTACGCAGTTAACTTTTCTGGGAATCCCAAATTCTTTCAAATTTACAAAGACCCAAAACAACTTGCTCAGGAATTCGAAAAATTCGAACCCGACTTTGAACAGAAAATGCGGAACTATCTTAAAAAAGCAAGTCGGGTATTCAACGACACGGTCGACATTGTTATCAAACGCAACTTCGATTCGATTTTAGATTACATACTTGCCTTGATGAAAGTTAATCCCGTTCACCTGCCCCTTTTGTTCAGAAATTTCTGGCAGGAAGTCAGCCTGAACTTCTCGTCGAAAGAAGTTCGGCAAATTCTTTCGCTGGTTGCTTTCTTTCTGGGGCGCACACCTTTCGACACTATGGCTGTATATACTCTTCTGTCCTACACCGAATTCCAACACGACGGGTATTACAATGTCAAAGGTGGAATGTATAAAATTGTCGAAGGTTTCGTTTCGGAATTAATTAATAGAGGAGTTAAAATTAACTACAATGTGGAAATTGTGGACTTCCTGCCGAATAATGGCAAATTGCAAAGTGTTGTCGATAAAGACAATCGGGTTTGGAATGGTGATATTTTTGTTGTAAATGCCGATGCAGCGGTTTTCCGCAGCAAAGTTTTCAAAAGAAAAAAATATTCCGAAGAAAACCTTGCCAAAATGGCCTGGACAATGGGTTATCTAACACTCTACCTTGGTTTAAAAACAAAATTGCCCAACGTCCACCATCATAATTATTTCCTTGGCTCGAATTACGAAGAATATTCAAAAAACATTTTAACCAGCGACTTACAACTCGAAAAACCATATTATTATGTTAATGTAATTTCTCGTTCAAATCCTGAATGCGCTCCCGAAGGTTGCGAAGCCTTGTTTTTTGTCTGCCCTGTCCCAAACTTGCTTTTCAAACAAGACTGGTCCGACAAGGACAAAATTGTCGATAGCATCATAAAGGACTTTTCGAAGAGAATAGGCAAAGATATAGAACCCGATATCATCTCGAAAACCGTTTTTACCCCCATTGATTGGCAAAATAAGTTTAATCTTTTCAAAGGTTCCGGTTTAGGATTGGCACATAATTTTCGACAAATTGGCGGATTGAGACCCAAAAATTTTGACGAGGAGTTTAGTAACGTCTTTTACGTTGGAGCTTCAACAGTTCCGGGAGCCGGGCTACCTATGGGAATAATTAGTTCAAAACTCGTAACCGAAAGAGTAGAAAGATACTCCAAGCAAACTATTTAAAATTGAAAACTTAAAATGCTTTAAATTTAAACCATTCCGCCTGTAATTTCGGGGCAGACACAGAGCTTTTCCCCTACGATTGTGATGGTAATCATAATGCAATGGTTGGAAATTGTGTTTTGTTGTAGGGGCAGATAATTATTCGCCCCTACAAGATATCGAACTATTAGGTGGCTTGAACGAAAACACTCTTTCCTAAGTGTAACGGAGTTCTTTTCAAAAAGACATCGGATGTTTGCAAAACATCCGATGTCTGAAAAAATGACAAAGTCTTGTAGAGTCGAACCTGTGTGTTCAAGCCCTGTCCCCTGGTGTTTACCCTTGAATAGGGCAATTAATTCAATTTATGCATAGCACTGAATGAGGAGTTCAAAACACTTATTCAAATTTGGTCTCAATTAATGTAAGTCAACTTCTCAGAATTGATTAAAAAGGTTTGCGATTACTTTTGCACGATAATCAAAAATATGATTCAGCCGTCGACGAATCATCACTGAATTCATCAATCTACCAGCGATACCCAGCGGAAGCAAATAATGAACTAAATCCACAATTTTCACCCTATTCTCGTCCACCACCTCGAAAGTATGAAGATGGTGCCAAAACTTATAGGGACCAAATCTTTGCTCATCGATGAAGTATTCGTTCTTTTTCAAAGCAGTGATTTCTGTAATCCAATGGAAATCGATATTCAAAAAAGGCGAAACTTTATATTCAATTATTAAGCCATGAAAAATTTCCGAAGGCAAATCCTTGGTTAAAATTCGGAAATTTAAGTACTCTGGGGTGATTTTACTTAAATTTCTTGGGTCTGAAAAGAATTTCCAAACAGTTTCGATGTTGGAAACAACAATTTGTTCTCTATAAATTTTATTCAACTGCCTCATATTTTCACTCCTGCATTTTTAGATTTTTCATCATCTCTAAATATTTCTTTCTTCGCTCTTCGAAATCTACCATTGGAGGGAGATATTTGCCCGAAATTGCTTCGGGAACCCATCTTTTTATGTACTCACCCTCGGGGTCGAATTTTTTCCGTTGAAGTTCGGGATTGAAAATGCGAAAATAAGGAGCAGCGTCGACTCCTGTTCCAGCAGCCCATTGCCAGTTGCCTACATTCGATGCCATTTCGTAATCCAAGAGTTTCTCCCTAAAATATGCTTCCCCTAATCGCCAATCCATCATCAAAATTTTTGTTAAAAAGTTTGCAACTACCATACGAACCCTATTGTGCATATAGCCCGTTTCGTTCAATTCTCTCATTCCAGCATCCACCAGCGGAAACCCAGTTTCGCCCAATTTCCATTTCTCAAATGCTTTCTCGTCGAAGTTCCATTCGACTATGTCGAACTTCGAGTTAAAATTTTTCGAAACCATCCAAGGAAAATGAAAAAGCACCGATTGGTAAAATTCCCTCCAAATTAATTCATTCAAAAGCTTTTCGTTGTATTGCTTGGCTAATAAAGCAATTTTCCTAACGCTTAAAGTTCCAAATCTTAAATGCAAACTTAAACGAGTAGTTCCTTTTTCGATGTAAGGGAAATCTCGTGTCTTATGGTAATTAATCAATGTAACCTCATCCAAATTTGGATGGGGAAAGCCTAAACTACCCTCGTAAAGAAAACCCAATTCATTATATGAAATTATTTTCGGTGGGGTTTGAAATTTATAAAGTCTATTCAGAAGCTGTTCAGATGGATTTAAACGAATCTTTTGAGGGTCGAAATTCCTTTTCCATTCTTTCGAATATGGTGTATAAACTTTATAAGGGGCTCCCGATGGTGTTAAGATTTCTTGTGGTTCAAAAACAACTATATCTTTAAAATCAAAACACTTAATATTATTTTCTTTCAAAAATTTCATTACACCTTCGTCTCTTTGGTTTGCCGATGGTTCGTAATCCCTGTTGAAATAAACTCCTGTTATTTCAAAATTATCTATTAACTCTCGAAAAACTTCAATCGGAGTGGAATGGAAAACGAGAATTCCCGAGCCAAAATTTCGTTGGAAGTGATTGTGAATTTCAACCAAACGTTCATAAATAAACTGCACTCTTCTATCCTTTGGTGGCGTTGCAATTTCGCTTAAGATATTCTTATCGAAAATAAAAATTGGTATAACTGGGAAGTTTGAATTAAGGGAATAATACAGCCCCGTGTTGTCTTCCCATCTTAAATCTCTGCGAAACCAAAAGATTGCAACTTTATCTTTGCTCATACTTCTCGACAAATTGGTCCGATTTAGAATTTTTAGAGACGAAATAAGTAAAAGAAGCAAGCAAAATCATATCGAAATTATAAATTAAATCATCGAGTGGTATTGAGAAAAATCTAATCGAAAGATTTTTTGTATCATCATAAAGGACAACAGGTTCAGACGACCAAAGCCCCGTCAATGCCCCATTAACAATGAAAAATGGTACAAGCGAAATTAGATAAGAAATTAAAAAGTATACCCGAAAAGGCCCCAATCTTGACACTTTTACAATTAATGCAAGTAAAATCCCAACAAGACTTGCAGTGAAAGTATAAGACTTTTCGGGAACGGAAATGATAAGGCAAAAGAAAAGAATTAAAATTGCAAAATAGAAAAATGCTTCCGAAGCTAACTTTAACGCCATTCCAACTTTTAAATTTATTTCTATTAAATGAAAGATGAAAAGAGTAGAAAAATTAACCACTACGAAAAAAAGCCACTCTTCCAATGGAAGCGAAAGCAGATATATACCCAAAACATAATCAGAATTGAAGCCCCAGACTTTATTCAGAGTAAAAAACACATCCCAAGGTATGAACACCACCAACACAAATACTATCGAAAGGAAAACATATTTAAAATTCTTGTAAAATGGATTTTTGGGATAAAACGACAAAACTAAAGGGAAAAATACCGAACAAGCTAAAATGAACAAATAGTAGAGATTGCTCATTTAATAGTTTTTTTCGCTTCAACATAATACTTTAAAGGGAAAAGGAGAAGTCCGAAGTTCTCGCCAGGAGTTTTTTGAATGTATTTATGGTGAACTCTATGGGCTTTGCGTAAGGCAACAAAATAAGGATGGTCTATATTTTTCAGCCAATTGAAACGACGATGGATGTAAACTTCGTGAAGAAGAAAATAGGTCAATCCATAAAAAGTAATTCCCAAGCCTGCCCAAAAAAGAAGATTAAAAGTATGTAAAGCCCCCCAAATCGTTAAAAATGCACCGGGAAGGGCAAAAATCAAAAAGAATGTATCGTTTTTCTGAATAAATCCTTTGTTTTCGTTGGTGTGATGGTCTTTGTGCAAAATCCAAAGAAAACCGTGCATAATATATTTATGCGTAAACCAAGCAACAAATTCCATTGCGAAATAAGAACAAACAAATACAAGGAAACTTAATAAGACATCCATATAACAAAATTCAATATTTATTGAAAAATTTTTTCAATATCACTTTGAAAAGTAAAATGAACTTTATAAAGTTGTTAATCCTAATCCTTTTCTTCAGAACTTCCTCTGCTGGTAATTTTCTGATTTTTTCGAGCAATTTTCTGTAATATTCGTAAGCAACAAGTACACCAAGTTTCGAACTTTTGGGAAGTTTTCTTATACCAATCAACGCTGTCTGGAAATCTTTTTCTATATCCTCGATAATCTTTGCTCTATCGTTTTCGGTCAAATTCGCGAAATCGACATCGGGGAAATAAGTACGATTTAGAACCTCAAAATCATTTTTAACATCACGCAAAAAATTAACTTTTTGAAAAGCAGAACCCAGCGCCTGTGCATAGGGCTTTAGTTCCTTGTACAAACTTTCATCTCCATTAACAAAAACCTTCAAGCACATCAATCCAACTACTTCTGCACTCCCATAAATGTAATTTCTATATTCGATTTCGTTGTATTTCCTCTTATATAAATCCATAAACATACTATCGAAAAACGGTTCTATCAAATCCTCACCAATATTGAACTTTTGGGCTGTAATTCTAAAAGCATTAACTACAGGATTAGTCGAAAATCCATTTTTTATATCTTCAAAAGTTTGTTCTCGAAATTTTTCAAGATAAGTTCTCTGCTCGATATTATGCATTGTATCCACGATTTCGTCTGCAATACGAACCAAGCCATAAATTGCGTAAATATGTTTTCTCAACTCTTTGTTCAAAAATAGTATTCCTATTGAAAAACTTGTCGAATAAGCTTTGGTTATGACTTCTGAATTTTTATAAGAAATTTTTTCGAACAAACTTATCATAAATTAAAGCATTATTAATAAAAAAATTTATAAAAATTAATAAACGAAACAAAGTTCATCTTATTTAAAGACAACCCTTTATCCCAAACTCTTAACCAGTTCCAAACAAAATATCATCTTACTATTTAATTAAGGTAAACACTTTAAATCCACCCTATTTTTGAACTTAAAATTTATCATAATTTATTCTATTGTTGGGGCAATTTATAAATTGCCACTAAAAACATAAATACCCTACAAAACTTATCGTCAGAGGTTTTAGCATTGTTAGCATACCCATAGGGATAAGAAGCGAACATTCAGGTTAGCCCCTGTAAGCATTTGTAACTTTTTCGGAAGTCGGATGTTTCAAAAACAACCGATGTCTTTTGGTATTGAACTTCGTTAAGGTCGCAAACGAGGGTTTTCGGTTATGCTTTCAAATAATTTAATATCTCGTAGAGGCGAATAATTAATCGCCCCTACAAAAACACAATTCCCAACCATTCTATCAACATCAACATTTTATAGGCAGTTCTATGCGTCTGCCCCGAAAATCCCGAGTTGGAATAAATCAAGTAATTACCTTAATCCATTTTAAAATACCTTTAATAGATAATTTTCTTTGTAATTTTGAAATTTAAATATACTTAACTATGAAAAGACCAGACTGGGACCAACTTTACATCACGCTCTGCTATCTTGTTGGAATGCGTAGCCGAGATGATATGACCCACGTCGGTGCGGTAATTACCGACGAAGACAATGTGCTTGTTTCGACTGGCTACAATTCCCTTCCGCGCAACATCGAAGTCGACAAAGACGGCAAAAGGATTAGCAGGGAAAACGGAGAAAAGTACTACTGGATTGAGCATGCCGAACGAAACGCTATTTATAACGCCGCTCGGCGCGGAACACAATTGAAAGGATGCAAAATCTATGTCCCTTGGCTTCCTTGCGCCGACTGTGCCCGTGCAATTATTCAAACTGGTATTTCGGAAGTTATCGTTCACCGAAATGGTCAGGACTTCTACGACAAACACACCGACGGCAAATGGGCTGAACAGCACAAACGAACCACCGAAATGTTCCTCGAAGCCGGTGTCCGTCTGCGTTATGTTACTTGCAACATAGTAGTTCCCGAAATTTATATGAACGGCAAAATTCACAATGCATACGAATATCTGAATCGAGAAGAGAACGAGCAATGAAGCGAGTGCTAATTATTGCCTACTACTTTCCGCCTTCGGGTGGTCCCGGTGTTCAAAGAGTTTTGAAATACACCAAATATCTCGCTGAGTTCGGATGGGAACCTTTCGTTCTAACAGTCGAAAACGGAACATTCCCTGCTGTCGATTATTCTTTGCTCGATGAAATTCCCGAAAAAGTAAAGGTTTTTCGAACTAAAATTTTCGAACCATACGATTTATATCGAATATTCACGGGAAAACCCAAAAATGTTGCAATCGATGTAAATGTAATTAAAAAAGAAGACCAAAAATTGTCCTTCAAAGAAAAAGTCGCAGAATTCATTCGTGCTACTTTTTTCATACCCGATGCTCGAGTTGGTTGGCTACTGACTGCTAAGTCCAAAGCCATTCAGATTTGCAGGCAATACGAAATCGATGCAATTTATAGCTCGTCGCCACCCTACACTTGCTCCTTAATCGCTCGATACACAAAACGAAAAATGAGAATCCCGTGGATTGCTGGATTCCGAGACCCTTGGACAGGATTCATCTCGGCGCCCCAAAGATGGTTTCTACCCGCAAAAATCGATAAGCATTTGGAATTTTCGGTTTTTGCGGAAGCAGACTTAGTGGAAGTAGCTTGGGAGGGCATCGCAAAAGATGCTTTAAGCAAATATCCTCAACTTCCTCGCGAAAAGTTCATTCATATTCCAAATGGATTCGACCCTGCGGATTTCCCAAACATTGAGTATCGTCTGAACCCGATTTTCACATTAACATATACAGGCTCGATGTATGGAAGGCGAAATCCGCAAAGCCTTTTCGTTGCTCTGGAATGGTTGATTTCCCAAAATCTGCTCAATCCCGAAAAGATTAAAATTAAACTCATCGGAAGATTTGGAAACGAAATTTACGAGATGATAGAAAAAACAAAAATCAAAGACAGAATTGAAATAATTGGATACCTACCCCATAGCAAAAGCCTTGAACATCTTTTGACTTCCGATGCTTTGCTGCTTATCGTGGACGAATCGAAAGAAAGCGAAGAAATCGTTCCGGGCAAAGTATTTGAATATTTAGGAACTAGGCGACCTGTGCTTGCTATTGCACCTACCAACGGTGCCGTTGCAAAAATTATTGCCGAAACAAAATCGGGCTTAGTTGCTCACCAAAGCGAACCAGAGAAAATAGCACAGAACTTTTTGGAACTCTTTAAGGCTTGGGAGAACAACACTAATTTTCAACCAAATTGGTACGAAATTCAAAAATACAATCGCAAAGAACACGCAAAAATACTTTCGGAACTTTTAAACAAATTGACCCAAGGGAATTTTTAGCATCTCTAAAAAATCTTGGATATTGAAAAGAAATCCCACTTAGATTAAATTCCCAATTTCTTTAATAATTAACTGAATTACTAAAAAGATGATTACTTAATCCGTTTCATCAAAGACACATAGCTAGGGGCGAATAATTATTCGCCCCTACAAGATATTAATTATTCGATGGTTTGACCGAAAACCCTCGCTTGTAACCCTAACGGAATTCATTACAAAAAGACATCGGAAGTTTTTTAAAACATCTGATGTCTGAAAAACACTTGCAGGGACGAATCTATTTGTTCACCACCTGTTCTTGTATTCTGGGGCAGACACAATGGTCTGACCCTACGATAGTGATGATGTCGTGGAAATAATCGAACAATATGTTTTGTTTTGTTGGGGCAACTTATGAATTGACCCTCCAAGAAATTAAAATATCGTGTGTTTTGTCTTGAGCAATTGTCTAATAAAAAAAGCAGGGACATTCAAATCTGTCCCTTCATTAAATCTCCGTGAAATTATCTAATTGAAAGAACGATTATTTTACATTCCCGCCGTCGAAATCGCCATCGGGCGGTCCGAAACCATCATCTGGTGGACCGAATTTGCCTTTTCGTCTGTCCATTCCATTTTTATTACCTTTCCCCTTAGCTCGCTCGATAATAGCCTTCTGTAATCTCTCGCGGAATCGGTGTTCAAAAATTAGGTATCGGGCGAATTGCTCTTCATTTAATACCGATTTAATCTCTTTTTGCTGCTCAAACATCGTATTTGCAAGTGCCTTTTGGGCATCCATTAACTTCTGGGACTGCTTCGAAATTTCATCTTTGCTTGCCTTTTTGCGAAGCTGATATTCCAAGTCGAGCAAAGCATCTTGGACTTCCTTGTGCTTTTCTTGTATTGCTTTTTCCGCTGCGTTATACTTTGCCAAAAACTTTGCAGAAGTGTTCTCGTCGAGGTCAAGTATTTCGAGCAAACGCATCTTTTTGAATTCACCCAATCGTTCTTGTGCACGGAATGCAGGCTGAGATTTAAGGCTCGAAAAACTGAAAAGCGCGGCGCACAAAAGAACCAAAAGCGATTTCAAACTAGATCTTAACATTTTTTAACTCCTCTATTAATTGTTGAAAATCATTTTCATCTATTTGGTCAAGATTTTTCATTAACTCCAATTCAGTTTGCTTTTCAAATGTAAGATGACTAATGTTCTTCTGGTCAACTAATTTCACCAAATCTTCGTTGACTATCTCTGTTAAGTCTTCTGCTACGTTATTATCCATTGAGTAAGCTAATTCATCTACAACTGGAAAATCAAATCCGTAAAGTGCTGATGAAGTCTCGATGACAGAATCTGGAATTTCGGGCGAAATCAAGGGTGCCCGCTCGATTTTCATCTCACTTACTGAACCGTTAATGTTCCTATCGGGTTTAATTTCGTTTCTATAACCTTTTGAAAGGAAAAGAGAAAGAGCAATGATGATAACGCCCAAGCCCGCAACTGCTGTAACAAAACCTTTATGCGATAAAATTTCCAAAGGAGATTTCTTCCTTGCCAACTTGTTAGAAACTTTAACTGGAATATTCCTTGTTTTCCGTTCCAGAAACCCGTCGATATCCATTTGTTCTAATTTCCAAAAGACTTTTCGCACCTCCTCGATTTCCTCGACGAGGTCGGGGAAATTGGGAAGATTTTGCTCGAATGCTTCGGTTTCGTCTTTCGACAGCCGTTTAAAAATGTAATCGGGCAATAATTCTTCCATTTCCTTTCGAGTCAATTGCTTACCTTCCATTTATTCCTCCAAATATTTTTTCATTTCACTTGCAATTTTACGAACTGCGTGGAAGTAGTTGGCTTTCAAACCACCCACCGAAGTTCCAAGCATTTCCGAAATTTCATTGAAACTTAAATCCTCGAAATAACGCAACGAAAATACTTCCCGTTGTTTTTCGGGCAAAGATGCAAGCACTTCCAAAAACTTTTCCTCCAATTCCTTATTCTCCAATTTATTCGATTGCGTATGGTCGGGAAAATCTAAATCGTTGTCTTCTTCAGGTCGAGAAAAACTAATAAATGAAATCAAATTCCGTCTTCGAAGCAGATTCTTTGCCTTGTTAACAGTAATCCGATACAACCAAGTTTTCAATGAACTTTCCTGCCGAAAATCTTTCAACTTTCGCAAAGCATCAATAAAAACTTCTTGTGTGATGTCTTCGGCATCATCATAATTCCGAACATATCGATATGCAACAAGATAAATAAAATTTTTATATCGCCGAACAAACTCGTTAGTGGCTTGTTCAATGTTCCCTTTCGAATATTCCTCGATTATCTCTCTATCAGTTTTCAAATTTATTGCCAATTCAATCATTTTCTTTTCAAATATAACAATCTAAATTCATTCATTTGACAAACTAATTTCCAAAAAGTTTAATTAAATTTTTTAATTTTGCTTTTTTTAAAAATGAAAATAAAAACTGAATACATTTTCTTTTTTATTTATTTTGTCATAATCCTACCTCTACTTTTTTTGCCTTTGGGTTTAGATTATTCAATCTTCCTTCTTGGTGGCAAAACAATTGCCGAAGGCGGAAAACTTTATATTGATTTCATTGATATTAAACCACCGTTTGTTTACTATTTCTTTTTCTTGCTTTATCTTCTCTTTGGGTTTAATTCAATGCTATATCAAATTTTTAACCTTGTTCTACTATTTATCTCTGCTTTACTTCTACAAAAAATAGTCTTTTCGGTTACAAACAATAAATGGCTTGGGTATATCTCTCCAATTCCAATGCTCTTTTATTTGGTTTCTCTAAATTATAACTTCATTGTGCAATTAGAAACTTTTTTCATTCCATTGTTCTTTTTGATTTGTTACTTACTTTTCAAAAAAGAAACTTCGCCTTTCAATACAATACTATTAGGAATCCTGCTTGGTATCATTTTTTCCATCAAATACACCTTTGGAATAATGCTCCTTCCTGTTGGTTATTTACTTTTTAAACGGAAAATCTACGATGCAAAGTATTACATATATCTGCTCGTGCCTTTCGTCCTTGTTTCGATTTCACAATTTATACTTATTCTATTACAAGAAGGAACCTTAAAGTATTTTCTTTACATTGTTCAATTTCTAAAATATTACCAAAATGTGTTGGGAGCAGATTTCTTTTCGATAAAAGAATATTTGAATAACTTATCATACACTTTTGGAACATTGCTTTCTTTGTTCTTCTCAATTTTGGGATTCTATGGTTTCTGGATTTCTTTGAAAAGGATTAACAATTTTCACGAACTTGAACGAGAGTTCCATTTTTTCCTTCTGATTTCTTTGATTGCACTGATTTTTTCAATTATTGTCGAACACCAATTTGTTCCTTACAACTATCACAGACTTTTGCCGATTCTAACAATTTACATTTCCTTTGGCATTTTAGAATTGTATCGAGAGACAAAATCTCTCCATCCCAAACTTCAACTGGTGGCTTTTTCTTTGTTTTTAGCCCTTTTTCTGTTTCTTTCTCCTCTATCTCGTTATGGTCGAAATGTTATTGCCAGCTATTTTTTCTTTGCAAATGAACAAAAATACGCCGAGTTGTTCGAAAATCCCCTGTCCTTTAATGTTTTACTTAAACAACAAAAAGAAGTAGCAAAGTTCCTTGCCGAAAGAATAAGCGAAAACGACACATTTTTGGTTGTAGGTCAATCAACTCAACTTTACATTATGGTTGGGAAAGGGCACCACTCCGCCTTCCCACTCTCGATTTTTGTCCTTTCAGACTTTCCCCCACCAAAGGAATGGAAGGAGCGTTTTGTATCCGAATTAAACACCGCAAAATACATTTTATTGCAAAAATATGATTATAGTTACCTTTTGACAAGAAATTTAGAAAATGCCACTTCGTATACAAGGTTCATCGAAAATCCTACATACAAAAGAATATTGGAAGATAAATTCACATTGGTGTTTCAAACATACAGTTATTTAATTTATAAACGGAGGGAGTGAAATGTATTTCGAAGTTGCTGGTATCACAGTAAACCCACTTATTCCGCCCCTTGTTGCTTTCATAATATCAGTATTTACATCTACTGGTGGTGTAAGTGGAGCATTTATTATACTTCCATTTCAAGTTAGCGTTTTGGGTTTCACATCTCCTGCGGTTAGTGCCACAAATCAGCTTTACAATGTTGTGGCAATTCCCAGCGGGGTCTATCGGTACATCCGCGAGGGCAGAATGGTTTGGCCTCTCACGTGGATTGTTATCGCCGGAACACTGCCCGGAGTTCTTATTGGCGCACTTGTGCGAATCAATTACCTTTCTAATCCAAGTTCATTCAAGGGTTTTGCTGGTTTTGTTCTGCTTTACATTGGGTTCAGAATTCTCCGAGAAATCCTTTCCCGAAAGAAGCCCAAAACATTGGAAGCGGAACAAAAATTTAACGAGATTGTTAAAAATCTTCGTGCAGAGCATTCCAAAGCTAAATTGCCAAAGGCAAAAGTCCTAAGATTTAACTTAAATGTACTTGAATATGAATTTGTTGGTGAGAGATTCAATGTCAAAACCATCTTGATTTTCCTGATAAGCAGCATAGTTGGAATAGTAGGAGGAATTTACGGCATCGGCGGCGGCGCGATTATGGCTCCAATTTACGTAACTTTTTTCAACCTTCCCGTCTATACTGTTGCTGGTCCAGCATTGATGGGAACATTTATCACCTCGGTCTTTGGTGTTATCATCTACCAAATTTTGGCTATATTTTATCCAACGATGAGCATTGCACCCGATTGGAAATTGGGAATACTTTTTGGAATTGGTGGGCTTATAGGAATGTATGTTGGGGCTCGTCTGCAAAAGTATCTACCGGCAAAAACAATTAAATTGATTCTCGCTATCGCAATTCTTTTCCTCGGATTCCGATATGTTTTGAATATAATTTGGAAATAATTTCACAAATATAATACGAATATTTTTTCGAATTAGAACCAAAAATTGAGAATGATACAAAAGGTAAAATAATCTTTTATATAGTAACCACTTAATAGCAATTTAAATTTTGGCAATTACCCGATATGTTCCACCCGAGCAAGTTTAGATTGTTAACTTATCATTTCCGAAATTATTCTTTATGGGAAACTGGCAAATCGTTCAAACGAAACACAGGTTTAAGGGGCGAACACATAGGTTCACCCCCGCAAGTGTTTTTCAGACATCGGATGTTTCACAAACATCCGATGTCTTTCCGTAATTAATTCCGTTAGGTTCACGAACGAGAGTTATCGGTCAAGTCACCAAATAATTTAATATCTTGTAGGGGCGAATAATTATTGGCCTTTACAACAAAACACAATTCCCAAACATTCTATTATTATCGACATCTTTGGGGCCATATTTGGGGCTAACCTATGTGTCATCCCCGAAAATGCTATGGTGAAATTAATTGAGTAATTACCTAATCTTTTATATGGCATCCACTTGAAAGCTTTTAAAATTTAACCATTTCAATCTTTGGTTAGGTTATTCGTTTTAGTTAATTTTGTAACTCTTTAAAATTGAAATCGAACGATGCTAAAAATTTTGGTTAAAGGCATTAAGGATGGGGAATACGATATCGATATATCGTCGCCTGTTAGCGAAATCGAGGGATTTTTCCCCGAATTCTTCGGTGATGTTCGATTTCGTGGGAAACTTAGAATACTTGGCAAGCGATATACTGTCGAAGGAATTGCCGAATGCGAAGCTCATTTGATTTGCGACCTCTCCTTGGAAGAATATACCGAAACTATTAGCGTACAAATTTCCTCTTCCTTTTATGCCAACAACGAGCTTTACTTTTCTCTGAAAGGGATAAGCGAGGAATTACGAGAGACGCCCGAGCATATAATTCACGAAGACGACAAGTATATTGATATTTCCGAAGATGTTCGACAGGAATTAGCCATACATTTGCCAATGAAAAGAATTGCACCGCACTATCGTGGTAAAAGTTTCGAAGACATTTACCCGCAGTTTTCTGCCGAGAGGCCCAAAAATGCTAAAAATAAAGAAATCGATGAACGTTGGTCTGCTTTAAAAAAGCTGAAAAATAAAAATTAATTATTCATAAAAGGAGAGAAAAAATGCCAAATCCAAAACGAAGAATGTCGAGTTCGCGAAGGGACAAAAGAAGAGCCCACTACAAACCCGAAGTCCCAACTTATGTCCAATGTCCACAATGTGGAGCCCCAAGGCTACCGCATCGAGCCTGCCCCGAATGTGGATACTATAATGGCAGAAAGATAATTGCAAAATTATAATGTAAAAATTTTGTTAATTTTGAGTTTTTATTTTCTGAGGATTTATGGAATTTCTTCGGAAGAAATTCTATCGCATAGCAGTTGACGCAATGGGCGGCGATTTCGCCCCTCTTAACGAAGTTTATGGTTCAATTCTTGCAGCCAACGACAAAAACAGATTGGTTGACTTCGAAATCGTTTTTGTTGGCGATGAGAAAAAGATTACAGAAGCCATAAAAAATTATAACCCAAAGGACCTCAACTACTCAATCGTACACGCCGAAGAAGTGGTTACAATGCACGACGACCCGACATCTGTGCTCAAAAAGAAGAAGAATTCCTCGCTCTACAAGGGAATCAAATTGCTTGCCGATAATTATGTCGATGCTTTTGTTTCGGCGGGAAATACTGGGGCTACGCTTTCGACTGCAACNATTCTTTTGGGAAGAATCGAAGGAGTTAGTCGACCGACGATTGGTTCCTTTTTCCCAACCACGAGGAAATTCCCTACTCTTTTGCTCGATGTTGGCGCGAACATAGACGTAAAGCCAAGGTATTTATATGAATTTGCCTTGATGGGCTCGATCTACTACAAAAGCATTTTCGGCATCGAAAATCCCAAAGTTGGCTTACTTAATATAGGCGAAGAGGAAACAAAAGGCTCCGAACTTTTGCTTTCAACATACAAAATCTTAAAAGAATCATCTTTGAATTTCATCGGAAATGTAGAAGGACGTGATGTTTTGCTTGGCACTGCCGATGTCATCGTTTGCGATGGGCTAATTGGCAATATTGTGTTAAAATTTGCCGAAAGTGTATTAGGACTTTTCAAAACCAAAGTCAAAGACTATTCCCGAAGAAGTATAATAAATGCTTTAAAAGTCCTTGTTTTGAAGCCTGCCCTTAGAAATATGCTTAAAGATATGGACTATCAACAATATGGTGGTGTTCCATTGCTTGGTGTAAATGGAATTGTTATAATTGGGCATGGTAAATCATCTCCTGTTGCAATAAAAAATATGATTTACACGGCAATTGAGCAAGCAAGAAAAGAAATCAATAAAAAGATTGAACGAGCTTTGAACCCACAGATTATTGAAAACAAACAATAAGGGAAAATGCCTGCAACAATAACTTCCATTGGACATTATTTTCCTCCCGATGTGTATCCAAACTCGTATTTTGAGCAATATTTGGATACTTCGGACGAGTGGATTATTGAACGAACTGGAATTCGAGAACGCCGTTTGGCAAAAAGCGGAGCAACTTCGGATTTAATAGTTCCTGCTGCGAAAATGTGTATCGAGCGTAGAGGTATTAAATTAGAAGACATCGATTGCATCATCGTTGCAACGGTTACCCCCGACCATATGTTTCCTCCTACTGCTGCTATTGTTCAACACAAACTTGGAATACCCAACGCTTGGGGTTTCGACCTTTCGGCTGCCTGCTCGGGATTTCTTTTTGCTCTTGTAACTGCAGCAAAGTTGGTTGAGTCGGGTGCAGTTCGAAATGTTCTTCTTTGCGGCGGCGACAAAATGAGCGCTATAANAGATTTCGAGGACCGTGCTCAAGCAGTGCTTTTTGGTGATGGGGCTGGAGTTGCATTAATCGAAATGTCGGACGNCCCAGAGCTTGGCTTGATAGACCATATACTTCATATCGATGGCGAAGGTGGAAAGTATCTTTACCAAGNAGCTGGGGGAAGTGCCAAGCCCGCTTCCATCGAAACNGTTAAAAATCGTGAACATTACATTCATCAGGAAGGTCAAACAGTTTTCAAAGCAGCAGTAGTGCGCATGGCAGATGTTAGCGTCGAAATAATGCAAAGGAACAATCTTACCAACAAAGATGTAGATTGGCTTGTACCTCATCAAGCAAATTTGCGGATTATCTCTGCAACTGCTAACCGTATGGGATTACCAATGGATAAAGTAATGGTTAATATCGATAGGTATGCAAATACAACTGCTGCAACCATTCCTTCCTGCCTTTCTCAATATTGGGAAGAAGGGAAACTTAAAAAAGGTCAAAACTTGATACTCGCCAGCTTTGGTGCTGGATTTACTTGGGGTGCTGTCTATATGCGATGGAGTTTCTAGATGAAAACTGCGCTATTGGCTCCGGGACAAGGCTCCCAATATGTTGGAATGATGAAAGATTTATACGAGGATTATCCCCAGGCAAAGGAGTTAATTAACCTTGCCGACGAGATTTTAGGCTATAAATTAAGCCAAATTTGTTTCAACGGACCTTTGGAAGAATTAAAAAAGACAAAATATACACAGCCGGCTTTGTTCCTTCATAGCGCTGTAGTTTACGAAATTTTAAAAGACAAACTTGAATTCGACTGTGTTGCGGGGCACTCCGTTGGAGAATACGCAGCCCTATATTGGGCGGGAGTTCTGAAATTCGAGGATGCATTGCGATTAGTATCCCTTCGAGGTGAACTTATGTACAAAGCTGGCGAGTATGCCCCGGGAATGATGTTCGCAGTCATTGGTGCGAGCGATGAAGCAGTTGAAAACGTTTGCAAGTTGCTAAATCAAAATACAGTAGGTGCAGTAGTTGTTCCGGCAAACTATAATTGTCCCGGGCAGCTTGTTGTTTCGGGTTCAGCCGATTTTCTTCGCCAAAATGTGAAAGAATTTAAAAAAGCTGGTGCTAAATTGGTCAAAGAATTAGTAGTGAGCGGGGCATTCCACTCCCCTTTAATGGAGCCCGCTAAAAATGAACTCGAAAAGGCTATTTTGGAAATCGAATTCAAAGATGCAAAAGTGCCCGTCTACCAAAATGTATCGGCTAAACCTACAACCAATGCGGAAGAAATTAAAACTGCGCTGATAAATCAACTTACTTCCCCAGTGTTTTGGACACAAACTATTCTCGAAATGCATAGAAATGGAGTTCGACGTTTCATTGAACTTGGCGCTGGAAATGTTCTGCAAGGCTTGGTTAAAAGAACTGTACCCGACTGCGAAACAATAGGTTTGGATAAATTGGAAGACATACTTAAATTTGAATAGTTTTAAAAAGATATAAAAAACTTATTTTTGTATTTTTATTTAAACGAAAATGAAGCGATTTGAAAATAAAGTAGTTGTTGTAACGGGCGGTTGTCGTGGAATTGGGAAGGCTATTGTCGAAAGCTTCCTTGCCGAAGGTGCTTTCGTTTGGGCTTGGGATTACAAATTACCTGATGAGAACGAAGTCTTTATCGAAAACGAAAAATATCGCAGTCGAGTTCGCACAGTTCAGGTAGATGTTAGTTCTTCCGAGTCAGTTAACAATGCAACACAGAAAGTTCTGGACGAATCTGGCAGAATAGACATCTTGGTAAATAATGCCGGAATAACTCGCGACAACTTACTTTTAAGAATGACCGAATCAGATTGGGACGCTGTAATCAACACTAACTTAAAAGGAACTTTCCTTTGCACAAAAGCGATACTCCACTCAATGATGAATCAACGTTACGGCAGAATTATCAACATCAGTTCTATCGTGGGAGAAATTGGCAACGCGGGACAGGCGAACTATTCTGCATCGAAAGCGGGAGTTATTGGCTTCACCAAATCGCTGGCGAAGGAAGTTGCTTCGAGAAATATACTTGTTAATGCTATTGCACCGGGCTATGTCCGAACATCAATGACCGAAAAATTATCTCCCGAACAAAAGGAAACTTTTTTGGAAAATATCCCCCTTCGGAGAGAAGCCGAACCCGAAGACATTGCCCGTGTTGCTCTTTTCCTTGCTTCCGATGATGCCAGTTATATCACTGGCCAGGTAATTAATGTTGATGGTGGTCTTGTTATGTAATTTAAATGTATGTTTAACAATAATTTAAGGAGAATTTATGGCAGACATTAAAAGCAAAGTTACAGAAATCGTTGTTCGCAAGCTTGGAGTCGAAGAATCGCAAGTAACCGAATCGGCAAACTTCATCAAGGATTTGGGCGCTGATTCTTTGGACACAGTCGAGCTAATTATGGAATTCGAAAAAGAATTCGGTATAACAATCGAAGACTCCGAAGCAGAGAAAATTCAAACCGTTGGCGACGTAATTAACTTCTTAAAAGAAAAAGTTGGCGAATAATCACAATCGATTTTGAATTATGCCAAAATACAATTTCCCACGGGTTGTTGTAACGGGGATCGGGGTTGTAACTCCTATTGGTAACACCGTCGAGGAATTCTGGAACGCTATGCTCGAAGGCAAAAGTGGTGCAGATTACATAACCCGCTTCGATACAACCCATTTCGAAACAAAGTTTGCTTGCGAAGTTAAAAACTTCGATCCCCTTCTTTACTTGAACCGCAAAGAAGTTCAGCGAATGGATTTGTTCACCCAGTTTGCAATCGCAGCAGCAACACAAGCTCTTCAGGATTCAGGATTAAACTTGGACAAAATCAATAAAGAACGCACCGGCGTAATCTTTGGTTCGGGAATTGGGGGAATGTGGACTTACCATTATCAACAACAGCTCGTTTACGAAAACAATGGTAAACCCGACCGAATTTCCCCATTCTTTATTCCAATGATGATATCTGATATTGCCGCCGGTCATATTGCCATTCGTTGGGGATTCAAGGGACCAAACTACGCAACAACCTCTGCTTGTGCAACCGCTTCGCACTCACTCGCTGATGCTCTTATGCTCATTCAGAGAGGTGACGCTGATATTATGGTTGTCGGAGGAAGCGAGGCTGCTATTTGTCCGATGGGTGTCGGCGGATTTAACGCAATGAAAGCTCTTTCCACAAGGAACGACGACCCAAAAACCGCTTCCCGACCTTTCGACAAAGACCGCGATGGCTTCGTTATGGGCGAAGGTGCCGGGGTCCTCATTCTCGAAACACTCGAACACGCTTTGAATCGTGGCGCCAAAATTTACACTGAATTTGCAGGCTTCGGCTTGACAGACGACGCTTTCCATATCACCCAGCCAGCACCTAATGGCGAGGGCGCCTATCGTTCTATGAAACTCGCTCTCGAAGACGCCGGCTTGCAACCCCAAGACATTGATTACATCAATGCTCACGGAACTTCAACTCCCTACAACGACAAAAATGAAACCGAAGCAATCAAAACTTTATTCGGTGATTACGCATACAAAATCAATATCAGTTCAACTAAATCAATGACAGGTCATCTGCTCGGGGCAGCTGGTGCTGTCGAAGCCATTGCAACGGTACTTGCCATTGAACGGGGCATAATTCCCCCGACAATCAACTATTTCACGCCCGACTCCGAATGTGATTTGAATTATACGCCGAATAAGCCTGTTCAAAGGAAAATCCGTGCAGCTTTGAGCAATACTTTTGGTTTTGGCGGACACAATGCTACCCTTGCTTTCAAAGCTTTTGAGGTTTAATTCAGGCTTCGAATTGTGAAAAATTTTTTCGACTTATTATACAATGGACTTTACCGATTTTCATCATCGGGAAAGTCCAAAAATTTAAATATCGAAGCAAATAATCCTAATAGCTTTGAGTTCTTTCGCGAAGAAAGAAAAAAACAAATCCAAGAGAAACTGGGCATTTCGATAAAAAATCAAAATTATTTCGATGAAGCACTAATTCATCGTTCATATTTGCACCTTTTGCCAAAAGGATTGTACCAATCCAACGAGAGGCTTGAATTTCTGGGCGATTCCGTTCTTGGCTTTATCGTTACAGAATATCTTTTTCATAAATACCCCAATTTGCCCGAAGGAGAACTGACCAAAATTCGTTCGTGGCTTGTAAATAAACATTCCCTTTCTGTTGTTGCAAAGAAATTAGAAATCGATAAGCTTCTCTTGATAAGCTTTAGCACAGCGAAAACACTCGACCGCTCGGGCGAGACCATTCTTTCGGATGCACTCGAAGCTATTATTGCTGCGATTTATTTGGACTCGGGTTACAACGCAGTAAAAAAATTTGTAACCCAAACACTTATTCCTTTGTTAAAAGAGGAAGACGTTCTTCAAGACAAAAATTACAAAAGTATTTTGATGGAGAAAGTACAAGCCGAAGGCAAATCCGCTCCTACCTATGAAGTGTTAGAAGAAGAAGGTCCGCCCCACGATAAAACTTTTCGTGTTGGTGTTTACGTCGACAATATCCTTTTAGCAACAGGGACAGGACGCAGTAAAAAAGAAGCCGAACAGAACGCAGCAAAAAATGCTCTTGAATTCAGAGATATGAAAAAAA
>RCNO01000027.1 GCA_003731685.1 Bacteroidetes/Chlorobi group bacterium MS-B_bin-24
AAGAAGAGAAAAAGTTTTATTGGATTTGAAAAAATTAGATGAAGAAATAATTCATTCTTTAGATTTTAAAAGTAAAAATTTATGAGTTCATCATTCGGCGTCATAATATCGTTCAAAATAGATTCGAATTAAGTTTCTGCAAAATTTCTATCCTTTGATTACTGCAAGTGGTTTTACTTTCGCAACTGGTTTCGTAATTGATAAATTGTTTACAACATTTACAACTGTTTCGACATCTTTATAGGGCTGTTGGAGCTTCTTCGGATAAAGAAGATATACTTGGGGTTTTTACAATTATCCCTTGGCTTTCTAACTCTCCAAGCAAAGTTTTTGAATTGATTTCCTTCTTAGCTTGAGAGCGACTCATTGTTCTGCCAGCCCCATGGCAGGAGCTACCGAAAGATAAATTCAAAGAATTAGGTTGGGCAATCAAAACAAACGATGATGTCCCCATTGAACCCGGCACCAATACTGGTTGACCAATTGAAGCATAAATACCTTTGAGCGATGTAGAAGGGAAAGCTCGGGTTGCACCTTTTCGATGGACTATAAGTGTCCTTTTTTTGTTTCCGACTTTATGCTTTTCAATTTTAGCGATATTGTGTGCTAAATCGTAAAGCAAGGCAAAATGCAGAGGTTTGATTTTTTTTGTGAATCGCAGGAATATCTCTTTGATTTTATTTGCAATGAGTTGACGATTGACAAAAGCAAAATTAGCAGCAGCATTCATAGCGTTATAATAGCTTTTGCCTTCGTTCGAGGAAAATGGGGCACAAGCAAGTCCCCGGTCAACTAATTCGATTCCGTATTTTTTTGAAGCGGACTGAAAATCTTTAACATAATCGGCACAAATTTGGTGTCCGAAGCCTCTTGAACCTGTGTGTATCCAAATAACAACTTGGTCTTTGAACAATCCGAGTTTCTCAGCAATTTCTGGTTCGAAAATATTGCTTACATAACCGATTTCAATGAAATGATTGCCGGAGCCAAGGCTTCCGATTTCGGTTATGCCTCGTTCGAATGCTCTTTCGGATATGCCTGCAAGATTATCGACAGGCAATTTGCCTTTATCTTCGATGCATTCAATGTCCGATTCAGTAGCAAAACCATTTTCCAAAGCCCAATTAGCCCCTTCGAAAAGTAATTTTTCGAATTCTTTATTGGATAGTTTAATTAGAGCTCCTTTGCCTGTGCCAAGAGGAATGATTGAATAAATCTCGTTTACAATTTCCTTTAAGTGTTTTTGAATTTCTTTCTTCTTCCAATTTGTTATGTTTAATCTAATACCACAATTAATATCATAACCAACTCCACCGGGGGAAATAATACCATCTTCAACATCAAAAGCAGCAACACCACCGATTGGAAAACCATAGCCTTGATGAATATCGGGCATAGCAAGAGAAAACCCAAAAATTCCGGGTAAAGTAGCAACATTGACTAATTGTTTTAAGCTGTCGTCATTTTGAATCAAAGGAATTTGTTTCGGGTCGGCGAAGAAGCGAGCCGAAACTTTCATTAATTTATTACTTTCCGGAGAAATTTCGTAAATAAACTCATCTATTTTATTTATTTCCATAGCAAATCCCTATTTTATTTAAATATCAAACACAATTTTAGTTCGATATAAGTGATTGTATTTAACTATCTTTAAATTATAAAAAGTAGCAGATTTTATATAAATTTCTCTATTTTTGAATTTACCAAAATAATTCCTTGAAAATAAATGAATTGAATCTATTCTTATTTCAGAATTAATCAAGTAAAATCCTAAATCCATTTTATAAATTAAAAAATTAAGAAAATCAACTAATAAAGTTTCTGAATCAACATCACTAACTTCATAGTTTTCCGAGTAAATTTTCTTTGATTTTAAAGGAGATATTCCGGATATTGCCATTAAACCTAATGCTGAATCATAAAATAATCCTTCGAGTGTTGTCGATTCAACATATATTGCCTTATCTGCTGTATGTGGAATTTCGACAAACATCTTAGGATTTTACATATTCAGCGATAGCATCAGCAAATCTATCTAAATCGCTTTCGGAGGTGTATATGTGGGGTGTAATCCGAACCCCGTGTATGTTTTCCCAATTTATTGCAACCGTAAATATCTTGTGTTTTGTGAAAAGGTAGTCTGATATTTCCTCTGGTTTTTTTCCATCAATGGAAAATATGCCCAAACCACAAGAGAATCCCTTTTTCAACGGAGTTAAAATTTTAACCGATGGTAAACGCTTTAGTTTTTCGACCCAATAATTTTTTAAATTTCTCAATCTTTCTTCTTTCCTTGCTATTCCTATTAGGTCATTAAAATTCAATGCATCTGCAATAGCCATTTCCGCAGGGAATGAACGAGTCCCTAATGACTCAAATTTTCGAATGTCTTCGCTATAAGGATTGTCGTTTGGGAAAAGTGGTGGTATTTGTTTTATTAACTCCTTGCGTATATAAAGCATTCCTGTTCCGAATGGGGCACACAGCCACTTATGCAAACTCGTAGCAAAAAAATCGCAGCCAAGTTCTGGTATTTTGAAATCAATGTGTGCGAAAGTATGAGCACCATCGACCAAAACATAAATGCCTCTTCTGCGAGCTTCTTCTGCAATTTCTTTAATAGGAAGGATTTGTCCATTCCAATTTATCATATGAGTTAAGTTTACAACCCTTGTTCGGGAAGTAAATTTTGAAACATAAGATTGAACAAGATAGTCTTTATCTTCGGAGGGTAAAGTTAAATTTACCCAAACTAATTTGATTTTGTCACGGAGTTCACGAAAATTCCAAGCATTAATCACGTTAGGATAGTCCTGTTTGGCAAGAACAACTTCATCGCCCTCTTTCAAATCCAAGCCATAGATGATTGTGTCCATCCCTTCGGTGGTGTTCCTGTTGATAGCAATTTCTTCAGGTGAGCATCCTGCCAGCTGGGCTAATTTTTTTCGGATTGGTTCTCGTCCTTGGTCGAGAATTCGCCACATAAAGTAAGCTGGTCCTTCATTCGAGATTTGATTATATCGAACAAAAGCGTCCTGAACGCTTTTTGGCTGGGGGCTAACACCACCATTGTTTAGGTTTAAAATTGAAGGGGAGACGGTGAAAGATTGTTTAACCCAGAACCAAAACTCATTGCTACTCTGGGAGTTAATCAAATTTTGTTCAATTGCTTCAGAGTTCATCATTGCTGTTTCTTTTGCTAACGACTTGATTGGACGAAGCAGCCCAATCAAGGAGAGAGAAGTTAGAATTGTTCGACGCGACATTCCCATTTTGAATATCCAAATGTTAGAATTCAAATTTAATAAATTAATTTTGCATTTAACAAATATGAAAAATGATTGACTTATTAATAATTTCATACAATGGCAAAGATTTTACAAGCCAAGCAATAGAAAGTGCCTTAGCAAACACTGTTCAACCCCGAAGTATTATTGTTTTGGACAACAATTCCACTGATGGTAGCGTAGAATATCTCTCCTCGAAGTTCAAAGATATTCAAATCATTGCGAACAAAGAGAATCTTAGTTATGGTGGAGGAGCGAATTTAGGCATTAAATTTTGTAATTCTGATTTTGTGGTTATTTCGAACAATGATGTAATTTTCCCCCCGAACTTTTTCTCGAAATTGCTTGAGGCGATAGATTTGCTTGATGGCAAATTTGGAATTTTGGGTCCTCTACAAATCTACCCAAATGGCAAGCCGCAGTTTTCTTTTGGTAGTTTGCACAGTGTCTTATCTGCATTGTTAGATGTTACTTTTCTTCACAGCTTATTTTTAATTTTGGTAAGAATGTTCTATAAAGTTTTTCACTACCCCCGGTTTTTGAAGGTTGGCTATGTCGATGGAGCAGTTATTTGCGTTAATCGAAAAGCTTTTGAATCTATTGGTGGGTTTGATGAAAATTTTCGCCTTTACTCCGAAGATACAGACCTTTGTCTAAGAATGAAGAAAAAAGGCTATAATGTCCTTGTTGATATGGGCAACACCGTTGTGCACTATCGTGGCCAAGGAAAGAATGACAGGATAGGAGTAACACCTCAACGGATTGAGCAATTTGTTAATGCTCGGGTGTTGTATTGCCAAAAGAACTTGTCATCGCTTTCGGCAAAGCTTTACTTTTTACTCGAAAGTATTTTTTATCTGGAATTGTTAGTGGTTAACTTGATTAGAAGAATCTTTGGTAAAAGCAACAAAGATACAATTAAGTTTTGTCTTACATCATCAAAATTATTTTTCATAAAATTTTTAGGAAACAAAAAATTTAAGCAAAAAAGTTATTAGGATATTTTTTGAAAATTATTTTTTAATTTTGAATGCCTTCGGGCTATTGTTTTTTGAAAATTTAAGGAGTATAAAATGGCATTAAAAATCACTGAAGAGTGCATCAATTGTGGTGCTTGCGAGCCTGAATGCCCTGTAAATGCAATTTCGCAAGGTCCGGACATTTACGTCATCGACCCAGATAAGTGTGTTGAATGCAAGGGATATTACGATACCCCACAATGCCAATCTGTATGCCCTGTTGACGATTGTATTATCCCTGCATAATCTTGACCGAAATAGTTCGATAACAAACCCGAGGAATGTCTTTCCTCGGGTTTATTTTTATCGTTATTATAAGATAAATTTTTAAACCAAATATCAATTTTATCGTCTAATTGTTTTTAAAGGGAGTTGATATGAAACACTCTGTTTTTCTTTGTGTAATTCTTTGTTTGTTAGTAATAAATTCTCCAAGCTTTGCTCAATTTGGGAAAAACAAAGTTCAATACCAAAAGTTTAATTGGCGGTATATTCAAACCAAGCATTTCGACATTTATTTTCATAACAACAATAAAACCCTTGCAATTTTTGCTGCAAACGTCGCAGAATCTTCGCTTGAGTCAATCCAAAAAACTTTAAAATATAGGATAACAAAACGAATTCCATTAATTATCTACAATAGCCATAATGAATTTCAGCAAACCAATGTAATTGATATATACCTTCCCGAGGGCATTGGCGGAGTGACGGAGCTTTTCAAGAATCGCGTCGTAGTACCTTTTGAAGGGAACTATTCCCAATTTAAACATGTTATTCATCACGAATTAGTCCACGCAGTTTTGAATGATATGTTTTATGGCGGTACTTTTCAATCGGCACTGTCCCGTGGAAATATGGTCGAAATTCCTATTTGGATGAACGAAGGGCTATGCGAATGGGAAAGCATTGGCGGGTTGGACATTGCAACCGATGTCTATATTCGCGATTTAACCTTAAGCGAAAAACTCCCCGAATTGAATCAACTCGACGGTTATGATGCTTATCGTGGTGGACAATCTTTCTGGTGGTTTGTTTCCGAAAGGTATGGAAATCACAAAATCCCTGAACTGCTTGCAAAATTGAAATCTACTGGGAATGTGGACAATGCTTTTCGTTCTACATTCAATTTAAAATTAGAGGACTTTTCGGAAGAATGGAAAAGGTATTTGAAAAAATATTATTATCCAGATATTGATAAATTCAGCTATCCGTCGGATTTTGCGATTCGCCTTACTGACCATAAGAAGAAAAGAAATTTCTACAATACTTCCCCGGCAATTTCCCCACAAGGGGATAAAGTTGCTTTCATTGCCGACAAAGATGGTTTGTTCTCGCTCTTCATAATGGATATTGATAAAAAGAAGGAGAACGAAATTGTTACAAGTTTTCGTCAGCAAGATTTCGAGGAATTAAATGTTTTAACCCCGGGAATTTCATGGAATCCCGATGGAACTAAACTTGCCATCTCGGCAAAATACGCTGGCGAAGATGCAATTTACATTGTCAATGTTAATACAAAAAATTATGAAAGAATAACTCTTGGATTTAAACAAATTTCTTCTGTTTCTTGGTCTCCAAATGGCGATGAAATAGTTTTCTCGGCAACTGTACTCGATAGGAGAGATTTGTTCCTGTACAATTTTAAATCGAAAACAATAACCCGATTGACTGATGATATTTTCTATGATGAACATCCAATTTGGTCACTCGATGGCAAGAAAGTTTATTTTATTTCCGACCGCTTAGATTATTCTGATGAAAGTTTAAATCCTTGGAATGTAACATTTGGTAAAAGCGATGTTTACGAATTAGATATTATTACCAAAAAGATTAGCCGATTAACATTTTCCCCAGAAGCAAATAAAACCAGCCTTGCGCTGAGTGGTGATGGAAACTTTCTTTTCTTCGTTAGCGATGAAAATGGTATTGGAAACATATATAGGTTGAATCTAAATACCACTGCAATTGAACCAATAACTAATTCACTTTCCAATATCACGCAGATTTCACATTCCATTATTGGCGACAATCTTGTTTTTTCGGCATTAACCGAAGGTGGTTTCGATTTATTTTTGATTAAAAATCCGACAAACGTTAAACTCGATATTGCCTCGTTGCCATTGACCCGTTTTCGAGCATCAATGATTGAAAATAAATCTAAACAAGAAGAGAATGTTGTTATAGACTCAACCATTTCTGATTTCTCAAAGGTTAACAAAGGATATGGCAATTTCAATATTGATTTCGAACGCCAAAATATGGTTAAACCTAATCGAGATGTATATTTAACATATGGAACATCGTCGGCAACAGGCAAGGTCGATACAAATTTTGCCGATTATGAATATAAACTTAAATTCACTCCCGATTTGATATTGGGAAATCCCTATTATAGTTCATTTTGGGGATTCCAAGGGCTTGCTCAAATGTTGTTTAGCGATATTCTTGGCGACCACCAGATTTACATCGCAGCAAATTTATGGCTGGATTTAAAGAACAGCAACTTTTACCTGCAATATTCTTATTTGCCGAACATAATTGATTATAATTTCTCAGTATTCCAAAGTTCTCTGTTCTTTACGATGTTGAACCAAAGCACTACGAACTACGATTTATATCGCCTGAGGAACTACGGGGCAGGGTTTTCGGCATCTTATCCTCTTAGTTTGTTCAATAGGTTTGAATTAAATTTAACTTTATTTAATGCAACAAAAGAAAATACAACGGAATATACAGAACCTTCTGTTTCTCGCACTATAATCTATCCAAATGTTCGATATGTTTATGATGATGTTCTTTATGGTTCGTTCGCACCAGTTCGGGGAACAAGGTATTATGTTGAATTTCGGGCAGTTCCAAAAATATTTAAGAACTCGATTAATTTTTATACTTTTAAATTTGATTATCGTAGATATTGGGATTTAGGCTACTTTTTGAAGATTGCTGTTCGGGGAACTGGAGCAACAAGCTTTGGACCAAACCCACAAAAGTTTTTCCTCGGTGGAGTTTATAATTGGTTAAATTATTCATTAAACAACGGAAACTTTTTGTTCGAAAATCCCGAGGACTTTGCCTTTATGGAACTGATAACTCCATTAAGAGGATGGAGTTATAGTGATGCAGTGGGTAATAATTTCTTTCTTACCAACTTTGAACTCAGATTTCCTTTATTTACAGCCTTGCTGCCCGGTCCAATACCAATTATTTTCAATGATGTTTTTGGCGTAGCCTTTTTCGATGCCGGTGGCGTTTGGAGAGGGAAAATTTCGAACTTTAGATTTTCTCCACCCGAAGTAATTAATGAAGCACCAGAACCAAATCATCTTTTGATGAGTCTTGGTATAGGAGCACGTGCTTGGATATTGGGCTTGCCAATAAAATTAGATGTTGCTTGGAGAAAGGAAGCTCAGGGTTGGGGAAAACCTTGGTATATTTTTTCGATTGATTACGATTTTTAAATTTATTTCGTCTAATTTAATTAAATTTGTGCTTAATTTTTTTCAATTAGGGGAAAATGCCAGGACAACCACACAGATTGCTGTATATGTATAGGAAATTTCTTGAAGGGGAAGTTTTAACTTCGGGACAACTTCAGGATATGGTTTCCGAAGAAATTGAGATTGTTAGCCGTCGCACTATCCAAAGAGACCTACGATTGCTTCAAAAACTCGACCCTTCGTTAGTTGGAGTAGAAAAAGGGAGAGAAATCTTTTGGTCCATACCACGCGATTATCGTTATCCCAAGCAGGTTGTCCGTTTCGACACAAACGAATTGCTTGCTTTCCATTTTTTAAAAGCACATTTGAAAACATTTCGTGGCACAGTTATCGAAAAAGATGTTGAGCGTCTCTACAAAAAAATCGAAAAGCTGGCTCCTTACGAAGTGGTTCTCGACGAAACGATTTATTGGGACCAAAATGTCGGATATTACGATTATTCGAAATTAAACGATATTCTAGAAAAGGTTATTAAAGCAACTGCAACGAAAGGATGGTATCAGGTTACTTATAACGCCCCCAAAACTGGTACTTCAAAAGATATAATTGCACGATTTGAAACGATTTTTTCCTATCTGGGTCTTCTTTATGTTGTTGCATATATTCCCAAACATAAAATACACGTTAGTTTAGCAATTCACAACATTTCTAATCTCCAAGAATTACCTGATTACTTCGATGTGGCTCCACCATTTAACTTCCGTGAATGGTCGTCCTATCGCTTTGGAGTTTTCTCGGGTGAAATTTTCGACGTCAAATTGCTAATCAAAAAAGAGTTTAAACATTTCTTTCTGAATCGGAGATGGCACGTCAGTCAAGTCGAAAAGTTCGATAAAGATGGAAACCTGATTTTGGAAATGAAAGTCCCTGTTGGAGTGGACTTGATTAATTGGATTCTGAGTTGGAGCGATGCAATTATTATTTTGGAACCACCTGAATTAATTAAAAAAGTTGTTAACCGCCTTGCACAAGCATTAAATAACTACAAGATAATGTTCCCCGATATTAAACCTAAGCTTGACGAAACGGAAGACGATAAATACGAGGCTCCTACCGAAGAGAAGATGGAAACATCGACACCCAAAGAAGTTAAAGAGCCTGCTTCCAAATACAAAATTACATTGAAATCAAAGAAAAAGTCTTGATTTGCTTATTTGTCGATTATAATCGTAACAGGACCATCATTTACTAATTCAATGTTCATCATTTCTCCAAAATCGCCAGAAACGATGGGAATTGGATAGTTGTTTCTCAAATATTCAACAAATTGTTGGTAAAGATTTTTGGCAAGTTCAGGATTCGCAGAAAACATAAAATTTGGACGAAAGCCTCTCGAAACATCCCCGTAAAGAGTGAAGTTCGATATAACCATTATTTCGCCGTTTATGTCCCGCACAGAAAGATTCATCTTATTTTCGCTATCTGGAAAAATCCTCAAATTAACAATTTTGTTTGCAAACCATTTTATCATCTCCATAGTATCATCGGTTTTAATTGCTAAAAAGACGAGAAGCCCGTTGCCAATGCTTCGCTCTTCCTTTGTGGAAAGAATCTTAACCGTTGCTTTTTTGACTCTTTGAATTACTGCACGCATAAATCTTTTGTATAAATACACAAAATTAATAAAATGAAATAAACCAACTTATTTTTCGTTATTGAGAAATTGAAAAATAAAGAGAGGTGGTGCTATGCCAATTTACGAGTATAAGTGTGAAAAGTGTGGGAAGTTATTTGAGTATCAGCAAAGAATTACCGACCCTCCACTGGAATTTTGTCCACCAGAAATTTGTGAAAATTCCGAACATAAAGGTCAAGGGAAAGTGCACCGACTAATTAGCAAAGGTGTTGGATTAATTTTCAAGGGCAATGGGTTCTATATTACTGATTACGCCCGTAAAAACTCTTCACTTGCTACTGTGGACAAGAAAGATCATTCTCTTGACCATTCGAAAAATGGAACTTCCGCTACAAAACCCGTGGAAAAGAAAGATTAGTAAAGTTTTACCAATGGTTAGGGGGAAGGTTAAAAAATAGCCTTCCCTTTTTTATTTTTGTAGTTTAAATTAATTTTGGAAATGACAAAAATTTCAATTCAGGAAGACATAGAAGAACAGAGCCCTATATTGAAAAATTTAAACCCTGTCCAGCGAGAAGCTGTTAAGGCAATCGAGGGACCATCATTGATTGTTGCTGGAGCGGGAAGTGGCAAAACAAGAGTTCTGACACATAAAATTGCTTATCTTATTGACAATGGAGTGCCCCCCCAAAACATACTTGCTTTGACCTTCACGAATAAAGCAGCGAATGTAATGAAGGAACGAATAGCCACGCTGGTAAATCCAGAAGCCTCGAAAAGAATTTGGGCTGGAACTTTCCACTCTATGTTTGCAAGGATTCTACGATTAGAAGCTTCGGCTTTGGGCTATACTCCGAACTTTTCAATTTACGATGCTGACGATTCAATAAGTGTAATTAAAAGAATTTTGCAGAGTTATTCCGTGTCGAATAATCGTTTGAGTCCCGATAATGTTCATCACATAATTTCGCTGGCAAAAAACAAAGTAATTTCCCCTGAAGAATTTGCTCGAAATGCTTCTACGCCCATTGAACGGGAGATTGCTAACTTTTACAAAGAATATCAAGACTACCTACATCAAAATAATGCAATGGATTTTGATGACCTCTTGGTCAATACATACGAACTTTTTAATTCCTTCCCTGAAATTTTAGAAAAATATCAGGAGCGATTTCTGTTTATTCTTGTTGATGAATACCAAGATACAAACAGAGTGCAATACCTTGTATTGAGGAAGCTTTCTTCAAAATACAAAAACATAACAGTTGTCGGCGATGATGCCCAAAGTATTTACAAATGGAGAGGAGCAGACATTAGAAATATATTGGATTTTCAAAAGGATTTTCCCGAAGCCAAAATATTTCGGTTGGAGCAAAATTATCGGTCGACAAAGAATATTCTTTCCGCTGCCGACAGCGTGATTAAGTTTAATCGCAAGCAAATTGAAAAGAAGCTTTGGACGGAGAATCCCGAAGGCGATTTGTTTGAACTTTATGCTTGTGAAACCGAAAAGGACGAAGCAAATTTAGTGGTGAAGAAAATTAAGGAACTTGTTTCGGAAAGCGATTATTCGCTGGGCGATATTGCTGTATTTTACAGAACAAATGCTCAATCTCTGGAATTTGAAAATGCTTTCCGTCGGGAAAATATAAATTACATTGTTGTTGGCGGAATGTCGTTCTATAAACGCAAGGAAATTAAGGATGTTTTGGCATATCTTAAATTATTAACTAATCCAAATGATAACGAAGCATTTTTGAGAATAATCAATGAGCCACCGAGAGGCATTGGGAAGGTGACTCTTTCTCATTTATTAAACTATTCTCGACAGAACAAAGTTGCACTTTTTGAAGTTTTAGAAAAAATTGATGAAGTTCAAAATATTCAATCTCGTGCCGAAGCAATTTTAAAAGAGCTTAGGAATTGGGTTTTGGAAACACAAGAAAAATTAAAGAAAAAAGAACGAGTTGGAGAAATTATCATCGAATACATACGACAATCGGGATTAATTCAAATGTATGAGGAAATTGGAACCGAAGATGCTTACGATAGGATAGAAAATATCGAGACACTTTTAAGCGATATTTATGACTTTCTACGAACAAATGAAAACTTTGGCATTGAAGACTATTTGCAACAAATAAGCTTAATATCGGATATAGACGAAAAAAATCTTTCCACCGAACAAGTCAAGTTAATGACACTGCATTCCGCAAAAGGTTTGGAATTTCCCGTAGTTTTTATTGTTGGGCTCGAGCAGGGTTTGTTTCCTCTGATAAGGTTTCGCAGTAATACTGATGACGAAGAAGAAGAAGAACGAAGGCTTTTCTATGTTGGTTTAACTCGAGCAAAAGAAAAAGTCATTTTAACATATTGCAAGAACAGACAAAGATTTGGAGTTGATTCTTATCAAGTGCCATCGAAATTTTTGAGTGAAATCGACAAGAAATATTTAGTTGTTTATGACAAAGAGCTTCAAACAAAATCAAGTTATTACCACAAAAGTTATACAGGAACACCGAAATCTGAATCGGCAGTTGAATACAATGAATATGACCAGACCGACGATGGAGTATTGAGAATAGGGGATAAGGTGGTGCATCCATTTTTTGGCATTGGCAGGGTGGAACACCTTGAAGGAAGTGGAAACTACGCACAAGCACTTGTGAACTTTGAATCCGTAGGTCGTAAAAGACTTATGTTGCAATATGCCAAATTGAGAAAAATTTAAAATGGAAATTGAGGAAATTTTAACAAGTTTTGCACGAGATTTCAACAAGTTTTCCACAATTTTTCCACTTGGTTATAGATTTTTTTATGGATATAGAAAAGCTCAAAGAAATCATAATTGAAGGCGAATCTTCGACAGTTGAATTCAAAAGAAAAGTAACAACTGCCGAAAAAATTGCCAAAGAACTTTGTGCTTTTGCAAATACAAAAGGTGGTTACCTGATTATTGGAGTTGACGATGACCGCAAAGTTGTCGGAGTTGACTCCGAGAAATCTGAAATCGATATAATTGAAATAGCCTGTCAGTTTACAATTTATCCCCCAATTACTCCTAAAAGCATTGAAGTTATAAATTACAACAAGAAAGACATTATTGTGGTTGAAATCGAAGAGAGTAACAATAAGCCTCATACAATTGAAGGAATCGACGAAAAGGGTAGGACTCGACGATTTGCATACATAAGAATTGGCGAAAAGTCTGTTGTTGCCAGTAAAGAAATGAAACGATTACTTTCGGGCTTGAATGCAAATTCCAAACCTATGAAGATTTACATTGGTGAGCAAGAAAAACGATTATTTGACTATTTGGAAAAGCACGAAAAAATTACCGTTCGCGAATTTGCTAAGCTTGTAAATATTTCGGAAAGAAGGGCTTCTGCTGTGCTTGTAAAACTTGTAAGAGTTGGTGTTCTTCAAATTTTTACCGATATGAATAACGATTACTTTGGTTTGGCATAGTTCTTCAGTATTTTTTCGACCGCGTCGAAAATTAATTCTATCTTTTCGACTTCTAATTCCAAAACAGCAACAACCAATTCTATTCCGTTTTCGATAAACTTCTTTTGGAATGTTTTAAGTTTGACATAGTCCTTTTCGGTTGTTACTAAATAATGGATGTTAAGGCTTTTAATCTGCTCAATAATTTTTTCAACATCGGAGGTAGAATAATAATGATGGTCACGAAACTTGAAATGGATTACAATTTCGGGAAAAAGTTTTTCAAGACTTTGTCTAAAATTTTCGTTCCTACCTATTGCACTTACCAAAGCAATCTTTTCGTTAGCAAGCTCTTGTGGGTTAACTTTTTCGTTGTTTGAGTTGTAAAAATCTTTGATAACTTTTCGATATTTTAGAATTCTTTCGGAAAATTGAGCCAAATGTTGCTTGTTTTGTTCGTCAACGCCGTCTTCCAAAAGAATGAAATCCGCACGTTCTAAATTTTTTAATGGTTCCCTGAGTATTCCTTTGGGGAAAAGATATGGCTTGTTTAAAGTTTCCTTATCGATTAGAACGATGTCCAAATCACGATGGAGTTTGCGATGTTGGAAGCCATCGTCTACTAATATTATATCACAATTTTCAAGTTTGTTTATATACGGAATGGCTTTGTATTTTTTCTGTGAAATGACTAAAGTGACATCTAATTTTTGTAAAGTCAAATACATTTCGTCCCCAATTTGCTCCCAAGAGAATGCATTTTTATTTTTTTCGACGATTTGAATTTTTTTGTCTATCCTTTTGTATCCTCTCGAAAGGATTGCTGGTTTTATGTTGCGTTCAAGAAGAAGTCTGGCAAGCAAAATTGTAAATGGAGTTTTACCAGTTCCACCGAAAGAGACATTTCCAATGCTTATTACAGGAGAATTTGCTAGAACAATAGAAAAGATTTTAGTATCGAAGAGAAAATTTCTTGTTTCAACAATAAATGAAAAAAATTTAGAAAGCAAATAAAGAAACATATTAATGGATGATTAAAGCTTCGAAGGAAAAAATCTCTGCCTCTGGGTCGAGATATGTGGTTTTGGATAATCCAGCTTTCAAACACAAATTTTCAAGGAATGTTCTAACATCCCAATTCCTTTCCGATGCAACTTGTGGAAGCAAAAGCCCCGAATGATTTCGATAACGAATGAATAATCCATGCTTTCCAATTTGAATTTCATTTTCAGAGAAAACTTTTTTGAACCGTGATAAGATGGTTATTTCATAAGACAATTCAGGTAATTCTTGGGATTTAACAGGACCGAAACGCCAATCACTTGTAGCACTGAGTTTGGCAACTTCAAAAACTTCCCAATATAAAGGCTTGACAGGGAATAAATGTCCCATACAAGCTCTAAGTTCGCCGTTCTTTTCTATTGTAACAAATGCAGTGGAATGCTCCGAAAGAAAGCCAGTAGGTGTCGAAAATTGGCTAATATCGGGTTTTTCGCCTTTTGCAACTGCTTCGACGGTTTTCTTTGCCAAGTCAAGAAGAAACTTCTTGTCATTTGGGGTTAGCTTTGGTAGAGATGATACTGAAAATTCAGGGTCATAAGTTAAAGCCCCAGCAAAATAGCCCACAACTTGGTCTTTCATTCGAGGTGCATAAGGGGAATCTCCGCTTGTCCCGTAATGAATCGGGACGGGTTTGTTTGCGCCCAATGCTTCGGAAACACTCAACACCACAGCGATGGGTCCACCACCACAAACTTCAACTTCTCTCGAATTGAGCAAGCTGGTTAGTTTGAAATAATCAAAACGTGAAAATGTTTGTACAAATTTCTCATCAATGCTATATGCAGTTTTATAACTATGATAGTGAGAAAGGTCTGAGCTTGCTATTAATAGAACTTCATTGGCTTGTGGAGTATTTTGCAAAGCCTTATAAATTGCCATTGTTAAAGAATGGATAATTACATTTTCTTGGCTACCCATAACAATTGGAACGATTTTAGCGTTTGGCAGAACTTTTTGGACAAAGGGAATTTGCACCTCGAGGGAATGCTCAGGAGTAACTCTTTGCCACTGGTGACCTTCCATAGATAGTTTAACGTAGATATTCTGGCATGAAATTCGGTTGGCGAGTTCTTTGTCGACCAAAACTGGTCCAAGGGGGGTTACGTATGCATCGCCCGAAAAGACCGAAGCATATGGAAAATAAACTTGATGGGAAGGAGAGATGATGATTACCGTTTTGATGTTTCTCCCTACTAATTCCCGATAAGCTTTGCCTGCAACGAAACCGCTGTATACATATCCAGCGTGGGGCGAAATTATACCAAGTATTTTGACATTTTCGGGGATAACTTTTGGCTTATCCAGTTCGAGATATTTTTCAATTTCGGCATTTAGAGAATCAGCATCGGCAGGGTAGAAAGCACCAGCCACAGTCGGTGGCCTATATGAAATGCTTTTTTCCGAGGGAGCATCTTGCGACATAAGTTCCATTCTCCCAAGAATAATTAACAAAAGAATAAATGCAAACATAAATTAATGAAAATGAAAAATATAGCAAAACAAAATTTAAATTAAATCTTGAGAAATTGGGGCAATGTCCTCTACATTTCGGTAAACGTGGTTCGATTGTGGTTTGTTATCACGCCTATCTATTGCTTTTAAAGCTGACGAATAAATTTCTTTCCAAGTTAGCCCAAACTTTTCTAACAATTCCTCTGGTTCGCCACTTTCGCCGAAGCGGTCGGGAACGCCAACAAATTCGATTGGGACGGGGTAGTTTTTTGCAAGGACTTCTGCAACAGCGCCACCAAGTCCTCCGTGAACTTGATGCTCTTCGGCTGTTACAACTGCACCGCAAGTTCTTGCAGCCTCGACAATAGTTTCAACGTCAATTGGTTTAAGTGTGTGACTGTTGATGACCATAGCCGAAATTCCTCGTCTTTTCCAAAGCTCATCGGCAGCGAGGAGTGATTGCCATACCATAATGCCACAGGCAATGATGGCTATATCTTTGCCTTGACGAAAGATTTCAGCTTTGCCAATTTTAAAAGGGGTCTCTTCGGTGGTAAAGTAGGGAACTGGCGCTCTGCCAAATCGAACAAAAGCAGGACCATAAAATTCAGCAACTGCAAGAGTAGCCTTCTTGGTCTCGAGGTAATCACAAGGAACAACAAGTTTCATATTTGGTAAGGTTCTTAGCAAAGAAAGTTCTTCGAGAGACTGATGAGTTGCACCGTCTGGTCCAACTGTTATTCCAGAATGTCCCCCACCAATTTTAACATTAGCATTATTATAACAAACTGAAATTCGTAATTGGTCGGCATTCCTAAAAGCAGAAAAAACACTATATGTAGCAAAGAAGGGAATTTTACCCGATAAAGCCATTCCAACTGCAATGGTTGTAGCGTTTTGTTCTGCAATTCCGATTGAAAAAAATCGGTCTGGAAACTTCTCTTTAAAGAAAGAGGTTAATACTGAACCAGTTACATCTGCTCCAAGAACAACGACATTCGGGTATTTCTCGCCAAGCTCGACCAAAGCTTCGCCAAATCCATAGCGTGTTGCTTTTTTGCCAAGTAATTTAAATTCGTTCATACTTTTACCTTGATAAGTTTCTCAAGCACAGAGAAGTTTAAATTTTGCACCAAATCCATAGCTGTTTCGCGAAAATTTGGATAATTTATCGCTTCGATTTTAATATGAAAGCGTCCGTAGTAAACTAAATCCAATTTGCTTCCATTCGAAAGTTCATCACTCGAAAAAACCCCAGCACCATTTTTGATGAAGTAAACATCCTTTCCCGGTTTAAGTTCATATAAATTTTTTAAATGCTCAGGCAGATTAGAAAAACTAAGGTAATCGTAAATGTATATAACAACTAAACCTAACGATGAAACATATTCACCTGAAGCAGTATTTACTGTGAGAGAAGAGTATTTAATCTTTCCAGTATTAACTTTATCGAGCCTTAAATCTCCAAAGCTTTCCGGGAAAATTTTTTTTAAAATGTCCGAAGAAATTGGTTCTGTGCTAATATTTTGGTAATTCGATACTATTGGTTTACTTTCAAATGAAATAGTCGTATCGGCAACTTGCTGCTGATTATCGGCTTTTTCTTTTTTTGAGCAGCCAGAAAACATTAACAATGTCAATATTGCAAAAAGAATCGCTTTCATTCCAATTCCTTCAATGCTATTAAAGCTTGTTCTTCGGTTGGTGGGATACCATGCCATTCGTATTTGTCGAACATAAAGGAAATGGGGTATCCCATCTTCGTTTTTGCAATAATCACAGTTGGCCTGCCAATTTTCTGTTCGTGATTCTGTATAAATTTTTTAAAAGAATCATATATTTCAGAATAATTATGTCCATCGATTGTCAGAACCTCAAAATTAAAAGCTTCGAATTTTTTTTCGATGGGGTAAATGCTCATCACATCTCTAACTCTGCCGTCAATCTGACAATCATTGTTGTCGACAATCCAGCAGAGGTTGTCGAGTTTGTAATTTCCTGCTGCCATTGCGGCTTCCCAAGTGGAACCTTCTTGGAGTTCTCCATCGCCAGTAAGTGCAAATACTCTGCGGTCATTTTTATCCAGGTACTTGTCGCTCAAAGCCATTCCAACTGCAATAGAAATGCCTTGACCAAGCGAACCAGCAGCGGTTTCGATTCCCGGCAAACCAACGTCGAGTGCCGGATGTCCTTGCAATCTTGAACCTAATTTCCGAAGTGTTTTAAGTTCTTCAACAGGAAAAAAGCCAGCTCGGGCAAGCGTAGCGTAGAGAATTGGACAAATATGTCCTGCACTCAGAACAAATCTATCTCTTTGTTCCCATTTTGGGTTCTGAGGGTCGTAGCGCATTATTCCACCAAAGAAAAGCACTGCAAATAAATCGGCTGTCCCCAAAGAACCACCCGAATGCCCTGAACCAGCAAGAGCAAGACTTTTGATAACATCCTTGCGCAATTCTTTGGCAATTGGCTTAAATTCCCAGCTTTCTCTCGGTTTGTTCTCGAATGTTACTTTTTCAAATTCAAACATAATTTCAACAACTTCAAGCAATAAAAAAGCAAAATTATAAAATATTAAAAATGTATTTTTATTTAAAATTAAATTTGCAAAAATTTGTTTTTGGCATAATAATTACTTTTGTTTTTATTAATTCCAAAAAGGGGAAAGATGAAAATAAGGAAGTACAGAGTAAGAAATTTCCAGGAAGGAAAGGATAAAATTATTGCAGAACTTGGTCCGGAAGCGATAATTTTGTCAACAAGGGTTATACCTCCATCGCCACCAGAAATGGAAAAGATGGTAGAATTAGTGGCAGCATTGGATACCGAAGATACCAAAGACGAAAAGTATTTCAAAGAGACCAAGCCTTCGATAGAAAAGCCAGAGTATACCAAATCGGAATTGATTGAATTTTCTTCCAGCATTTATAAAGAGCTGGTTAGTTTGAAAAATCTTATTTGGAATTTCTATGAAAAAATAAATTATACTTTCATTTCCCACCTTCCTCCCGATATTGCAGAGTTATCGAAGCTGATGTTGAAAAATGGATTTTCCACAGACTTCACTTTATCATTTGTTCAGAGTTTAAAAGAGAATAAATACATTGACTTTGAAGAATTACGGCAAACAGCAATTCAGATTCTTGCAGATAAAATTACTTATGCTTCTGCAATAGAAAAGAGTAATGTGCAACAAATATTAATCTTCATTGGTCTAACTGGATGTGGCAAAACATTGAACATCATAAAGTTGGGCGTTTTGTTTAAAATTCTTCTTAATGCCAAAGTCAATGTTATTTCTTGCGATTATAGAAAAATAGGCGGGTGGGAGCAGTTGCAAATACTTTCTGCAGTCTCAAACTTACCTTCTTTTTATTGCCAATCCAATGCAGAATTAGGTGAATACCTTAAAAACATTGGTTCTTACGATTTCCTGTTGATTGACACAAGTGGAGGAAGCCCGAAAGACGAGAGTTTAATAAGCGAGCTCGAAGAGTTGGTTGGTTTAGCTACACCATCGAAGAAGATATTGGTGCTTTCGGTTGCAAACGATAAAATGAATTTCAAAGAAAATTTAAAAGGTTTTGGAAAACTAAAACCAGATTACCTTTTGCTTACAAAGTTTGACGAAGTTGATACTATTGGTCACATTTACGAACCTCTTTTGGAAATATCCAGCCAAATTAAACCGATTTATTTCTCCTCAAGTCCAGACATTCCTTATGGAATTGAGCCTGCTGGCTCTGAATTCTTAAAGAAGTTTTTAATTAATTATGTTGAATGAGAAAATGAGTTCGGATTTTCGTGAAAAAATAATTGTTTCATTCATAAGTGGAAAAGGTGCAATAGGCAAAAGTGTCATCCTTTCGCTTATTGCAAGGGTTCTTGTCGAAGATTTCTCGAAAATTTTAATTTGGGATAACGATATATTTTCTCCTATTCAGCATTTTATCAACAATGTCGAACCCAATACTCGACTCGTAGATGTTCTCGAAAATAACTTGACAATCAATAAAGCGTTGACTAAAATCAACGAAAGAATTTCATTAATAGGAGGGGGAATTAATGAATTAGACTTTAATCCTGAAATTTCCGATGTGCTTATCAAAAAATTTGTAGAATTGATGAAAGAGCACGATTTTGATATTGTTTTTATTGATAATCATTCTGGGTTCAGCAAAACAATAGTGGATTTTTGCAAAATCTCTTCACTTAATCTTATGTTCCTTTCCGATGACCCTACTTCTGTTTTGGATGCTTACGGATTGACAAAAATTCTGTATAAAGCTTTTAGTATCAACAACATTGCGACAATCGTTAATAATGTAATTGATAAAGAAGACGGAATGGAAATTCTTAAGGTTTTTAATCTTGCCACAACGAATTTCCTTAAAAAAGAATTTTCCAATGTTGGCATCATTTACTACGAAAAGGAATTGAAGAAACATTTATTATATCAAGATTTATTTGCCCAAACCAAAAACAATGCAGAATTTATTCAAAACATAAGGAATATTTCAAATAATATAATTAATTTCGTTTTGAAACATCAAAGAGTTGTTTAATATTTTTGTTGGAAACAAAGAATTAAAGTTATGGCAAAAAAAGACAAAGAAGTTTTATCGGAAGATAGAAAAAAGGCTTTAAAGGAAAAGGAAAAAGTTAAAAAAGAGCAAGAAGCCCGTTTAAAGAAAAGACTTAAGATTGAAAGAAAAAGAATAAATAAAATAGTTTCTTTTCCATTTAAGACTTTATTCGTTTTGGGAATGGTTTCTGGCTGTGTTTTCTTTCTTTACAATTTTTATGCAGAGGCAGAAACTCTTTTGATTTCATTGTTCAAAGGCTTTGTTCTGTTCGTTCTCGTATACTTTGGGCTTGGGTTGTTAATTCTTATTTGGTTATTCGTTTTAGCCAAAGTTAGACAAAAAGAAGCCGAAGAAAAGAAGCGATTAGAAGAAGAATTAGCGAAAGAGCGAGAACGAGAAAATCTTGAAGGGAGATACGAAAGAGAACTCCTTTTGAAGCAAGCACAAGAAAAAAGGGAAGAAGAATTAAAAAAACTTCGGGAGCAATTGAATAAAGAACAGACCGCCGAAGGAATGGATTTTACTCAAGCCAATAATATTGGAACTAATCCCTAATCTTTATAAATGACCGAGAAAGAGCAATCGAATTCCATAGATGAAATTTGGTTAAAATATAAGGAAAGCCATTCCTTCCTTTTAAGGAATCAGTTAGTGCTTCGTTATCTTTCTCTTGTTAAAAGTGTTTTGAAAACTATTAGGTTGCCACAGAATACACTTTTAACATCGAACGACCTGATAAACTATGGGATTATAGGGCTAATCGATGCCATAGAGAAATTCGAACCCACACAAAATGTTAAATTTGAAACATATGCATATCAAAGAATTCGAGGTGCGATAATTGATGAAATACGCCGACTGGATTGGCTTTCCCGAAGTGAACGGCACAAAGCCAAAAACCTTATCAAAACAATTGACCAAAGTTACGCTGAAACTGGGGAAGCCAGCGTAGAGGAACTTTCGAAAAGGTTGAATGTCTCCGAAGATGAACTGCGTAAATACTTTTCTGCCTATCAATCCAGCCAAAACTCATTTTTTATCACCGAAACTTTGAGCGTCGATGAAGACGAAGACGATTTGCTGTTTGTGGCAAACATCTCGACCGAAGAGAAAAATGCACTCGACGATATTGTTGATAATGAAAAAATCGAAATAATTTATAACTTTCTCAAATCCTTGCCCGAGAGGGAGAGATTAATAATCACACTTTATTATTACGAAAATTTAAAGTTTAAAGAGATTGGGGTTTTGTTGGAACTTTCGGAAAGCAGAGTTTCGCAAATTCATTCGGCGGTAATTAAAAAGCTTCGACAGAAATTCAAGGAATTAGAAGAGTAAATAAAATATACTGCTTAAAAATAAGTATCATCTCGCCAGTATGTGATTTGCCAGATGGAATCCACAGGATTAAACTTCACTTTAAAGTTTGCTTTGCCTTGGAGTTGAATAATATCATTTGGCGAAAAAACGATTGTTAGCGAGAACGCCCGTTGGATATTTTTTTCCAAAGAATCGCCAATACTTAAATATGAGTCGTTCCAGATTAAGTTTATGTTTGAAGCAGATTGAAACAAACCATAAGTAGTTTTGATATCTTCGAATTTGCCCCAACTTAAATCAGCCCCGAGGTCATAATTTCGATAAACAAAAACAAAATCCTCCGATAGGAGCTTGCTGTAAACTGCTGTATCTTTAAAATTGTATGCATAACTAAAATTTTTAAACAAGCCGTCAATTGTCTTTTGGTCTGAAAGAATAGTTTCATTCTGTCGAGGCTCAACTAATTTGGGGGCGAATGGGTTGACACAGCCAACTAATGAAAAGAGGAAAATTGCCAATAGCACTTTGAATGACCGATACATCTTCAAGATTTCACTTTTGCCTTCAAAACACTAAAAGTTGGGTAATTTCCATTTTTTGAAATGAAATCTAACCATTGTGTAATCTTCCATAGTCCGTTTCTGTTGATTTTAAGTACAAATTGTGCTGTTCCTTTGTAGGAGTTGTTTATAGAGTTATCCCTAGAATTAATGTCGAGAATGTAGTCAGAAACAAATATGGTTGAATCGGGGGAAAATGCAGTTAAGTTCGGATTTGTAAAAAGAAGAACTGGATAACTTTCGGCTGAAAATTTTGAAAAAAGGTTTTTGGCAAAATCAATTTCAGAGCTCAAATCCCAAGCAGAGAAAAGGTTCGGATAAACTGAAAAAACATCGGAGCTGGGATAAAACATAAATTTTGTTGCACTATCGTCGGAGAAACAACTTTGATAAACTGTTAAATTTTTCTGATTAAAAGAGCGAAGGAAATTATCAATTACAATTTGTGGGGTAGTGGGCGGGGGAAAGTTTGTGTTATTTCCCTCGGGTTCTTCGGGTGTGCGAGTTTGAAACAAACCACAAGAAGAATTGAACAATAGAATAAAGACAAAAAAGAGGAATATGTTTGCAAGTCTGTTCATTTGATTTCAATTCTGTTTTCAATAGCGTTCATCAATGTTGCATCGTCAACGAATTGGATTTCTGTACCTATGGGCATTCCACGAGCAATTCTCGTCAATCGAACGGGAAATTTTCGCAAAAGATTGACGATGTAGTGGATTGTAACTTCGCCTTCGACACTTGGATTGAGAGCAAAAAGAATTTCTTTGGCAGTTTTGGCACGTTCCACAAGCTCGCTGATTTTTAATTTTGATATTGAGATTCCATCAAGATGATTAATTGTCCCATGCAAAACATGGTAGACACCATTAAATTCATTCGTTTTTTCAATGGCGATTACATCGTCGGGCTGTTCGACAACACAAATCAAACCTTTATCCCGATTTTCCGAACTACAAATGGGGCAAGGGTTCTGCTCGGTAAAGTTAAAGCAGATTTTACATAATTGCACTCGGCTTTTTAATTCTGTAAGAGTTTCGGCGAATTGTCGGACAAATTCATCTGGTTGACGAAGCAAAAAGTAGGTGAGTCTTTGGGCAGATTTTTTCCCAATTGTTGGCAACGACGATAAAATTTCAATCATTTTTTCGATAGTTGGAGAAGTGTATTGCATTTTCTTCACAAATTAAAGTTGAAATAAGAGGATAAAGGTCCTAAAAGCTTTTGTATGTTGGAAGAGCCTTCCTGTTTTGCTTTTTCCAGTGCTTGGTTAACAGCAGCAGAAATCAAATCTTCGAGTAGAGACTTATCTCCCAGAGCAAAAGCTTCATCGGAAATGCTAATATCAACAATTTCAAGATTACCATTGACTTTGGCGGTGACAAAACCAGCCCCGCTTTGTGCTTCATATATCCTTCCTCTTGCTTCTTCTTGAATACGCGCCAGCTCGGATTGCATTTTCTGCATCATCTCCATTGCTTCTTTTAAGTCGAATTTCATATCTACACTTTTAATTTATGCTACTAACACACAAATTCAAAACGAATAATTCTTTTTATTGTTTTTAGATATTGTCTTTATGTTCGATTTACAAATTTTGTTAATTCATAACTAGTAAAATTAGCGAAATACAATTAAACATTTTCTAATAACCAATTTCTTAATATCCTTCGAATCTTGTAAGGGGAGAGCTAATTGCGATATGAGAAAAAACTATGAATTGATTAATACTCAGTTTTTTTATAATTTTTCGATAAGCTTATTTCTAATAACAAGAAAAACTTTATTTTTGTAAAAAAAGAGTGTTTTATAATTAAAACAAAAGGTATGTTATGGGAATATTTAGTAGGATTGCAGATATTTTCAAAGCAAATGTAAACGACGCACTCGACAAAGCCGAGGACCCCGAAAAGATGATTAAGCAAATGGTCCTCGAAATGGAGGAGAGCGTTAACAAAGCTACTCTTGCAGTTGCAAATGCAATAGCCAACGAGAAGTCGTTGGAGCGAAAAATCGAAAAGGCTCGAAAAGAATCCGAAGATTGGGAATTTAAAGCTCGCCAAGCCTTGCAAGCCGGTCGCGAAGACCTTGCCAAAGCCGCTTTGGAAAAGAAGATTATTGCCGAAAAGAACTACCAAGACCTTTTGCCAATTTACCAACAGGCAAAAGAAACAACCTCGAAGTTGCGTTCGCAACTTAATAGTTTAAAGGCCAAATTGGAAGAAGCTCGTGCTCGGCAAAGCACATTAATTGCACGCTCGCAGGCAGCAAAAGCACAGAAACAAATTTCCCAAAGTTTGAGTGGGGTCGCAGCAGATGCTTTTTCGAAGTTCGATAAGTATGAAGAAAAAATTGAAAAAATGGAAGCCGAAGCAGCTGCATTTGAACAATTGAGTTCTGAAAGTCGTTCCCTTGAGGAAGAGTTTAAGATGCTTTCATCCTCTTCCGATGTTGAGCAGCGACTACTTGAACTCAAGTCCCAAATGGGTTTGCTTCCACAAAATACCGAAAAAGAAACAAATCAGGAGAAGTAAAATGGAAGAGAAGGAATTACTTTCTGCAAACGAAAAGGAAGGATTCATCCAAACCCCGCCCGAGATTATTTCTCAGATTGATTCAAAATTGAGTTCACTTTTGGATGAACACTTTCTCGGGCATCTGAAGTTTGACAATGGGACTTATACCATACAAAAAGGCTCATCGCAAATTGTGATAGTGGTTAGACCATATACACAAACAGAAGCTTGCGTCGAGTTCTTTTCGAATGTTGTTACTGGAGCCAAAATTACACCAGAATTGATGCATTTCCTTTTGCGTAAGAATGCAGAACTTCACTTTGGAGCTTTCGGTTTAATTTTCGATAATACCATAACTTTTTCTCATTCAATACTGGGAAGTTCACTCGATGAAAAATCATTGAAAATTATATTAACTACGGTTGCTGTCATTTGCGACCATTATGATGATATTATAGTTGACATTGCAGGAGGGAAACGAGCCGCCGATTTAACAACGGATTTGGAATTAGAATAATAGAATCTTACAATATATAAGCCTTTTCATCGTAAGAGTGCAATCCAGTATATGATTGCACTCTTATTTAAAAAAGTAAATGAGCAATTTAAATTAAAGTATTGGCAAATTTTTTATTATAGTCAATTTTCAATTTTATTTGCCTTTTGAAATTTGAAAAAACTCAAGACATTCCACCTTAAATTAAATTGAGACTAAAGATTTATCATTATTTAGTTTCTTCTTGTTGGGGCAATCTTTGAATTGCCCCTACAAGATGATATTAATTTAATTGGCGGTTATAATCGCAAACCCAAGTTGGTGACTCTATTTGGATTCGCTACCATAAGACATCGGATGTTTTTGAAACATCCGATGTCTGAAAATTACTTATAGGGGGAAACCTATGTGTTTGTCCCTTTAACCTGTGTTCAGTAGTTCCAACCGAAAGGTTCAACCTACAAAATAATCGAGAAATGATAAATAAAAATTTACGCTTGATTTGGCGGAGCGAATTGTGTATTCACCAAAGTTTCTAAGGGCGAATCAAAAATTAATACTTTGTAAGAGTTGAAGGAAGCATTTTTTCGGCTAATCTATAAGCACCAAAAAGCGATAGGGTAAAGACCAAGTCGCCCACAATTGAAATACCAAACAGCTCAAGGGTAGTAGTTCGGTAGAAAGGAAGCCCGAAAATGTAACATTGAATTAGCCCAGCGATGGTATGAGGGTACATTCCGCTTGTCAGCCAAACTGCAAAATTTGTTATCAAATAAAATGAAAACGAAGAGGCTAATGTTGCAATTAGAATATTTTTAAACTTATTTTGCTTTCGTAAGTAAGCTCCGCCAACCAGTGCAATTAATCCGAATGAAATATAAACAGCCCACATTGTCGAATGGAATCCAATAATTGCATCCGAAATCAACATAGCAAAAAAAGGAACAAATATCGCAAGTATACGATTTTCGAATGTTGCACCACCGAAAAGTGCGATGGCAGTCAAAGGTGTAAAATTAGGCGGATGCGGGATTAATCTAAAAACTGAAGCTATCAAAATCAAAGAGAAGGGCAGTATTTCTTTTTTAAGTTTGCTTTTGCTTTCCATATTCAACTCCTAAATTTTTTTAAATATTGATTTCCAAGTCATTAATTCAAGTTTACATAATATAGATTATATTACATTGAGCTATTTTCATTTTCTGTGCTTCCAAGCAAAGCCTTTAATGTTTTAATAAAAGCTGGGTCATTTGCTTCGATACTCAAGCGAATTCTTTCCCTGATTTCATTCATAAGTTGTTTCCTGTAATTAATTTCCTCTAAAGCTTTGTTTCGGAACAAAATGTCGTCCGTAATTTCTTTCTTCAAAGGTTTTATAATTTTATAATTCTTTTTTTCTTCCATCGCTACAAATTACAAACAAAAAATTGATTGTTATTTATAACAAAACGTGGTTTGCCTTTTAACTTATAACCATCGTATGGTGTATTTTGTGATTTACTTTTAAAGAATTGCTTATCGACAATCCATTCATCATTAAGAGAAAAAATTGTCATATTGGCTTCGACGCCTTCTTTGAACACAACCAAAGGTAAGTTTAGTATTTTTCTCGGGTTAATACTCATTAATTCTACTATTTTATTCAGCGACAAATCCCCAGTGTGATAAAGATATGTTAGAACAACACCTAATGCTGTCTCAAGTCCAACAACGCCATTTGGTGCTTTTTCAAATTCTACATCCTTTTCATTAGACGAATGAGGAGCATGGTCTGTTGCAATACAATCGATAATACCTTCCTTCAAGCCTTTTTTTAACGCATCAATATCGGATTTCGTTCTCAATGGTGGATTCATTTTAAAATTAGAATCGAGGTCTTCCACTGAGGTTTCGTCTAAAGTTAAATGATGTGGTGTTACTTCGCACGAAACTCGTAAACCTTTGTCCTTTGCTTTTCGAATAAGTTCGACAGAGCCTTTAATACTGATATGCTGTGCGTGATAACGACGATTCCCACAGTATTCCGCAAGCATAATATCGCGTGCGAGGATAATTTCTTCGGCAACAGCGGGATAACCTTTTAATCCCAACTTTGTGGATACCACACCTTCGTTAATAGCAAAATTTTCGGTCAGATTAACATCTTCGCAATGCTGAGCGATAAGAAAATCATATGTTCCAGAGTAATCGAAGGCTCTTCGCATAACTTCAGAATTCATCACAGAATGACCATCGTCGGTAAACATAACAACACCAGCCTGATGCAAAGAAAACATTGAAGTCAAGCTTTCGCCACGCAAATTTTTGGTAATAGCGGCAGCGGGAAAAACATCAACAATGGCATTTTGTGATTTTGATTTAATATACTCTACGATAGTCGGATTGTCAATTGGCGGATTTGTATTAGGCATACAAACCACTCCTGTAAATCCACCATTTGCAGCAGCAAGTATTCCCGAATGAATATCTTCTTTGTATGTTTGCCCGGGGTCACGAAAATGTACGTGCATATCAAAGAAACCAGGAGCGCAAACAAGGTCGTCCCCCTCGATTATTTTCACCTCGGGAGAGACATTAATTTCCGAGAAGCCAAAGTAATCAATTTTGCCTTCATTAATTAAAATGTTATAAATCCCATCCAATGCTTGTGTTGGATTAACTACCCTAATATTCTTTAAATAAATTTGCATAACTAATTGTTTGATATATCATTATCAAAAATCAATTCATTTGAATCGGACTGTTCCCCACCGCCATTGTCATTGATGTTCGGTGTCGATGGGACAACAGTAATGTCCGAGATTAAATCTCCGGGGTCAAGCTTAATTAATTTTACACCTTGTGTATTTCTCCCAATTAATCGAATTTGATATACAGGTTGGCGAATTATTACTCCCCTTGCAGTAATAACGAATAAATCATCTGTATCGGATACTTTCAAAATGCCAACAACTTTACCAGTTTTTTCGTTAACTTTCATTGAAATTACACCCTTGGCTCCGCGATGGGTCAAACGAAATTCACTTAGCAAAGTTCTTTTTCCAAAGCCATTTTGTCCGACAATTAATAGCTGAGTACCCTCGGGGTCATTTGTTGTAATCATAGAAACTACTTTGTCATCGCCTTCCAATGTAATTCCTTTAACTCCAGCGGCAGTTCTGCCCATTGGTCTTACTTCACTTTCATCAAAGCGACAGGCAAGCCCATTGCTCGTCCCAATTAATATCTGGGAACTACCATCAGTAATGCGAACAACAACTAATTTATCGTTTTCAGATAAGTTTATGGCAATAATTCCAGTGCTGCGAACATTTGCAAAATTGCTTAATTCTGTCTTTTTAATTATTCCTTTTTCTGTAATCATTACGATGTATTTTGATTCGTCGAAGGAATCAACGGGCAAAAAGGCTGTAACTTTTTCGTTTGGTTCCTTCGAAATCAAATTCGAAAGTGAGCGACCTCGGGAAATCCTTGAACCCTCGGGAATATCATAGACTTTAATTTTATAACAGCGCCCTTTATCGGTAAAGAACAGAAGGTCGTGATGCGTTTGAGCTTTGAACACGTATTCTATGAAGTCATCATCATTAATTTTGACCCCAGTAACTCCCCTACCACCTTTGCTTTGCCTTCGGTACATTCCAACAGGCATTCTTTTGATAAATCCATTGTGGGAAAGGGTTACAATTACCTCTTCGTTTGCAATTATATCCTCAATCGTAATGTCTTTGGCTTCGAATACTATTTGTGTCCTTCTTTCATCATTATACTTTTGTTTCAATTCAACAAGTTCATCAGCAATTATTTTAAGTTGGATTTCCTTACTGTTAAGAATAGCTTTGTATTCTTCAATCTTTTGCTTAATTTCTTCATATTCTTGTTTTATTTTGACTTGTTCAAGGTTAGTTAAACGTTGCAGTCTTAAATCCAGAATAGCTTTGGCTTGAATTTCACTTAAACCAAACCGTGTTTGTAATCTTTCGGAAGCAGATTTTGGGTCGGGTGAAGTTTTAATTAATTCAATGACTTCATCCAAGTGATTTAAAGCAATTAAAAAGCCTTCCAATATATGAAGTTTCTTTTCTGCTGCTTCTAATTCAAATTTGGTTCGTCGGACAATAACTTCGTTTCTATGTTGAATGAAAAGTTGCATCAATTCAAGAAGGTTGAGGATTTTGGGCTTGCCCTCGACAAGGGCAAGCATTATTGCACCAAAAGTAATTTGAAGTTGGGTATGTTTAAATAAGTTGTTCAAAACAACCTCGGGCTTTGCTTCTTTCTTCAATTCAATGACAATTCGAATACCATCTCGGTCGCTTTCGTCACGGATATCAGTAATTTCGTCGAGGATATGGTTTTTTACCAGTTCAGCAATCCTTTCGATGAGATTCGATTTACTTACTTGATATGGTATTTCTTTAATTATGATACAGTTTTTATCAATAATTGATTTAGAACGGATTGTTATTTTACCTTTCCCTGTTGTGTAGGCTTCTTTGATACCTTCATAGCCATAAATAATTCCCCCTGTTGGAAAATCGGGGGCGGGAACATACTTCATCAATTCGTCAACTGTTAGATTCGGGTTGTTAATTAATGCAAGCAAGCCATCTACAATTTCGCCAAGATTGTGGGGCGGAATATTTGTTGCCATTCCAACAGCGATACCGCTCGAACCATTGACCAATAAAGTTGGGAAAACTGTTGGAAGAACAACTGGTTCTTTCAAAGAATCATCAAAATTTGGGCGAAAGTCAACAGTGTTTTTATCAATGTCGCGCAATGTTTCCATTGCAATCCAAGAAAGACGGGCTTCGGTATAACGCATCGCAGCAGGTGCATCGCCATCTATGGACCCAAAATTCCCTTGCCCGTCGACCAATGGATAACGCATTGCCCAAGGCTGAGCCATTCTTACCATTGCTTCGTAAACGGCTGCGTCCCCGTGAGGATGATACTTTCCAAGTACTTCACCGACAATACGAGCAGATTTACGATATGGCTTGTTTGGTGTCAGACCCAACTCGTTCATTGCGTAAAGAATCCTTCGGTGGACAGGTTTCAGTCCATCGCGTACATCGGGAAGAGCACGGGAAACAATTACTGACATTGAGTAATCGAGGTATGCGTTCTTTATTTCATCTTCGAATATCGTTTCGATTATTTTGTTGTTAAAGAAATCTTCCATTTTTTATCTAAATTTATCAAGCAAAATTACGAAATCAATCGCAACTTTAAGGGAAATTTGAAAACACTTCTTAAACAAAGTTCAGGCAATATTTTATCTTTGTTTTTCGAAATCTTTTATTACCCTTTCAATAATTTCAATCATTTTGTTTGCAGAAATATCCCACGAGAAGTTCCTTGCCCACTCTATAGCTCCGTCACTAAGTCTGTCGAATAATTCTTTATCAATCAGGACACTGATTATTTTATTAGCAAGGTCATCGATATTTCCAAATTCATATAAAAGACCCGATAAGCCATCTTTTACAGAATCGCGTAAGCCTTCGACATTTGCCGAAATTACCAATGTCCCGCAGGCATTACTTTCCAAATTCGTTATCCCCCACCCTTCTTTTATAGAAGTATTTACGACACAATGGGATTTGCTGAGCAGTTCAATTTTCTGTTCCTCATCCACATACCCCCAAAAAGTAACATCTTGGCTTATTCCAAGTTCTTCGGCAAGTTTTCGAAGGTCAGGCTCGTGATCTCCTCGCCCAATCACAAACAGTTGTGCATCAGAAATAATTTGCTTAACTTTTTGAAATGCATAAAACAATTGCTCAATGCTTTTGTATTTTTTTAATCTCCCAAAATATGTAATGGTTGGACGGGGAAATTTTTCTCTTCTCTCAAATGGGAATTTTGTATGGTCAAGAGCGTTATATACTATCTCGAAATTTTCTTTGGGATAACCTCTTGATAAGAACTCTTTTAGAGTGCTTTCGGAAACTACCACAAATGGGTGCTTTTTGTAAACTAAGTCCATCAAAATTTCAGAAATGTAAACGTATAAGCCACTAAATATATTTACTTGCTTGAAAATAGTTTTCCCAAAGAAATGATGTGAAATACAAAGCAACGGTTTATTTCGAACGTAAAGCGGAGTGAAAAAAGGAATTTTATTGATGTCGTCGATGATAATATCAAAGTTTTCTTTTTTTAGTTTAAAGAAATAAAAGAGAGGCACAAACCAGTTAAAAAATGAACGATTACCTATGCGAATGACCTCAATCCCATCTACAATCTCTGTTTTGGGAAGCTCTTTAATCCGACAGGAAAGGAGAGTAACCTTATGTCCTTTTGCAACAATTCGTTTAAATATTTCGAAAAGATGGACTTCTGCACCACCTGCAAATTTGTTTTTTATGTCCTGCCAGTTTATAACTAAAATATTCATTTAAAACTGAATTAAAGTTGCAAAATTATCTATTTTTCCATAAACTCTGGCACATTCGTTGTCTTGTTAAATTTTTTGGTTTCTTAGAAAGTAAATTAAAAAGTTATAATTCCCAAACAAATTGAGGAAATGCAAATGGAAATGAGAAAAAACATTATAAAAACTCACAGGCGAATTTTATTCACTTGTTTAATAATAACCATAAGTGTAGTTTTATCAAGTTGTGGCTTGCAAAAAAGTGTTAGGACAGGGAGCTACAACTCCTACATCCGTGCAAAATCAAACTATGCTTCTGAAAACCAAAAAGCAACCAACAGGAGTGAAACGAAAGTCGAAAAAAATGAATCCAATTCGATAGCGACAGAAAATACTTCACCCGAAAAAGCTGGAAACAATTTTCCTGTGGCTGGGGAGCGAATTACATCTACAAATTTCCAAGAAAAGGAAGATGAATACAAAGAATTTCTTCAACAAAAAATCGAAAAGTTGGAGGAGGAAATTGCCTATCTTCGTAAAGAAATCGGGCTGCTCTATCAAATAATTGAAGAACAAAATACCAAAGTTTCTCTTGAGCAAAAAGCTGATAAATCAAAAGTTTCTAATAAAAGCAATAAGGCTACAAAAACATCAGTTAACCACAATACGAGACAAGTAAAACACCAAAGCAATGTTTCTCGGGCAAAGACTCAGAAAGATGTTCAAAATGATAGAACCGAAGCGAAAGCGACTGAACCGAAGCAAACTCCTGAGTTGCAAAAACTCAATAGCAACAAGAACCTTGAAGAAATAGTAAGTTTAATCAAAGACAAAAGATATGATGATGCGTTGAGTAAAATAGAAAAGCAACTACAAGTTGAAAATGAACTTGGTAATTTAAGTAACCTTTGGTATTGGCAAGGCGAAGCCCTTTTTATGAAAAAAGATTACCAAAGAGCATTGGAAAGCTTCCGAAAAGTTCTGTCAGTCCCTAAATCCTCTAAGCGGTCGGAGTCGCAAATAATGATTGCAGAATGTTTTACTCGTCTTGGGAAATTATCTGAAGCAAAGAAAGAATATCAAAAGTTTATTGAGGAGTATCCTTTTAGCGAATTTGCGCCGAGAGCCAAAAGAATGTTGCAACAATTATAAAACTTAACCCAAGATATCTTCGAGTTGATTGAAATAAATTTTGCTAAGTTCATCAACTTCGAAAGAAAAAGCATTCGCAATTTCAAATGTCCTTTCAACCACCTCGCCTAATTTTTGATACTTCAGCGAAAATTGTTCACAAAGAAATTCAAATTCGTTCGCCTTTTCGGGAGAAAGCGAAACAACAACCCTTCCTTGTGACTCCGAAAAGAGTTGTGCAATGCTCAATTGGTTGCCGAGGTTAATACGAGCTCCTAAGCCCTTTGAGTAAACAGCTTTCTCTGCAAGGCATATAGCCAAACCTCCTTCACTGCAATCATGTGCCGAGTTTATAAGATTGTTTCGTATAGCTTCCAAAAGAAATTCAATTAATCTTTTCTCCTGTTCCAGATCAACAGTTGGAGCATCACCAACAACCAGACCGAAAAGTTGCTTCAAAAATTCCGAGCCACCGAGTTCGTTTTTTGTTTCACCTACCAAGTAAATAAAATCCCCTGAATTTTTGAATTCCAATGAAGTAATTTTATCAATATCATCGATTATTCCAAGCATTCCAATTGTTGGAGTTGGATAAATTGCATAACTTTGGGACTCATTGTGAAAGCTAACATTACCACCAGTAACAGGCGTATTTAAATATCTGCAGGCATCACCCATTCCCATTACTGCTTGTTTGAATGTCCAGTAAACTTCTGGATTGTATGGGTTGCCAAAGTTCAAGCAGTTTGTAATTGCAACTGGACAAGCACCAACGCAGGCAACATTTCGGGCAGACTCAACCACGGCTATTACAGCCCCTCGATAAGGATTTAAATATACATAACGTGAATTGCAGTCGGTCGAAAGTACAATTCCTTTTCCGGGAATTTCTTTCAATCGCAATACGGCAGCATCCCCTGTAATTCGAACAGTATTTGTTCTTACTTGATGGTCATATTGCTCATAAACCCATCTTTTTGAGACAATATTTGGAGAGCTGAAAACTTTAATGAATGCTTCTTTGGGATTAATTTCATCCAAATTTAATTTTGCAAAATCAAAGTTTCGAGTCTCTTCCAAATACTTTGGCTCTTTTGCGAGCCTATCGTATTGCGGTGCGTTACCACCTAAAACTAAATCAATAGCCTTGATTTCTGCAACTTTTCGACCCTTGTAGCTTATGTGCAAAATTCCGTCACTAGTTACTTCACCAATTTGGGTTAATGGTACATCCCACTTCTTACAAATTTCTTTTGCGATTTCCAATTTGTCTTTATCGAAAACGAAAAGCATTCGTTCTTGCGATTCGGAGAGCATAATTTCGTATGGGGTCATATCGGGCTCACGGAGAGGTACCTCATCCAAGTTGATTTTCATTCCCGATTTACCGCGGGCACTCATTTCGGAAGTTGAACAACTTATTCCCGCTGCTCCCATATCTTGAACTCCAACGACCACGCCAGCCTTTATTAGCTCCAAGGTTGCTTCCAAAAGAAGTTTTTCGGCAAATGGGTCTCCAACCTGAACAGTTGGACGCATATCTTCCGATGAGTCATCAAATTCGCGGGAGGCAAGAAGCGAAGCACCGTGGATGCCATCCCTTCCTGTGCTACTTCCTACTATGCAAACAGGATTGCCTTCGCCTTTGGCGCTTGCAAAAGCGAGTCTATCGGTTCTAACAATACCAACAGCCATAACATTTACAAGTGGGTTGTCGTTGTAGCAGTCTTCAAAGAAAAGCTCCCCCCCTACCGTAGGAACCCCGAAGCAATTGCCATAATGAGCAATGCCAGCTACAACACCTTTCACCAGAAATTTAGTTTTTTCACTATTAATATTGCCAAAACGCAGCGAGTCGAGAACTGCAATTGGACGAGCCCCCATTGAGAATATGTCTCGAAGTATTCCGCCTACACCTGTTGCTGCCCCTTGGAAAGGTTCAACAGCAGAAGGGTGATTGTGGCTTTCAATCTTGAAGCAAATTGCATAGCCATTTCCAATATCGACTGCACCGGCATTTTCCTCGCCTGCGGAAACAAGCAATTGAGGTCCATTGCGGGGTAAAGTTTTCAACAATTTAATCGAATTTTTGTATGAGCAATGTTCACTCCACATAACCCCGAAGACACCTATCTCGGTATAAGTAGGTTCCCTCCCTAAAAGCTTTAATATGTTTGTATATTCTTCATTTGTTAAACCACATTGTTGGGCAACATTTGAATCAACCTTGATTTCGGAGTATAAATCTGTTTTCATTTTTGCAACATTTAAAAAAACAAAAATAAACTTTTAAACCCGAAATATGCAATTAAAAGATTTAATTTTTTGTAATTTTAACAAAAATAATAGGTTGCAGGGATGAAAGAATTAACTAAAAAAGTTGAGCAG
>RCNO01000028.1 GCA_003731685.1 Bacteroidetes/Chlorobi group bacterium MS-B_bin-24
AGAGCGTGATTTTCCGTGGGAATGTGGCAATCGCAGGGCTGAGCGATTCGCTGCGTCCGTTCAACTACTACAAGATTACATTGAAGAAGCAGGAGCCGAGCGTTGTCAAAGAGCCAACGGTAGAGAAGCGGTATTACACCACGCACTTCTGGGCGTCCGACCCATATCCCCAGCCTGCGAAGGTGCGGGTGAAGGCACGTGTTGCTTGGGACGGGAGTTTCGACCTGCGGGAAGCAATCGACGGGGTGTATGACACGATGGGACGAAAGGTAGAAGGGAAGGAGCAAATACGGGTGGACGCCCGGAGCACAACCAGCGGGGAGTTGGAATGGGAATGCAGTGGCATCCCCGCAGGGATATACTTCATCCTCATCCGCTGGAGCGGCGGAAGCGAGACCGTAACCGTAGTGGTGGAGTAAGCTTCATCCGAAGATGTTCTTGAAAAGACATCGGATGTTTTTAAAACATCCGATGTCTGGGAAACTTGTAGGGGCGACCGGCCGGTTGCCCCTAGATCGTTGGAACCTCGGAAACACCATTTTTGGGGTTTGTTCTCACCAACGGTATTCATCACGGTTAGACATCGGATGTCTGCCAGACATCCGATGTCTGGGAAACTTGTTGTTTGCGGTGGGTGAGGGACTCGAACCCCCACAGGCTTTCGCCCGGCGGTTTTCAAGACCGCTGCACTACCATTATGCGAACCCACCTGCTTATCTACCTGCAAAATTAATGAATTTTATCGAATCAAATATGAAACCTAAGACGTGTTGAACCCAACATAATTGCAATTTTTTTAAGCAAAATTATTTCCCAAACTAATATGCTTCAATCTTTTTTAAATGCAAAAAAGCTTATTCATTTAAATACACTTATTATTTTATCCTTGTCTTTACATTTACTTCCACAGTTCGGCAATAGAAGCGACCTTCGGGCAGGTTGTTGTCGTAAAGGAGCCGTTCTTGTCCTACGCCAATTGCTACTACATCGGGACGATTCAGCGCTTCTTTGACCGCATCTGCACGGCGCTTGGACAATTGCTTATTGTACTCGGGCGTTCCCGTTCTATCGGTATAGCCGATGATTTCTATCTCCGAGTTTGGCTGTATGCGTCTTCTAATAAATTCCACTATCTTTTTGTTAATCCCCTCGATTGTGGCTTTGTCGAAATCAAACAAAATCAAACTGAATTTTTCTATCTTGTAGTCCCCTTCTTTTCGAACCAAAGTGTCTGTAATCTTAATTACTTCTATTGGCTGGGTTTGTGTTCGAGTTACATTTGTATTTCCCTTCTTGTCCTGTAAAAACAATTCGCCAACAACAGGCTCGGGTGATTTCGGTGTGATTTTTTGGTATTGAGACAACACCCAGTCCACTTGTGGCTGAATTTCTCCGGTCCCCTCGACTATGAATTTATTTGCCAAATCGGATTGTTGGTAACCGGTGACAATCCACTTTGCAATGCCTGCCTCACTTTGAGCTTGCAACTTAAATCGGGCAGTGGGCGGGGTGACTATCCGGTCGATTTTCTCGATAAATATCGGCTCCAAGATTTTATTGTTATCACTAATTATCTCGACCCTTCGATTTTCTTGAATTTTGTCGGGCTCATCTGGTGGAGTCGAGGGTTTCTGTGGCAAGTTCCTTGCTTCGATTATAATTCTTTCCTCTGCGATGTTCCACACTTTCACCAAATAGGATTTAACTTCTTCGGCACGGCGACGTGATAGTTCGGTATTCCCCTTCTCGGCTCCTTGCCCAGAATTACAACCAATCAGCGTTATCTTTGCTGTTGGGTATTCATTCAATCGCTTCCCAATTATGTTTAAAATGTTATGATAAATTTGAATTGTTGAATCGTAAAAAAGTTTTTCGATTTCAAATTCTTTCGCTTCGATTGGACTTAATTTAATGTATCTGTCTGGGATTTTGTATGAATTATCTTCAAAGAAAATATAATTCAGCAACGGGTCCAATCGGTTCGATATGATTTCTTTTACTTTGAATCTTGGGTTCGAAATTTCCATCCCCGATTCATCCAAGCCCACAATTTCGATTTTTCCCTCCAATGTATAAACTTTTGGGGTAAAAATTGTGTCAACTCTCGAAATGTATTTTGTTATGATAATTTCTTTATCTGTCTCTGCTCTTTCGACTTTTATTGCTTCCTTGCCTTTGGAAAATTTTTGTGCAATCACATCCGTTGCGATGCGAATTGTGTCGATTTGATATTTCTCACGATGTATTTCTTCTTTAACCACAGGCTTGGCTGGCGAATACTTTAACGAAACACCAAATGCCAATGTGTTAGCTTTCCATTTGTTTACCAATTGATGATTAACAATATTTGTCAATCCAAAATAGTATGATACTTCTGGTTCTAAAATGAATTTCGACCTTGTGTCCAAAGGAATAGAATAGGAAAGAGACAGAAATGGAGCTAAGTAGAGCGGATTTGCTTCTTGCAATGTCCCGCTGAACTTATTTCGAACACGCGAATGGCTATCGCTTCCATCGGGATTCAGAAATGTCCCATACTCTGCTGGCTTTGTGATTTTTTCCTCTTGTGAATAGTCTTTCTTAAATAAATACGAAACATTAGCGCCTACGTTAATATATAACCCACCAATTGGATTAAACTTTACTTGTGGTTCCAGTCCAATAATTCCCAGGGTCGATTCAATGGAATGTTGGAATTCCCCTTCCGTAGGCTCGCCTTCGACAATTATCGTTGTCTTTTCGTTGCTTATCAACTTTGCGCCTATGTCTCGATAAATAAATTTACTAGAAAGGTAAAAACTTGAAAAAAGGGGGATATCCACAACGGCGCCAAAACTCAATCCGCTTCCGGAACCATCCTTATAGCCCGGAGAACAACTCGGGCAATCGGGCAGTCTCTTGAAGTCCGCAATATGGCTATTCAACCCATAGCCCCCAAATATTCCATAGCGATTTCGCGGTGCATCCTCTTGGGAGAATAAGAAAAAAGGTATTACCAAAAGCAAAAACACTTTTCTCATCTCTATTCCCAAATAATTTTTAATACTTTTCTTTTCAATTCATTGAGAAATTGAACAAAATATACATCACCTTCTTATTATCAGCAGCTCTCTTTTTACAATGGTTGGGGTTTGCAATTCCACAAGGTACAAGCCGGTGGCGTAATTCTCGGTGTTCAGTGTGATTTCGACCTTGCTCGCTTCGGTATATCGACGCTCTTCTATCGCTACCCCTTGCCAATTGTATATTCTCAATATCGTTGTGCCATCTTCGACCAAATTTAATTCTATTTTCACATTGCCATCGCTCGGGTTCGGGGCTATCTTCAACAACTGCGTCACCTTGCTCGGATTGATTAACCGCTTGCCTCCTTCATTGCAAATGCCAAGCAGAGTGAATTTACCGTTTACTAATGATATATCGGCTGGACCGCCATTCGCTTTGGCATTGCTTAATTGCAACTCACAAGCTTCGGCATTTCCAAGTCCAACTATACATTTTATTCTACCTAATACATCGCCTTTCTGTGCGTTTGCCGGCAGGTTTTCTATCTTTATCTTTGCTGTTTTTTCATCTATTTTCTCAACTGCGTAGCCTTTTGGTGCAAGTAGTGTCGGATTGAATCTCAACTCAACATCGATTGTGCTTACACTTGCTTTCGTCAGGTTTTCCGCCTCGTTCAATATTATTGGCACTTCTATCTCGTCGCCTGCATAACCCGATACCTCTATTGTTTTCAACTGGGCTGTGGCATAGAATGAACTTCCCGTTACACTTACTTCGTGAACAAATCCACACGGCTCTCCTATAAGTTCAACTTGTTGATTTACTTTTGCCGAATCCGTCGGTGTATATTCTATTGTTATTTCGCTGCTTTCGTTTGGCTTTATTACCAGCGGGAACGGATTCCCCACAATTGCAAATGGCTGCTGTAAGCCTCGTATCTCTGTTATAGTTATCTCCCTTCCCGATACATTCGTTACAATAAGCTTCCCCTGCTCCCTGCTTCCCAAAACAGTTGAAATGATAACATCGTTGGCTTGCACTCTTGGCATTTCAACTTTCCCAGTTACATTTACATTAGTTTCTACTCCACAGGTATCAATAATCCTTATTGTCCTTGTAAAATTACCTTCTTGGCTTATTCCTGTAAATCGGCATTGTATTTGTTTGCTTGCACCAGTGTTTATGTTTATTATTGTGTCTGTTATGCCTATATCATTACCCGGGTGGCATTCTACTCTTGTTCGTATTGTTCCTTCATTGCTTATCGTGATTTCAAAGTCCTTGCTTTCGTTTGGACAAAGAGTTCCTAAATCTATATTACTCGTTGCACTGATGGATACCTGTTCCTTCCTTCCACTCAATTGCAATGTCATAACCGAATCCGGGTCGGCATTCGATTCAATGACAATTTCCGCAGTTTTGTCCCCCACAGTCTTGGGGCGAAATGTAACAACAATTGCCCTCGTGCTATCGGGTGGAATTGTTATCGGCAATGTTTCGTTTATCTCAAACTCTGTGCTGTTCGCCCCCGTTATGTTTATTGTTCTGATTACCAAATCCTCCCCACCAGTGTTGCTAATTTGGATTGTGTCATTGGCAAAAGTTTCGCATATTAAATTGCCACTTTTATTTATCGTAGACAGTATACTTGCCGGAAACGGTATTCCTTTCCCAAATAATTCTACAATTGAATTTTGACAATCATCATTTGTAACAAATTCAATAAATGCTTGAACCCTGTTTAATTCCTTCGGCGAAAATCTTACTGTTATTTCTCTTTTTTCGCCGGGAGCCAAAGAAAAACTCCCTCCACCAGACAAAATACTGAAATATTCCGCGCCTATTCCAATTACATTGGTTTCGATTACGTTAATGGTTTTAGTGCTTCTATTTTCTATGACAACAGTGATTGTTGTATCCTTTAACTTTTTTACCTTAACATCTCCAAAATTAATCCTTTTTGTAATAACTTCTATACTTTTATCTGCTCCTATTCCAAATAATTTTTGGGTGAATTTATTTATTCCAGAATAAATATTCAAGTCTGCTGTTCTTAATCCAGGAGCGGACGGTTTAAATCCAATCTCTAGTATTCTCGATTCATTCGGTCCTAACGAAAAAGATGGGGGTGAAAATTCCGATACCAAACAAAAAATCTTGTGCATCCTTCCCACTAATATTTATACTATCTATTACGAAAGGAAATGTTCCTGTATTCTTCAAATAAGATAAAAGTACGGTATCTTTATAAGAGCCAACACAAACATCGCCAAAATTAACATCAGTTGCTACTAGTTCTGGTCTAACAATTGACCATAGGCTATCGGAAACATCCGAAATTGTCTTTTTCCACATTTTAGACATAGTAATAAAGTTTTTATGCCAAAGTTTCGTGATTGGACCATAGTGTAAATTATTATTATTTGGGAACCATTGTGAGGTGAATATCAAACCACTGCCATAATGTATCAATTGAAGATAAAGTTTGAAAACACTCCTATCGCGCCTACAACCACCCCATTTTTGACAGTATGATGAGTTGGTTGCCTGGCCGTTCCACCCGTAAGTAATAAACAAATTCCAAAACCACAAAGAATCTATCTGAACATTCGAGCTAAATCTAAAATCTACTGAAGGTGTGCCCCTAGCTTGAGTTAGATACCAAATGTATTGTCCACTTTTATCGGGTTGTGTCGGAGGGTCCCAAGTTGGTACTCCCGAAAAAATCGGATGGTTCGTTATATTAGTTACATAAGCATACTTGTCTAAAACTGCCGGACCCCATCCACTACTGACAGCCGTTCCCAAACCAGCATACTGCAATAAGTATTTTCCAAAGCTTTCAACAATCATCATACCTCCATTTTGCACTGCTCCTAATATTTTTGACGCGACTGTTTTGTACTCAGTGGGTTCGCTTTCGAAACCAGCAATAATAACAGAATTGCTAAAATCAATTTTTGCTGCATCAGAGGCTGTAATCTCAAAAAAAGGAAAATTATATTCCCTGAGGAAATTTCTGAAATATTCAACAGTAAGGTCCTGAGTCGAACGCTTAAGTAAATAAATATTAGTATAAGAGTTGGTTGTAAATCCATAAGTAACTCTTCCCAAACACCTTTTACTAGGTGTATTCGGTACCCCTTTCCAGATATATTTTAATCCTGTGGCTTTATCCGTTATTAAATTCCAAGATGCTCCTCCATCTGTTGAATATTCAAGTTTTACAGTGTCCGTAGGCAACACACCTTCCCAGATAAAAACGGTATCAATTCCAACAATAAATTCTTCACCACCATTAGGATGTACAAGTCTTAAAGAATTATTTGCTATTTTACCTTTAAAACCAGCCGTTAAGTAAATTTTTTCTGAATAACAAGCATCAGAAATAATTTCCAACCAAGTTGAAACAAACCCAGAATCGGGGGCGGTATATCTTATTGTTATATCTCTGGTTTTATTTTTTCCTAATGTGAAAGGAGGCGGCGAACCCCCGTAATCTATTATTGTAAATCGTGCATTATTCGTAACAATACCTGATATAGTAACATCTCTATTAACTGCTTGAATTGTTATTGTAGCGTCCCTCATTTGGGGTGGAACGACTTCGCCAAAGTATATGCTATTCGGCCACACCTTAATTGTTGAAATTATAGACCCTGGTGCATCGTAAGTTATGGTTGTATTTAAACCGAGTGATAAATATTGTAACTCTACATTTCTTGAAATATTACAAGAGTAATCGCTTTTCCACTCAATTTCGCAAGGCTTACCAGAATTTTGAGCTAACTGTAATATTCTTAAATAAATAGCTCGTGCTTCTTCAACAGTTGTTACATTTTCAAACCACTGACCCCCTGTTTGGGTGCTTATGTCTTTTAGACATTGTGGGCAGGGCATTCTCAATGTTACAGCGTAAACAATTATTCCAGCCTGCTGAGCTTCGTTTATTATCCTTGCTGTCTGCGGTTCAAAATTTGGCATACCATCGGACAAAAACACAAGAACACGTTTATACTTCCCAGTTTCAGCAATCCTTATCACTCCGGCTGATTGTTCAATAAAAGCAGCATCATAGTTTGTTCCGCCATTTGGTGTTAATTTCTCAATAGCGTCTAACAAATCTGTTCGGTTGTTTGTAAAATCTTTAATAAGATAATTCCTATCATTAAATGCGGTTATTGCACATTCCCAAGGCCTATTATCTGGTAAACCTAACACCCAGGCCTTGCCTGCTTCTTTGGCTAAAAGAATATTATTTGTAATAGGGCATCCCATAGAACCTGAAACATCCATCACCAGCACGCTCGACAACGCCTGCGGTGGCTTCGGCGTCGGACACGAAACAAAGGTTATGTTGCGTTTTATTCCATTCTCCTTCAACTCAAAATCCGATGGCGAAAGGCTAACGATTTGTTTACCATCCTTATCAATAGCATAGAACTTCGCTCGAATGGTTGGGAAATTCGATGCGTCGATGTCGAACAAAGTGAGCGATTGGCTATATGCTACATAGCCAATTAGAATAAACAGAATTAGGGTCAATTTCTTCATTTTTCACCCCATTGAACCGTTTGTAAATTAATCAAAATTCGTCAAAATAAATAACACATTTTTCTTTAAAATGTTACAAGATAGAGGGGATTGAATCAAATGCCAAAAGTTTTTTAAATTTCTTTTTTATTTGGGTGGGAAATGAGAAAATTTGTTGTTTTTTTGGCTGTTTTGCTCGTGATTTCTGGATGCGCAAGATTTCGATTCGCCAAGGAGACCGTTTTCACTAAATCTGCACCTGCGCCAATTGGACCATACAGTCAGGCGGTCGTTTTTGGCAATCTTGTATTTGTTTCTGGGCAAATTGGGATTAATCCATCCGATGGTTCAATTAATCCCGATATTGAACAGCAATGTAGGCAAGCATTGGAAAATATCAAAAACATATTGTCGGCGTCGGGGAGTAGCTTCGAAAATGTGCTGAAAGTTACAATTTATCTGACGGATATGAATGAGTTTGCGAAAATCAATCAAATCTATTCGGAATATTTCCAGAAAGACTTTCCCGCGCGCGAAACCGTCGAAGTTTCGCGTTTGCCCAAAAATGCAAAGGTCGAGATTTCGGTCGTAGCCTGTAAGTCGAAGAAGAAGTAGCTACATTCGCTCGGGAGCGTCGACCCCAAGAATTGTCAGACCATTTTTCAGAATCCTTTGGGTAACCCGAGCCAATTTGAACCGAGCAGAAAGAATTGGCTCGGGACTCCCAATAATCCTACAATCGTGGTAAAATGTATGGAAAGCGGTTGCAATGTCGTAAAGATAATCGGAAAGAATTTGTGGCTCGAATTTCAATGCCGCTGTCTCGATTATCTTTGGGAACATCCTTTGAAGTTTAATTAGATTAATCTCCTGGGGCAAATTCAAGCAATCGGTGGGTGAATTTTCATCGAATTTGATGTTTCTTTCCTTTGCTGTGTCGAAAATTGAGCAGATTCGGGCATAAGCATATTGCAGATAGAAAACAGGGTTCTTTTCGCTATGCTCACGGGCAAGATTCAAATCGAATTCCAGATGGGACGAAACACTTCGCATCAAGAAGAAGAAACGAACGACATCGGGTCCCACCTCCTCGATTAACTCATCAAGCGTGTAACTGCGTCCGCTTCTTTTTGACATTTTGACCTGCACGCCATTTTCCATCAATGTAACAAACTGATGGATGACAACCTTGACCTTTTGGTCGTCGAAGCCGAGCGCACGGATACCCGCTAGAACGTCTGGCACCGTAGCTATGTGGTCAGCCCCAAAAATATCGATTATTAGGTCGTAGCCGCGAAGGAATTTTTCGCGATGGTAGGCGATGTCGGGCAATCGGTAGGTTGGTTCCCCGGTGGATTTAACGATTACCCTTTCCTCGTTCAAACCAAGCTTAGTCAAAGCCAGCCAAAGGGCACCATCTTTTTCGTAAACAAGATTCTTTTCGCAAAAGATTGCTATAACCTCGTCAATTTTCTTATTACGATACAGGCTATCCTCGTTGTAAAAGGTGTCGTGGAAAATTTTCAGTTTGGCAAGAGTTTTACGAATTTTGTCGAAGCACCACTCTTCGCCAAACTTCTTGCAAATTTCCAAATTTTCGGGCGTCTCGGGTATTAAGCTATTACCATATTTTTCTATCAACTCCTGAGCAATGTCCTTAATGTAGTCGCCGAAGTAGCCATCTTCGGGGAAAGGGAAATCGGCTTCGCCAAGAAGTTGTCGGTAGCGGGCGTAAATCGAACGGGCAAGATTGGTCATTTGCTTCCCCGCATTGTTAAAATAGAATTCTCGGGTCACTTCGTAGCCCAACCAAGAGTACAAATTCGCAATGCTGTCGCCAATGCAAGCATTCCGACCGTGACCCAGATGCAACAGCCCCGTTGGATTTGCACTTACATATTCAACATTTGCCCGCAATCCTTTGCCTAAATTGGACTTGCCAAAGTCATCTCCCAATTGATAAATCCTTTCGAGCTCTTGACCATAAAAGTAACTCGTAAACTTTAAATTAATAAAACCCGGACCGTCGATTGTAACTTTTTCAACAAGTTTATTATCGAAATTCAACTTTTCGACGATACTATTAGCAATTTCACGAGGATTTTTCCGAAGTTCTTTGGAAAGGATTAAAGCAACGCTGGTGGCGTAATCGCCGAAGTCTTGGTTTTTCGGCTCTTCGAATCGTAATTTCGAAGTGTCATTTATTCCAATTGCTTGCAAAGCTTTTGTGAACTCATCAACAATAAATTTTGGAACCATTAACCCCTCTAAACAGTTTCTAAAATCTTGCCTTCTATTAAAAACTTGGTTTTATCTTGAACTGGGAATAATTTGCCATCTTTGGAGAGTTTATAAAAATTGCCATCGCCCCAAAGCCTTTCAATGTTGTAAAATTTTCGAGCATTGTAATGGAAAATATGGAAAACTACATCGAAAAAGTCGAGCAAAATCCAATAGGCAGAGGTTATTCCTTCGACTCTTGGCTTTTGAACGCCTTCCTTCTTGCATCTTTGTTCCACTTCGTCGACAATTGCCCGCATTTGCACATCGGAGTCGCAAGAACAAAGGACAAAGTAGTCCGCTGGCGCCGTCTCGATTTCGGTCAGTTCAATCACAACAATGTCGCTGGCGATTTTGTCCATTGCTATTCTTGCACACCAGCGTGCCAATTCTTTCGATACTTGCTTCTTCTTTGCCAAATTCCTTCCATTCAGTTAAACAAACTTAAAAAGACGAATTAATTTCTAAATGGGTTTAAAAGTTTATAGTCTTTCCCCAGAACAATATGACAATAATTTCGCAAGGAATCGTTCAATTCTAAACTATCTTCGGCAAGACCAATCAACTTGGCAATGTACTCTCCAAATTCTTTACTATTGTTCGAAACGATAATTTTGCTTTTGTCAACCTGAATATTGAAATTTTGAGCACTTTCGACTTTGAGGTCGAAATTTCCAAGGAAATTTTTCATCTGGCGGGCAATCCCGCTAACATTTGTCCCATTGTAAATCCTTATCTGAAAATTCGTGAAATCCAAACCATAGTTTGAAATCTGTTTGGGATTAGAATCGCTTTCTTTAAAGTATTTCAAATAGATAGACCCCAAAAAGAACACAAAAATTAAAACACTCGCAAAGAATATTGACAAAATCAAAATATTTTTTAATTTGCTATGCATAATTTTCAAAATTAAGCAAAGTTATTGTAAAAAACGGATAAAAGTATGGGTCGGAATGTTATTTATGGACAAATTCTGAATCCAAAGCCTAACGGCGAAATTGAGTTTATTAAAACCGGCTACTTGGAATTCGACGAAAATTCCGGTTTAATTACAAACGTTGGCAAAGCCGATACAAAGAAGTTCACCGAAAACGGCGGGGAAAAGCAAATTATTATTCCCGGGCTAATCGATTTACACAGCCATATCCCTCAACTCCCCGGAGTTGCAAAGAACGCCAACGAACTCCTTCCTTGGCTGAAGAACCATATTTTCCCGCTCGAAGTAAAATTCCAAAATGTTGAATATGCCGAACGCATCGCCCGGTTCTTCTTCACCGAGGCACTCCGCTTTGGAACAACTACAATTGTTGCTTATGCCTCGGTGCACAAGGACGCAACGGATATTTCGTTCCAAGTGGCTCGCGAAATTGGTATTCGCGCCTTCATCGGCAAAGTGATGATGGACAGAGATATGAAAAGGTATCCCGAGGAACTCCCTCTGATGGCGCGGAATATCAAGGATTCTCTCGATTTAGCCAAGAAGTGGCACAACGCCAATGGCGGATTGTTGCAATACGTTTTCACTCCACGCTTTGCCGCTTCTTGCACAATGCGTCTTTTACAAAAGACTGCGCAGGTGGCAAAAGAGGGCGGTTTCTTTATTCAAACACATCTCGCCGAGAACCAAAGTGAAATTCGTTTCATCAAATCCCTTTTCGAAAAGGAACGGCACCGAGTTCCAACGAACACACACATCTTTAAGAAAAGCAACCTTTTGGGCGAAAAAACTCTGCTCGCCCACTGCCTCTACCTGTCGAATGTTGAATTGCAGATTATCGCCGAAAGCCAATCGAAAATTGTGCACTGCCCAACATCGAACATCTTTTTGCAGAGCGGGTTTATGCCTTTGCGTAGGTATCAGGCACACGATATCTCCGTTGGCATTGGCACCGACGTTGCCGGCGGATATTCTCTTTCGATGTTCAATTCTATGCGGGACGCTATCGAGACTTCGAAGATGGTGAATCTGATTTACGACAACCGCCCGACCCCATTTTTGACTGCGCCCGAAGCCTTATGGATTGCAACTTACGGCAACGCAAAAATCCTTCAACTCGATGGCAAAATTGGCAGTCTGGAAAAGAACAAAGAAGCCGACATTGTAGTAATCGCCACAAACTCTTCTTTCGACTTTTATAACAACCACAATTCTGCGGAGAACATACTCGAAAATCTGATATATCTGCCGCATACCTATACAATCGAAAAAGTCTTCGTCCGCGGCAAATTGATGGATCTCGTAGGGGGCGAATAATTATTTGCCTCACAAAAGTTCATAATCGCAAATCCCATGTCCGTGACCCCTTGCTAAAAGACATCGGATGTTTTTGAAACATCCGATGTCTGGGAAATTGTATGGGCGAAAAATTTTTCGCCCATACGAGATATTATAATCCCAAAATCGATTTCGTTTCCCAAACGGAATTCATTTTGGTTAGACATCGGATGTCTGCCAGACATCCGATGTCTGGGAATCCCCTTGTTCGATGAAATGCGTCTGGAACAAACAGCGATTGTCTTGCCAAAAAGACATCGGATGTTTTTGAAACATCCGATGTCTGGAAAATTGTAGAGGCGACCGGTCCGTCGCACCTATGAAAATTTTTTCAACCACCCTTTGGTATGGTTCCCTTTTTTTAAATTTGCAAGAATTTATTTGAAAAAGTTATGCAAGAAGGGAAATTATCGAAACCGTATTTAATTTCTGCGGAAGATTTAACCACCGACGATGTTAATTTGATTTTTGAACGAGGGCGGTTTTTTGAAAGCGAATATCTTTTGCGTTCAAAATTCAATGACCTCGAAAATTACACCGTTGCGCTGGCTTTTTTCGAACCCTCGACCCGAACTCGCATTTCCTTTGAATTAGCAGCCGAAAGGCTCGGGGCAAAAACTTTTTTGTTCCACTCCGCTACAAGCAGTTTAACCAAAGGCGAATCCCTGCTCGACACTTTGAACACATTGGATGCAATGGATGTGCAGATTTTCGTGGTTCGCCACTCGGCAGGTGGTGTCCCCGCTTTTTTGCAACGAAACACAAGCAAAATAATAATCAACGCGGGCGACGGTAAACACGAACACCCAACGCAGGCTTTGCTCGATGCCTACACTATTCATAAACATTTTGGCTACATCAAGGGACTTAATGTAGCAATTGTTGGCGATATTCTCCATAGTCGCGTTGCCCGTTCAAATATAATTCTGTTGAAGAAGCTTGGGGCAAATGTTGCTCTTTCGGGTCCGGGAACTCTTTTGCCACGCCATTTCAATTGCTGGAATGTTCAATATCTTAAAAATATCGACGAAGCTATCGAGTGGGCAAATGTGATTATGCTTCTTCGCCTACAAAACGAAAGAATGGATTCGGGGCTTGTGCCTTCGTTGGCTGAATTTTCCAAAAACTATGGTCTTACGCTTGATAGAATAAGCCGGAAACCCGAACTTGTTGTCCTCCATCCCGGTCCGGTAAACTATGGCATCGAACTACAGTATGAAGTTGTAGGCTTTCCCAATGTGCTAATTCAAACACAAGTTGCCCACGGTGTCTTCATTCGAATGGCTTTACTTTCCCTTCTAACAAAAACTTATGAGCCAAAATGAGATAAAAACCAAAAAAGTCTGGACAGTCCTTGAACTTATCGATTGGGGAACACAATACCTTCGCGATAAAGCATTCGAATCCCCACGACTCGTAATCGAATTGCTTTTGTCGAAAGTGCTTAACCTTTCACGAATAGAATTATATCTCAATTTCGAAAAACCACTAACAAGCGTCGAACTTTCGATTATTAAAAGTTACATAAAAAGACTACTTTCGGGCGAGCCATTGCAATACATCCTTGGCGAAGTACAATTTTTGAACTTCAAACTCAATCTCTTGAAAAAAGTGTTTATTCCACGACCAGAGACCGAAATTCTGGTGGCTACGGTACTCGAAGTATTTAAAGAACTCCGAGACAATCAGATGAAAATTCTCGATATAGGATGTGGCAGTGGCGCAATTTCTATTGCCCTTGCCGATTTCTTTCGTAATTCCAAAATCATTGCTATCGATATCGACTCGAATGCAATTGAACAAACTCTCGAGAACGCAAATTCATACAATTTAAAAAACATTGAGTGCTTAAAAATAGATATTCTGAAAACTATACCCGAAGGCAATTTCGACATAATTGTTTCTAATCCACCATATATTCCGTTGGCGGAGTACGAAAACCTTCCCCCGCACATCAAAAAGGAACCCAAACATTCGTTGACCGATGGTGCCGATGGTTTAACCTTCTACCGCCGCTTTGCCGAGATTTTCCCAACACTACTTTCCCCAAATGGCTCATTCTTCCTCGAAGTTGGATGGAATCAGGCTGAAACCGTTGCCTCAATTTTTCGAGAGAAAGGATTTGATGTTTTAATAAAAAAAGATTTTGAAAAAATTAAAAGAATTGTCTATTCTATTCGTTTCTAAAATACTTAAATTTGCATAGGAATATGAAAGCGAGTGAAGTTAGACAATCTTTTTTGGATTTTTTTGCATCGAAAGGGCATCGAATAGTTCCAAGCAGTCCCGTTGTTCCCCAAGGCGACCCAACTTTGCTTTTCACCAACGCCGGAATGAACCAATTTAAAGATGTATTTCTTGGAATCGGCACCCGTGAATACAAACGAGCAGCGGACACGCAGAAGTGCATCAGAGTAAGCGGAAAGCATAATGATTTGGAAGAAGTTGGCGTCGATACATACCACCATTCATTCTTTGAAATGCTTGGCAATTGGAGTTTTGGCGACTACTACAAAGCAGAAGCAATTGAATGGGCTTTTGAACTTTTGACAAAAGTTTGGGGGCTCCCCGTTGACCGCCTCTTTGCCACTGTTTTCCGAACAGACGACGAGGCATACGAAATTTGGAAGAAATTTTTGCCCGAAAGTCGAATTTTCCGTTTCGACGAAAAAGATAATTTTTGGGAAATGGGCGAGGTCGGTCCCTGTGGTCCTTGCAGCGAGATACATTTCGACAGAACACCCGATAAGTCTGGTGCAAATCTTGTCAATGCAGGCGACCCACGGGTAATTGAAATTTGGAATCTCGTTTTTATTCAATATAACCGAAACGAAGACGGCTCACTTATTGAACTACCTGCAAAACATATCGACACTGGTATGGGCTTGGAGCGAATCACTGCAGTTCTCCAAAATAAACTTTCGAATTACGACACCGACCTGTTTATGCCAATTATAAATAAAATCGAGAATCTTTCGGGGATAGAATATCCCAAAGATGTTTCCGACCCAAAGGGAATAGCAATGCGTGTTCTGGCAGACCATATTCGAACCTTGTCGTTTGCTATTGCCGATGGTGTTTACCCCAGCAACGAAGGTCGTGGCTATGTTCTTCGTAGGATTCTTCGTCGGGCTTCTCGTTTCAGCCGCAATCTTGGCTTTAAGGAGCCAGTTATATACAAGTTGGTTCCAACTTTGGTCGAAATAATGGGGGATTTCTTCACCGAACTTAAAACAGCCCAGAAAACAATCGAACTTTACATAAAGTCAGAAGAAGAAAACTTTATTCAAACTCTCGAACGTGGTATCGAAAAGTTCCAAGAAGTTGTTGAACAGCAAAAAAGGAACAACTCGTTTGTTATTCCCGGCGAAACAGCTTTTCTGCTTTACGATACTTTCGGCTTCCCGCTCGACCTTACTCAACTGATGGCAAGGGAAATTGGCTTTACCGTCGACACAGATACATTTAACAAAAAGATGGAAGAAAGGCGCGAGTTGAGCCGACAATCTGCTAAATTTTCGGCACTCGATACTTATCAAATTAGCCCCGATATTAAGACTATCTTCACTGGTTACGAAGAGTTGGAAACTCAGGCAAAAGTTTTATTTGTTGACGAGAACAAAGTGGTATTCGATAAGTCCCCATTTTACTTTGAAAGCGGTGGCCAAGTTTCGGATACTGGTGAAATCATTTTTGATGATATAAAATTTCGTGTAACAAATCTTGTTAAAATTGGCGATGCGATAGTTCATATTGTCGACAAGACGTTTCCAAATGCGGTTGGTAAAGAGGCTTTGCTCCGTGTAGATAGGCTTCGACGCTTGGATACAATGCGGAACCACTCTGCAACGCATCTGCTTCACGAAGCACTGGTGCAAGTCTTGGGTAGCCATGTTCGCCAAGCGGGCTCGCTTGTTGCCCCCGATTATCTCCGCTTCGATTTTAACCATTTCGCAAAAGCCGAGGAATCGCAACTTAAAGAAATTGAATCACTTGTTAACGAAAAGATTTTCGAAGCTTTACCTGTCCGAACAGATATTATGTCGCTCGAGGATGCGAGAACTAAAACCAAAGCGAAGATGTTCTTTGGCGAAAAATATGGCGAAATCGTTCGTGTTGTTTCGATGGGTGATTTTTCTGCTGAACTTTGCGGTGGTACTCACGTTCGCAATACTAACGAAATTGGTATTTTCAAAATATTATCGGAACAATCAATTGCTGCTGGTGTCCGCCGTATCGAAGCTGTTACCGCTCGCGGTGTTTATAAATATTTGCTTAATCTTAATGATGAAATTCAGGTTTTGAAGAACAAAACTTTATATCTTGAAGACACTATTCGTAAACTTCAAAAAGAGTTTCAAAAGATTGAAAAAGAGAGGATAAGAAGAGAAATAAGCGAATGGGTTTCTTCTGCAAGGACTTTTGATTCAATTCGATACATTGTTCGTGAGGTTGATGTAGAAAATCTCGATGAGTTGCGTGACCTTGCCGAAGAAGTCCGCAATACATTTGGAAAAAATGGCATTGCCTTCCTTTTCCTTCCCAAAGAAGAAAAACTTTACATCGCCTGCTCTGTTACTGATGACCTAATTAGCACTTATCCCGCTGGTAAACTTGTGAACCAAGTCGCACAGAAGCTTGGTGGTCGTGGTGGAGGAAAAAACCATCTCGCTACTGCCGGCACCAAACTTACGGATGAATATAAAACCTTGATAAAGGATTTCGATAAGATTTTTTCTTCAATTCTTACTTAATAATATTAAGGTATGTGGAAATGTGGAAAACTTAATCAAGGAGGATTTTAAATACTTAAAAGGTTTTAATTTAGTGATTTTGGATTACCATTCGGGAATGTGTAAAACATCTGAATTTTTTGAAGATTTTATGTTCCAAAGCAAACTTTTAAAGATATTTTAAACAAAAATCAACGAATTTTAAACAAAAAAGATAGAGTTTATTCACAAGTTTTCAACAAAAAGTTATAAAATGGAGAGCATATTAGAAAAAATAAAGAAAAAAGTAGTCCTTTTCGATGGCGGGATGGGAACCGAACTTTACAAGCGAGGGATTTTTATAAATCGTTGCTTTGAAGAGACTAACATTACACAGCCCGAACTTGTGAAACAAATCCATAGGGATTATGTCAATGCAGGGGCAGAAGTTATCGAAACAAATACATTTGGTGCAAATAGATTTAAATTAAGAAGATTCAATCTTCAAGATAAGCTTTACGAGATTGTAAGGAAAGGAGCCGAATTAGCACGCGAAGTTGCAGGCGAAAAAGTACTGGTTGCAGGTTCTGTTGGACCACTTGGAGTGCAAATTGAACCGCTTGGTCCAATAGCACGCGAAGAAGCCCAAGAATACTTCGAAGAAGTAATAAAGCCACTACTCGATAGTGGAGTTGATTTGCTAATTTTCGAGACCTTTATAAACATAGATGAACTTCGGCAGGCGGTGAAAGCAGCAAAAAGATTAACCGAAAAGCCGATTATTGCCCAGATAACAATCGATGAAGATGGAAATACATTAACAGGAACCGACCCCGAAACAACGATTAAGGAACTTGAGTCTCTTGGTGCGGATATAATTGGTGTGAATTGCACTGTTGGACCACAGATGATGCTAAATTGGCTCGAAACAGTGCGAAGCTTAACAAGTTTGCCAATATCGATAATGCCTAATGCAGGGAAACCAAAAAATGTCGATGGACGGAATATTTATCTTGCGTCGCCCGAGTATTTTGCCGAATACACAAAACTATTGATACAGGCAGGAGTTAACGTTGTTGGCGGATGTTGTGGAACAGGACCAGAGCATATAAAACGAATGGCTTCGTCTATTTCGGCTCTGAGTCCAAAAATTAAGTTAGAAAAAGTAGAGAAAATTGAAGTAAAAGCGGAACATAGAGTAAAACCAATAGAAAGAAGGGATAAATCGCGACTGGCAAGGAGATTGACCGATGGCAAATTTGTTAAATTTGTAGAACTTGTTTCGCCTCGCGGTGTTGATGCTTCGAAAGAGTTACAAAAAGCGAGGGAACTCTTTTACAATGGTATTGATGTAATCAATATACCCGACGGACCGAGAGCAAGCGCCCGAATGAGTGCTTTGGCTCTTGCTGTGAAAATACAACGAGAAGTAGGCATCGAAACAGTGTTGCATTTCGTCTGCCGCGATAGAAATGTTATCGGAATACAATCGGATTTACTTGGTGCCTATGCCCTTGGAATAAAGAACATTTTGGCAATCACCGGCGACCCGCCAAAACTGGGAACCTATCCCGATGCCACTGGTGTGTTCGATGTTGATTCGATTGGGTTAGTGAATATCCTTAACCGATTGAACAATGGCTTGGATATTGCAGGATACCCAATAGGGGAGCCGACAGGCTTTTTCATTGGTGTTGGGGCAAATCCCGTTGCTTTTAATCTTGAAGAAGAGTTCCGACGGCTTTATTGGAAAGTTGACGCAGGTGCTGAATTTATTGTTACCCAGCCTATTTTCGACGTAGAGAAATTCAAAGACTTTTTGAAAAGGATAGAACATTATCGTTTGCCTGTTATTGCCGGTATTTGGCCGCTGACATCATTAAGGAATGCAGAATTTATGAACAACGAAGTTCCGGGAGTGTCCATTCCCGAGCAAATCATCGAAAGGATGCGAAAAGTTGCGGACTCCAAAGAAAGAAGCCTCGAAGAAGGAATTGCCATAGCCCGCGAAATACTTCAAGAAATACGGGACAGAATCAATGGCGTTCAAATCTCTGCCCCCTTCGGCAGAATCGATATGGTATTTCAAACATTGGAAGGAATGGATTAAAAGTTTATGAAAATAAGTTGTAAGAGCGAATAATCATTCGCACCCTACGAAATATTATAATCCCAAAACCGATTTCGTTTCCCCAAACAGAATTCATTTTGGTTAGACATCGGATGTCTGACAGACATCCGATGTCTGGAAGTCCCCTTGTTCGATGAAATGCATCTGGAACAAACAGCACTCCACCTGCAAAAAGACATCGGATGTTTTTAAAACATCCGATGTCTGGGAAAAATGTCTGCAAAAAATAATATCATCAACTTCCACCTATGTTATTTGTTCATAAAAATTTGCTAATTTTGTAGTCTCTAAAGTTGTTAAGATGGTGGTAAAAGAAGTCGAGGTCATCAATCCTGCGGGGATGCACACGAGGCCAGCTGCCGAGGTTGTCAAGGTGGCGTCCCGTTTCAAATCCAAAATATTTTTGGAAGTCGATGGCTATTCTGTAAACGCTAAAAGTATCATCGGCTTGATGACTTTGCCCGCTGTTCAAGGAACAAAAGTTAAGATTATTGCCGAAGGTATCGACGAAGATGCTGCTACCGATGCTATTGCCGAGTTGTTCAATAAGGGCTTTAATGAAATTTAGTTTAAACCTTTTGGTTTTTGATGAGTCTTAATTCTAACAATGGCAAAGGTCAAATAATTTTATCTGGAATTCCTTCCTCTGTCGGATATTCCTGTGGCAAGGCTTTTGTTATAAAAAAATCTATCTTTAATTCAAAAAGAAGTGAATTTGCCGAAAACCCAGAAGAAGAGTTTGAACGCTTTACAAAAACTATCGATGAATACGAAAGTCAGTTGGACCATTACCTTTCAGTTGTTGGGAAGGAAAAAAATCCTGCCCTTGCAGTGTTGAACTCTGTTCGTTCAATTCTTCAAGACCCTTTCCTTCGAGATGAAATTAAGGAAAATATCGACAAAGGATATTCGGCGGAAAGCGCCGTTGAGATTGTTTTCAACAAATACAAAAATTCTATTTTAAGCATAAAGAATAGGATTTTACGGGAACGGGCATACGAAATTGAACAAATTAAAAACCAAATAATCGAGATTTTGCAAACAAAGAAGTTATCTACATACATTCCAGAACATTCAATTATTGTTGCGAATAGCCTTTCCCCCGACCAAGTTATTTACTTCCGAAACAAACAAATAGCGGGGATTATCACAGAAGTTGGCGGAATAACAACACATTCCTCGATACTTGCTCGTTCCTATGGTATTCCCGAGGTCATCGGCGTAAGCAATGCAACAAATATTATTTCAACTGGGGACGAAGTTATAATTGATGGATACAAAGGCATAGTTGTTGTCAACCCTGTTGAGAAAACCCGCGAAAGTTTTCGGCTAAAAGTTGAAAAAGAGAAAGAGCTGAAAAAAACTCTGGGCGAACTGATAAATTTGCCCACACAAACCAAAGACGGTAAGCACATAGACCTTCAAATAAATTTGAACACAAAGGACGAGCTGGAAAACCCAGTTATTTACCATTCCGATGGTTTGGGACTGGTGCGGACGGAACATCTTGTGCCATTGAACGAAATCTGGAACCAAAACAATCTTGAGGATTCCGAGAATTTTCAATATGAAATTTACAACGAAGTTGCGATGAAGATGTATCCGAAGCCTGTGGTGTTTCGTGCATTTGATTTAGGAGCCGATAAGTTCCCGAATTTCTTTGATTTCGCCGAAAACAACCCAATGCTTGGTTTTCGTGGCATACGCTTGTTGCTGAGCAAGCGTGGTTTTTTCAAGGCTCAAATCAAGGCATTTCTAAGGGCTTCGGTTCACGGGAATGTTAAGATTATGCTGCCGATGATTTCCACTTTGAGCGAGGTTCAGGATAGTTTGCAACTTATTGAAGAGTGCAAGAAGGAATTGGATGAAAAGGGAATAGAATATCACAAGGGGATTGAATTTGGAGTGATGATTGAAACTCCCGCAGCAGCGTTAATTGTTGACTTAATTGCTCCTTATGTCAATTTTATTAGTTTCGGAACAAATGATTTGACCCAGTATACCGTGGTTGCCGACCGGGACAATAGCTTTGTTAGCAACTATTTTGAACCATTCCATCCATCTGTTTTAAGATTATTGAAGAAAGCCACCGATGACGCCAAGAAAAGGAAGGTAAAAGTTGGTATTTGCGGCGAGCTTGCTTCCCATTCTTCGGCAACAGCTTTGTTGATTGGGCTGGATTTCGATTCAATAAGTGTTTCGGCTCCAAACTTTTTGCAGGTTAAGAAATGGATTTCGGAAATTAGTTACAAGGAAGCTCGCAAAAAGACAAGGGAAGTTCTGAAAAAGGCTTCTGCCTCGGAGATTCGTAAGTATTTGAATATTTCATAAGTTTTGTATGAAAGCAATTGTAATTGTTCCAACTTATAATGAAGCAGAAAATATTGCCAATCTTATCGACAAAATATTTTCGGTCGATAGCAATTTGAATATCCTTGTCATAGACGATAATTCACCCGATGGAACGGCGGAGATTGTGAAAAGGATTAGCGAAAAAGACCCCCGTGTCCATTTAATTCAGCGACCCGGGAAGTTGGGGCTTGGAACTGCCTATATCGAGGGGTTCAAATATGCTCTTGCCAACGGCTACGAGGCAATTTTCGAGATGGATGCCGATTTCTCGCATAATCCCGAGGACATTCCCCGATTCCTCGATGCCCTCGAGGATGCAGATTTGGTCATTGGTTCGCGCTATCTCACAGGTGTAAATGTTATCAACTGGCCCCTCCGCCGCCTGATGTTGAGCTATTTCGCCAATCTGTATACTCGCATTATCACGGGGATGCCTGTTCGTGATGCAACTGGTGGATACAAATGCTTCCGTGCCGAGGCACTGAAACAAATCGATTTGGACAAAATCAAAACAAATGGCTACGGCTTCCAAATTGAAATGAATTTCCGCTTTTGGGCAAAAGGATTCAGAGTGAAGGAAATTCCCATCGTGTTTGTCGACCGCAGAAACGGTGTTTCCAAAATGAACAAAAAAATAATTCTCGAAGCAGTGTTTTTGGTTTGGAAATTGAAATTATGCAAAAATTTTAAATGCCTTTGAACTACGATGCCAAACCCGATAAAATTATCCATAATTATTGTTAATTACAATGTAAAAGATTTTCTTTCGCAGTGTTTGGTTTCGATTAAGCAGTCCAATGTTAATTTCAATTACGAAATAATCGTTGTCGACAACAATTCGAGCGATGGTTCAGCAGAGTTTATCGAAAAGTTTTTCCCCGAAGTAAAAATTGTTCGGATGTTCGAAAACAAAGGCTTTGGTTGTGCCAATAATGTTGGTTTTTCCCATTCCCAAGGCGATTACCTTCTTTTGTTAAATCCCGACACAATATTGCAAGAGAACACTTTGCAGGTGATGATTGACTTTATGGAGCGAAATCCCGAAGTAGGCATTGCTGGATGCAAAGTGTTGAACTCGAACGGGAGCTTGCAACTTGCTTGTCGACGTGGTTTCCCAACTCCATGGGTTGCTTTTACAAAGCTATTCGGCTTGCAAGCCCTTTTCCCCAAAAGCAAACTTTTTGGGCGATATAATCTGACTTATTTAGAGCCGGACCAAATCGCCTATGTCGATGCTATAAGTGGTTCTTTTATGTTTGTTCGCCGAGAGGTATACAGTGCCTTGCAAGGCTTCGATACCGATTTCTTTATGTATGGCGAAGATATAGATTTCTGCTACCGTGCACAAAAGTTGGGTTGGAAGATTGCTTATGTTCCAACCACATCGATAATCCATTACAAAGGGCAAAGCACTCGGCGGAGCACAATCGACGAGACCTACTTCTTTTTCAAGTCGATGGAAATCTTCGCCCGCAAGCATTTTTCCGATTCTCGGTGGTTTGCGGGGTTTATCCGCTTTGGCATCTTGGTAAGGCAGTTTATATCGAAACTATTGAAGTTTAGAACTGAAATTTTGTTTATAATAACGGACTTGCTCTTTGCAAATCTTTCTTTGGGGCTTGCCAGCTGGATTCGCTTTGGTTCGGTGTTCAGTTTCCCCGATTATGCTTATCCGACGGTTTTCTTGGCATTGTCCTTTGTTGTGTTCTTTTCGATGATAGCAGTTGGGGAGTATTTTGAATTTGAACATAGCGTTTGGCGGGCATCCTTCGGCTTGCTTGTTTCATTTTTTGTGTTATCCTCGTTAACTTATTTCTTCAAAGAATATGCATTCAGTCGTGGAGTTCTGTTGTTAACCATTGGCTTTGCATTAATTTTTTTCAATGCTACGAGAATTGTTTACAATTTGCGGAACAAAATTAAAGGCTCATTAGCCCCAAGACGAATAGCCTTTCTTGGCGATAACGATATTACCCTTGCAATTATCAACGAGCTCGAAAAGAATCAAAATTCAAATGCCCAAGTCGTTGGGCTGATTTCGACCGAACAAGGCAATCTGGGGAATTCAATCCCCGTTATTGGCAATTACAAAGAACTGCCCGTGGCGATTAAGTCCAATCAAATAACTGAAATTATTGTTACCGACCCAAATATTTCTCGAATTGATTTGCTGAAAGTTTTACAAAAGACCTATCCGACAAATGTTCGGCTTTATTACGCACAAGTTTACGAGGATTATGTTGCCTCGGAAATAATTCGTGAGCTAACCAATGCTAATCCAGTTGGTGACAGATATAATCTGACAAGGTTTCGACAGCGTTTTTTCAAGCGAGTTTTCGACCTTGCCCTTCTCCTCTGGTTTTTTACAATTGGATTTCCCTTTTTATTTTTGTTTTTTGATAAAGGGAAAAGAAAAATTGTTAACTTTTTGAAAATTTTGGTAGGGGAAATGACTTTTGTTGGTCTCGATAAAGAATATAGGGAATTCTACGACAAGGAGCCATTGGTTACTATCTCCGAAGCACACAGGGGCGCATTCCTAACGCCAAGAACGAAGGAGAAGCTCAATCAATTTTATATCAAAGAGTATTCTTCTTTGCTCGATTTAGAAATTTTGTTTAAATATAGAAAGGGGAAAAATGGGAAAAGTTCCGCCTAAGTATCTTCTGGATTTCGAGAAGCCAATCTACGAACTGGAACAGAAGATAGAAGAAATGAAATCGATGAGCGAGGTTATAAATATCGATGACGAAATTGCGACATTGCAAGCAAAAATCGATGAGCTGAAAGTTCAAATTTACAATCAATTAACTCGATGGCAGAGAGTGCAAATNGCTCGCCACCCCGAAAGACCNTTAACGCTCGATTANATTAATAACATATTCACCGATTTTGTNGAACTTCACGGCGACCGCTGTGTCCGCGACGACCCTGCCATCGTTGGGGGAATTGCCAAGTTCAATGGCAGGTCGGTTCTTGTTGTAGGACATCAAAAGGGNCGCGATACCAAGAGCAANCTTTATCGGAACTTTGGTATGCCAAATCCCGAGGGCTATCGCAAGGCGCATCGTTTGTTTTTGCTTGCCGAAAAATTTCGCAAGCCGATTATNACATTCCTCGATACNCCCGGAGCTTTCCCCGGTATGGAAGCCGAAGAGCGAGGACAAGCCGAAGCCATTGCNCGCAATTTGTTCCTTATGGCTAAACTTCGTGTTCCAATTATTGTGGTAATTATTGGCGAGGGAGCCAGCGGNGGTGCTATTGGAATTGGTGTGGGCGACCGAATTCTGATGCTCGAAAATGCCTGGTACAGCGTTATTTCGCCCGAGTCCTGCTCGAGTATTCTTTGGCGGAGTTGGGATTACAAAGAGCAGGCGGCAGAAGCCTTGAAACTTACTGCAAAAGATTTGTTCGAACTTGGCGTTATCGATAGAATTGTTCCCGAACCTTTGGGCGGGGCGCACAAAGACCATAAAGCTATGTTTAGTATTATGAAGGATGTTCTAACCGAGGAGCTCGAAGTTTTAATCGGTATTGACCCCGATGAGCTTGTTCGCAAGCGAAAAGAAAAGTTTTACCAAATGGGCGTCTGGAAAGAATTATGATAAAAGCAATAATAAATAATTGGCTTNGGAAAGCAACTCGGTGGATGGAGAGCTTTGCCAATACCCGTTATGCCCTTTGGGCTTTGTTTGGATTTGCATTCGCCGAGGCTTCGTTTTTCCCAATACCCCCCGATGTTTTGCTTATTGCAATNGGCATAGCCTATCCAAAGCGTTCGTTCACCGCAGCTCTATGGTGCTCTATTGGTTCTGCTTTTGGCGGAATCTTTGGTTATTTTATTGGGCATTTTTTGATGGAATTGGTTGGAGTGAAGATTATCAACTTCTACCATTTTCAGGATGCTTGGGCAAAGGTAGTCACAGCTTTCCATAGCGACGTTGGCTATTGGTTCTTGGCTGGGGCTGCTTTCACGCCTATCCCATACAAGGTTGCAACAATTGCCGCAGGAGCAACAAACCAGCCATTTGTCCCGTTTTTGATTATCTCCTTTTTTGGAAGAGGTTTGAGATTTTTCCTTGTTGGGGCTTTGTTCTATTTCTTTGGTCCACCAGTGAAAAGTTTCATAGATAAATATTTCGAAAAATTGACTCTGGCTTTTTTGGTGCTTCTTGTTGGTGGCTTTGTTGTGTTGAAATACCTCTTTTAATTCTATGCCTCGAATTGTTTACATTTTCAAAGGCGGTTTCCCTTGGGATGGTAGATTAGAAAAAATTTGTCGTTCTCTGCAAACCGCTGGGTACGATGTTTTGGTAGTTGCTCGCTGGCGAGCGAACGAAAACGAGCGCGAAACAATCGATGGCTTAAACATTTGGCGGATTGGATATAAAGTTCCGCCCAAACTTTCCTTGCCGTTCCCCGACAATCCGCTGTGGACAAGAGGACTGAAATCTATTTTCAATGAGTTCTCGCCCGACATTGTAATCGTCCGAGAGTTTTTCCTTGTTTCTTGCGTCCAAAAAGCATTGAACAACAAGAAAGTTCCTGTTTTAATCGATTTGGCAGAGCACTATCCTGCTGCTATTCGGCAGTGGAAGAAGTACAACGAAAATCCAGTTTATCGATTTCTGGCGCATAATGTAAAACTGCCCGACAAGTGGGAACGTCGGAATATTTCCTTGGCTGATGCAATAATCACCGTTTGCGACGAACAGAAAATTCGACTTGTTTGGCAATACAACTTCAATCCGGATAATATCGAGATTATCCACAATACGCCCGATTTAAGTCTTTTCCCCAAAGTTCAAAGGAAACCAAAGCATTCTCCNAAAATATTTGANCATCACGGATTCCTTACAAGCGATAAGCCCATTGCTGAATTCCTTGAATTATTCGTAAAATTTGCAAGTGTGGATAAAGNTTTTGAATTCTGGATTGCTGGCGAAGGCGATTGCTTGCCAGAATTGAAGCAAATTGTGGAAACAAATAATGCCAAAAATGTAAAGTTTTTGGGAAAATATAATTTTAAAGAATTGCCAAACATTTTGAAAGATGTTGATATTGGCGTTGTCCCATTCCCCCCGAACGAGTTTAATAATCATACAATTCACAACAAAGTTTTCGACTTTATGGCTTTTGGAATTCCTCTGCTTGTTTCGGATGCAGTTCCTTTGAAAAGGATTGTCGAAGAAGCAAATTGTGGGATTTCTTTGCAAATCGACGAAACCACAATCAAACGCTTTTTCAATGGAATTGATGACTACGATTGGGAGACGCTGAGCCAGAACGCTTGGGAAATATCGAGAACCAAATATAACTGGGCTGTGGACGAGTCGAAACTTTTGCNGTTTTTGAGGNGATTTATCCAATGATTAGTTTTGTGGCGAACACAATTCANGTGCATATTGCCTGCGAGCATCCATCGACTGGTCAGATATTGTTCCTTGCATTGAAAAGGTCTTCGGGTAATCCAATTTATCCCGGACTATGGCAAGCAGTAACGGGAACAATCGAAGCCGGCGAAACCGCTATTGAATGTGCACTCCGCGAAGTCGAAGAAGAAACAGGCTTGAAGCCAAAAGAAATCTGGACAATTCCATTTGTCGGAACTTTTTTCGACCCATACCAGAATTCCGTAAATGCAATACCCGTTTTCGGCGTTTTAGTGGATTATCAGGAGGGAATAAGGATTTCCTCGGAGCATACAGAATTTGCTTGGCTTTCACTCGAAGAATTTATCGAGCGAGTTCCATTGCCTTCGCACAAACTCGGCGCCCAATACTTTTGGGAATACATCCTCCGCTTTCCTCAACGGGATATGTTCAGATACAGGACGTGAGGAGAATATTTGGTCAGGCGATTACTCAGGACAATCCAACCAATATTTGAACTTTAAAAATTTATCATAATTTGCTCTATTGTTGGGGTAATTTAAAATTGTACTTAAAAAAACATACAATCATACACTGCAAAACATTTCGTTTTTGGATGTAGCATCAGAGGCAAACATATTTGAACAGGGAGTGAACACACAAGTTTGCCCCTACAAGTATTTCCCAGACATCGGATGTTTCAAAAACATCCGATGTCTTTTTGTAATGAATTCCGTAAGGGTCTGGAACGAAGGTTTTCGGTCAAGCCACCAAGTAATTTTATATCTTTTGGGGCGAATAATTATTCGCCCCAGCGTGTATTTGTCAGGCACGGAAGTTTAAAAACAAGCGATGTCTTTGTCTTGTTTAAATAAACGAAGATGGGCTAATTGGATAAGCCCCCCGACAATTAAGGAGGATAAAAAGGTTCGCACCTACAAGTATTTCCCAGACATCGGATGTTTCAAAAACATCCGATGTCTTTACACAATGAATCCATTAGGGTCAAGAACAAGGGTTATCGGTTTAGCCTCCAAATTTAATATCTTGTAGGGGCGAATAATTATTTGCCCCTGCGTGTATTTGTCAGGCACGGAAGCTTAAAAACAAGCGATGTCTTTGTCTTGTTTTAATTAAACGAAGAGGGGCTTATTGGATAAGCCCCCCGAACAATTAAGGAGGGAAAAATGAAAAAGACCAAAAATTTTGCTAAAACGCCAGCCTCGGGGCTTTAATCGAAATAAGAATATCGTTCGCCCAAAAGGTTTGCAGCCCCGAGGTATAGGCTGTTACAGCGTTATTTTTTGCCTTTCTTCTTTCCGCCNGTNTTCGTATTAACTTTTTCGCGCAGAGTTTTTCCNGGTTTGAACTTCGCNGCTTTCCTTGCGGGAATTTTAATGGTCTTCTTGGGNTCGCGAGGATTAATTCCTGTTCGCTCTTTCTTCTCGATTACCGAGAAGGTTCCGAAACCGACGAGAGTAACTTTCCCGCCCTTTGCGAGTTCATCTGTGATTGCAGCGAAAACGGCGTTGACCGCCTTTTCGGCGTCCATCTTCTTGATTTCGGCTCGCTTTGCGACTTCCGAAACCAATTGCTGTTTGTTTAAAGCCATGCTTCACCTCATTTTGTTTAACATACAATTCGGCGATTAGAAAATCTAATCGCCATTTCTATCTTAATCTCTTTGTTCCTTTGTCCTGATAATCGTTTCGAGAGTTTCCACTCCTAAGTCTTTGATAAATCTATTAAAGTTCCATAAAATTGTTCTTAACTTCTTTTTACACAACAAATTCATAGGTTTTGTTTTTTCAGCAAATGCAAAATATAAATTTTTTTTGTATTTGTCAAGTACTTTTTTAAATTTTTTTTGATTTTTTCAATATTTTTTTATTTTTTTTGAAAAAATACCAAATTTAATCACATATCCCCCCATCGAATATAACGCCATTGCAGTAATTATCAACGCCAAAATATATGTAATAGGCGAGAAAATTAATTTTTCCACCGTTTCGGGTGAAATCGATGTAAATGTGTTTCGGATGTATATTAGAAGNAAAATGTAGGATATGAAAACCATTTCNACAGTGGTCTTGATTTTAGCACTAATGGATGTTTTCACGGGGTTTTTGCTTGCCAAGCCGAAAATTCGCAAAAGCGTGGAAAATAAGTCCCGAGTGATGATGATTATCACCATCCACCAAGGGATTATGTTGTTTTGTGCAAAAGCAACGAGAGCAAAGTTTGTCAAAGCTTTGTCGGCAAGCGGGTCGAGGAACTCTCCCGAGCGAGTAACCTCGCCAAAACGGCGAGCAGCCCANCCGTCGATTGTGTCGGTAATTGCCGATATAATAAATAGCCAGCAGGCAAGATTCACCAATTCCGCTTTGTTCGAGATAAACAAAAAGTAAATTACTGGCGAAATCAAAAGCCTTGCAAAACTGATGAAATTCGGGAAATTAAATTGTATCATACCATCGATAAANTTTGTTCCGATGNCTTGATTATTTGTATGAATTCATTAACATCGAGCGAGGCTTTGCCAATCAATCCACCATTGACATTTGCCAACGAAAAGATTTCGTATGCATTTTTTGAATTCAGGCTTCCACCGTAAAGAATCAANACGGAATTCCCGCTTTCGCCGAAAGAATCAACAAGCAGTTTGCGAATGAAGTTATGCGCCTCGTCGATCTGTTCGTTGGTTGCAGAAATTCCTGTTCCAATTGCCCAAACAGGTTCGTATGCAATAACAATATTTTCTAATGTGCTTGAATCGATACCATCGAGCCCAATGCGAATCTGCCTTTCGAGCACATTGTTTGTCAACTGCATTTTTCGTTCTTTCAATGTTTCGCCAATGCAAAATATTGGCTTCAATCCGAAGTTCAAGGCATTTTTGATTTTCTTGTTTATTGTTTCGTCATCTTCGTGGAAATATGTCCTTCTTTCCGAGTGTCCAATTATTACATACTTACAATTAGCGGAGATAAGCATTTGGGGCGAAATTTCGCCAGTGTAGGCTCCTTCCTTTTCGAAATGGCAATTCTGTGCACCAATTTGAACAATGGTATTGCCAAGAATTTCGTATACATACGGAATATTCACAAAAGGAGGGCAAATTAGAACACTGCTGCGCAATGTGTTGTTCCCGAGCCAATTCAAAAGTTCGTTGGCAAAAGTTTGCGACTCCTCGCGTGTTTTGTTCATTTTCCAATTAGCTGCGATTAGCATCTGTTTCATTTTTTTACCCCACTAACTTTAAAAATTTTGTAATTGGTCAAGTTAACATCCGATTCAAAGCCATATCCACGAATTTCTTCGTCAGGAGTTATGATTTCGATGAATTCGTTTGAATATAGTCTTTGTGTTTTGTTTCGCCATTCAAGGAATGTTGTTCTAACAATAGTTTTTGGGCTGTCGGCAACAACGAGGACTTTCCCGAAAGCATACATATCCTTTGTTCTGTCGTTGATTTTTGCACTGTCGCAAGTGAGNGTNCTTTGCCGGCGACCTGTTCGGCTNGAAAAGAATTCCACCCTGATGCTATCGAAAAGCAGAGTTTCGCTTCGTGCGAAGTAAACTTTTGCGACCTTCGCCCACAATCGTGCTTTNAGTTTCGATGAATCTAAAAAGTCNACAGATATGTTCATTGCTGTTTGGTCGGGGGGCTGTTCCAGTTTGTATTTGATTTCTTCGGCTGGTTGGCTTTCGGGCGCTTTCGTGCAAAATGTAAAGTTTATAGCTACTATCAAAAACAAAAAAAGTTTTTTCATCTACACTTTTAATATCTCAATCTTTATTAATTTCTAATTTACTTAAAATTCATTAAAAAGAAAAATGGCAAAAATTTTAGTTCTTGGATGTGGACTTGTTGGAAAAACAATTGTAAAAGATTTAGCCAAAAATCACGAGGTCGCCGTTGTTGATATTCAACTTGAGAATATCGAAACAATCTTGAAGCAAGCGGAAATTAAATTTTACATCGGAAATGCAGCGGACAAAGAGTTTTTGACTCCTATTGTTAAAGATTACGATTTGGTGGTATCTGCTGTTCCCGGTTTTTTAGGTTTCGCTGTGTTGAAAAATCTGATTGAGTTGGGGAAAAATGTCGTCGACATTGCCTTTTTCCCCGAGAATGCGTTTGAACTGGACGATTTGGCAAAAGCCAACGGCGTCTCTTGTGTTGTGGATTGCGGAATTGCCCCGGGATTGAGTAATATGATTGTGGGCTACCATTCCTTTTTCGATAAGGTCGACTCGGCAACGATTTATGTTGGTGGTTTGCCATTCGAAAGGACTTTGCCTTTTGAATATAAAGCACCTTTCTCGCCTACTGATGTTCTGGAAGAATACATTCGCCCTGCACGTTTCAAAGAAAATGGGAAAATCATTACCAAGGAACCTTTGACCGAAATTGAGTATTTGAACTTTAAGGGGATTGGGACATTGGAAGCCTTCCTTACCGATGGTTTACGCACATTGCTCTTTACGACCGATATTCCTGAACTACGCGAGAAAACGCTTCGCTATCCTGGCTATGCCGAGAAAATCCTTTTCCTGAAAGAGTGTGGGCTTTTGAGCACCGAGCCTGTGGAAACCCGAGCCGGCAAGGTCGTTCCTTTGCATCTTCTCGAGAAGTTGCTGTTGCCGAAGTGGAAACTTTTGCCCGAAGATGAGGAGTTTACCGTGATGAGAATAAAATTAAAAGACAAGGCGAATGATGTAGAGATTTTCTACGAAATATTCGATATAACGGATAAATTGGCGGGGGACTCCTCGATGGGAAGGACAACGGGCTTTGTGGCTTGTGCTGTTGCTAATCTTATGCTCGAAGGCAGAGTTGAAAGGCAAGGAATTATTCCGCCCGAGATTCTCGCTCGCAAAAGGGAAAATTTCGATTATGTTTTGAATTATCTTAAATCAAGGAATATTAAAATCGAAAAATTCGAGGCGTAAGATGGCGGAAACATTTGAAGATAAATTAAAGCGACTACAGGAAATTGTAAATATGCTCGACCAAGGCAGTGTTTCGTTGAATCAGGCAATCAAATTATACGAGGAAGGGATGGAACTCGCCGTTGAACTGCGAAAAATCTTGGACGAAGCTGAACTGAAAATCATTCAGCTTAACGCAAAGTATCAAAGTAGCGAAANCNCAAAAGAAGGGGAGTAGTTAGCTTCGCAATCGATTAGATGTTGTAAATTTCGCCAATCTTCTATATCTTTATTATTTTTGCTATTTGTTTGCCAATCTTAAATAAATATAAACCAGAAGGATATGAGCTTAAGGATTTCGTGATAACCGCAACAGCATCGTCCATATGGATTCCTTGTTGTTCAACGAGCATTCCATTGCTATTATAAATTTCAATCAAATAGTTTGCTCCTTTTTTGCCTTCAATAATAAGTTCGACTTCGTCGGAGGACGAAGGGTTTGGTAGAACACTTATATTCAATGGCTGAAACAATTCAACCTGCGAAAGTTGATGTTCACAAACTCCCTCTAATGTCAAACTACCATCGCGAGTTTCTGAGTCGAGATAAGAATCTTTCCATTGTAACTTCTCGATTATCANGGGGACACGCCTTTCTGAGCCCAAAAGAACCTCGCCGCAAAACCAACCTATTACCCCGGGTTCGTTCTTTATTTCTGTACTTTCGCCTTCAATTGTAATTATCCTATCTTTGCCTTCGATAGTGGATTTTATATTCTCGGGCAAAAAAGCATTGGCATCGAATCTTATTTTCATTTCGAAATCTATTCCATTAATTATTTCGCCAGATTTCTTGGCGTAGATAGGNATACAAAAGTTCTTACTTCCTATCTTTGCCACAGTATCGGGTAACCATATTTCAATTTTCCCAAGGCAACTCGAAGCGCTAACTGTTGTTGGGAATGAAAAAATTTTCGCTTCGCCAAAGAACAGAGCAGTGTCCTTAAAAATTATAGCATCAGCATTGCTATCTGGGTTGGCAATTTCGGAAATGTAATTCATACCATAATGCAAAGCATATAATTTCCCGTTGGGTCCCATTTTCAATTCATGGAAATACCGGGGAATTAACCCCTCCGGGAAAAGATCATAAGTGCCTCTGACAAATGTAATTTCTTTTGTCGGTCCAACTTGTTGTTTGCTTTGAAGGAACAAAGTTGTATCGGGATTAAAGGTAAATTGAAATAGTTTATATTTTTCTTGAAAGATAGAATCTTTCCCNGGAATTGGATATAGTTCACCAAGGGCTATATAAATTTTCTTACTTTCGGGCAAGTAAACCGGGGAACCNCAGTGTGTACAGGAATCACATATCTTAAAATAACCAAGGGACTTTGCTTCGCCTAATTCAGGGTTAATTTGGTATACACTTAAATAAATATGGTACAAATCGTATTGGTTGATTGGAGGACTTGGNNTNNTTGGACCCGGATAACCAATCGCCTTGATTAAAATTTTTATATTACTACCTAAGCTTCTACTATAGTAAGTATAGGAAGTGGGATAATATTCTGCAAACCAATAATATGGCGCATCGTATAAACATTCCATAAAAAGCTCAGTTGAATCGGTTATACCTTTTTCGGTAAATAAATAAGAAACGTGTCTCTTAAGTGGATCGTAAAAGTGTTGCTTAAAGTAATCAAAGTCAATAGTTAAAATCCACCAATCCTTTCCATTAGAATGTCTAAAAACATCAAAAAGCCACCTATTATTAAGAATGTGTTTCCCAACAATATCGCCCAAGCCACTTCTTTTCGTCCGGTCAATTAAATAAATTACACTTTTATTATGGCCATTATAGAATTCAAGGNCACCCGCAACACAGAGAAAGAGAGAGTTTGANCCAGGATAAGGTAGTAAAAATGAAATACCTTCNAACAACACAATTGAATCTAAGCTTGGAAGTGGATTATGTTTGCTATCAAAAATTTTAAACAAAAGGGAATGGGGATAATCATAAACTTGTGGAATAATTTCTCCGGGACCACAGTAAAAAAGTAAGTTGCCATTACAATCGGAAATTGTAGAAGGAATAGGTCCCCCCCAAGGCCATAATACTTTTGTGCCAAACAAAGGTATAGGTTCCAAATTTGGATTATTGAAGCTAATCCCAACTGTATCGAAACACCAATTATAATCACCCTTTTGTCCATAAACTGGCAGAGTTATAAGCCCAATAATTAATAGATAGAAGAAAAATTTATTCATATCCCCTCCAAATATTTGATATTTAGTATATAATTGGGACNTTCATNCATAAAAATTCCGCTNCAATTGAAAAATTTGGATTTAAACGCAATACCCAGTATTGCCTTAGGAAAAGTATTCTCACACTTCCCTTCGGTTATTTGATGAGTTCCTGAGTTATTTATATTCCATTTAAATAAAATGTTCATTTTCAAAAAACTCCCTGGTTATTACAAAAATAAGAAAAAAAATTTTAAAATCCAAATTAATTTTGTATAAAATTTCAAAAAACTTTTATAAATTGAAAATTCCACAAATAAAGAATGGAAAACAATGGCTCGATATTGCCATCGATGTGGGAAAAAACTTCCCTGGTTTTCGAGGAGAGTGATTTGCAAGGAATGCGAAGCAGCAGAACAAGCCGAAAAAGCCCGCCAATTGATGGAATTGCAACAGAAAAAGCTCCTTCTTACGCAACAGATTGCCGAAAGCAAGGAAATACACGACGACGCAATTGAGTTCTTAAAAACTCAGCCAAAAGATGCTTTGCTGGAGGTTTATAACCAGCTCTACGAAAAGTTTACCGAAGACAAGGAAATGGACGAAGGCGAAATCAATCTCCTGCAGAAATTTCAGGATACCTTTGGTTTGACAAAGGATGATGTAAATTACGATGAGCGAGT